>NZ_CP190246.1:934737-1246316 GCF_039652435.2 Niabella insulisoli | reverse complement strand
CTTTATTTTCTGACGCGTAAGATCCGGAAAGAAGCAAGCGGCCATGCTGTTGCTTAATAACAGGCGTTGCATGCCGAAAATCCCACTGCCACTGAAGCGCATAAGAATTCCCTGAAAAATCATCCTTTATACCCGAAGGATACGGGCCGCCCGAAATTTCCTGAAGCGCCGGCCACTGCGTTGTTTGGTTCCATAGCAATTTGGCCAACATGCCCTGGCGGCCGGTGCGCACCATCGATGATCGGTTATAAGCATGATACAAATAGTAGTGCGCATTGTCGGGACCAGCCACAAACGTGCCGTGACCGGTGCAAGTCCAGTCGCTATTGCCTTTCATGATGGGATTCTCGGGCGCATCCTCGTAAGGGCCTGTGATGTGGCGCGCTCTTGCTACGCGAACATTATAATCACATCGCATGCCGCAGCAAGCTCCGGCGGAGTAAAAAAGATAGTAAAAACCGTTTCGTTTTAAAATGCTTTGTCCCTCGATGCCTACGCCATTTGTGTCTTTCAACATACTGAAAGGCGCACCCTCTAATCTTAAGCCATCGGAGGATAATTTCGAACCTAAAATTTCTATGGGCCTTTTATCAAGCCCGTATGCTTTCCAGCTTATATACAATTGACCGCCATCGTCGAAAACGAAAGCGTCAATTGCTTCCGTGCCATAAGCAATCAAAATTCCATGATCCGTGAAACCGCGATCGGGGTATTTTGATGTTGCTACGCCAATGCAGGATACATTGTCAGATTTTCGGCGCGCCGTGTAATAAACATAATAGGTTTTGTTGTGGTAAAAATATTCCGGCGCCCAAAATGAAGCGGAAGTCCATTCCGGGGCCTTGTCAAAAAGATATCCGGTTTGCTTCCAACTTTTTAAATCGGTTGATCTAAAAATCGGGAAATGAGGCGCCCACTCAGAAGAGGTTCCAATTGCAAAATACTGATCGCCTTGTTTTATAATTGAAGGATCCGGAAAATCGCCGGGGATAACCGGGTACATTTCCTGGCCGTATACCTTCACCGCCAACAAAAGAAAAACAATCAGCCATCGCATGCTTCTCATCATCATATTGCAAATTTATATTTCAAAGATGCGATTTTTACGGCAACCGCATTATTATCTCGGCTTGGGTAAAACGTGATGCTGCCGCGCCCAGTTGTTCCAGCTTTCAGACAAGGATTTCACTTTCTCCGGAAATTGAGCAGCCAGATCATCCAGCTCCGTCGGATCCTTCGATAAATCGTATAAACTCCATTTTTTTTGCCCCTGCGTCATCACCAATTTCCAATTTTGCTGGCGCGCGTATTTAGCGCCTTCGTGTTCATTAAAAAGAATTTCATGGCCATTGTCTTTCTTTCCTTTTAACGCTGATACAAAGCTTTTGCCTTCCAACGGAAGAATTGTGTTGCCCTTATAAGATTTTGGATAAGTTGCTCCGGCGAGTTCAATAAAAGTAGCCATAAAGTCCATCACGTGGCTTACCCGGCTGCTGTTAATGCTTCCCTTTTGTTTGATAGCTGCGGGCCACGACACGATCATGGGCGTATGAATGCCGCCTTCGGTCGATTGCGATTTCCACAGGCGATAGGGCGTGTTAGCAACATTCGCCCAATGCGGCCCGATTGAGAAGAAGGTTGTTTGCGGGCCAGGCAATACAGATTTGTCCGTATTATAAGCAATTTCCCTGCCGTCTCTGGTCGCGCCCGGCCGATCGAACCCCGGACCATAGCGCTCACACAGTTCGGCGCTGGCGCCGTTATCGCTAAGAAAAACGATTAATGTATTGTCCAGTTCATTCGTTTCTTTGAGCGCCGCGAAAATACGACCAATACCCTGATCCATCCTGTCGATCATGGCGGCATGCACAGCCATGGCCCGGGCATCCCATGCTTTATTGGGATTGTCGGCCCAACTTATTTCATCGGGATGGCGCGGAGATAACTTTGTAACTTTGGGATCAACCAGCCCCATTTTTGCCATTCTGCTGAAACGGGCCTCCCTAATGGCTTCCCAGCCTTTGGTATAGGTATTTTTATATTTTTCAATGTCTTCTGGTAGCGCATGCAGCGGCCAGTGAGGCGCGTTTTGAGCAACATATAAAAAGAAAGGTTCATCCTCTTTTGCCATATCGCGGATATAGCTTGCTGCTTTATCATTAATCGCGTCTGTGTGATAATAATCTTCAGGAACTTTAGTTACAGGCTGCGTGCCTTCCACGAGGCTGAAAGGATCAAAAAAATCAACGACACCCCAAATGGTTCCATAATATTTATCGAAACCCCTGTTGGTAGGATATTGCTCGATCGGAGAAAACAGCGGGTGCTGCTCCTGGTGATTTAACCACCGCAATTGCGCCTCTTTATTAGGTTGCGTTATCGTATTAGAAACATGCCATTTACCGGTCATCGCGGTTTGATAGCCGGCCTCCTTCAGCACTTCAGCAATAGTCACCACGTCTTTTCCCAAATGACCTTTATAGGCCTGGTTGTCCTTTTGCGTTGTCATGTCGCCGATGCCGGCATCGTGGTTATACATGCCGGTAAGTAAAGAGGCGCGCGTTGGGCAACATCTGGAGATATTGTAAAATTGCGTAAAGCGGATGCCAGCTTTCGCCATCTGATCTAAATTCGGCGTTTGCACCTCACCTCCAAAACAACCGAGATCGGAATAGCCCAAATCGTCGGCGAGGATGAGAATGATATTGGGCCTCTTATCTTTCGCGGGCGGTTCGGGGTTGGCCCGGCAGATGCCGGCAGCTATCAATAAAATAATTAAGAAAGATTGCTTCATGTTGGTTATTTCTTTTTTTGTTCGTTCAATAAAATGCTTACATTATTCGTTTTCTTCGTTGCGAGGCTGCCGGCTAAACGCCTGCATTTCTGTTGCAATGCCCTTATCACCCTGCTGCTTCATAAAAGCGTCAAGCTGCACTTTGAGCTTCTGTTTGATATTTTTATAGGCCGGTTGTGCTGCCAGGTTGTGGAGCTGCCAGGGGTCTTTTATCACATCATACAACTCCTCTTCAGGACGGGTTACATATTGCATAGCCCTTGTTTCGTTTTTATTTAACCATTGTTTAAACAACGCCGAAGAAGTGACTACGTTAGAAAATTTATTTTCAGCGTTAAGGTTGTGGATGAATAAATATTGATTGTCGCGCACCGATCGGATTGCATACGCTTCGCTGCCTTTGATGATGCCGCGCGTGGTGTTAACACCAAAAACATAATCTCTCATTTTCTCCCGCTTTCCTTTTAGCACTTCTTTAAAGCTCGTCCCGTCAAAGCCGGTTCCTCCCAGCGCATCAGTAGAGCCCGTATTTGCAGCTTGAGGGTTGCCTCCGGCAATATCGATCAATGTGGGAAGAATATCAGTGTACTGCACCATCGCGTTGGTACGCGATCCGGATTTAGTAACGTCGGGCCAGCGGACAATAAATCCCGATCGCAAACCCTGATCATATAAGGTCCATTTCGAAAAAGGGAAAGAGTTGCCCTGCTCGGACGCAAACATGACAATCGTATTTTCTTTCTGACCGGTACGCTCGAGCATATCCAAACAATAACCTACGAGGCTGTCGAGATAAGTAATCTCAGCGAAATAATCTACCATATCTTCCCGCGTCATCTTTGTGTCGATCATATTGGGTTCGAGCCTGATGTTTTGAGCATCATATTGGCTTCTATCGCCCCTGTTCCACGGACTGTGGGGCTGATTGCTGGTAAACATCAGGAAAAATGGTTTGGTACCGGATGCCCGTATATAAGATTCAGCTTTGCTCAAATCAACATCCTGCCCTTTCCCATTATCATGGTTTCTTCCTCCTAAAAAATCAAAGGGATAAGCCGCCTCCGGCCCGAAATGTTTTTTACCAATTAAAGCAGTGCGATAACCGAGGGCCTGTAAATAAACAGGCAGCGTTTTGATGCCGTCATAAATGATGCTATGATTGGGGTAGGCGCCGTTGCGCACCGGGCCAAGACCAGTGAGCAGGTTTTGTCTTGTTGGTGCACAGATGGGCACAACATTAAACATTTTGTCGAAACACAAACCCTCTTTGGCAAGCCGCGCCAGGTTGGGCGTTTTCACCTGTTGACTGCCATAAGGTTCGAGGTCCCTCATCGTCAGATCATCTGCCATGATGAATAAAATATTTGGTTGGCGGCCGGAGGGTTGCGCCCCTGCTGCCAATGTCCACAGCAAAGCGCTAATGCATATTTTAAAAAAACGGTATCGCATTATTTTATTTTAAAGCATTAAAATTTTTGAACTTCATCGGGGCCCGGCTTTGCATAGTCAGGATCAAGCGCCTTTATTTCAATTTTCCCATCCGGCGTCACTTTTACATCAAGGGGAACCAAGGTAACGCCTTGCTTATTGATCGTGTAGGCGTTGTCCCGCAGGTCTTTTGTTTGAATACCTTCAGTTGAAAGTGGCGGTACATTTGCATTATAAAAAGCCGTGCACCACCAGCGTCCCTGTTTATCCTGAAACGGCGTGCCATGGCCCAGAAACCGGCCCACAAATTGACGCGGGCCGTAAGGACCCTTAATGTTATCAGCGACTGTGTAATATAAATTGTAGCTTCCCTTCCTGCCTTTGTTGGTTGACCACCCCGTTCCGAACAATACATATTTTCCCCCGATTTTTAAGATCGTGCAACCCTCGTGCCCAATACCTTCTTTCTTGCTACCATCGCCCATAATGCGCAAGGTGGAAGGGTGAATCGGTTGCGGAGCCGCCACAAACCCCGACATATCCGGCTTCAGTTCCGCTATTTGCGTATTACCCCAAATTATATAAACCTTTCCGTCCGTATCCTTAAAGAGAGAAGGGTCATGTAAGCCCTTTGATAAATCTTTCAGTGGAAAATCAAAGGGGCCTTTCAGTTCCGCCGTTCTACTAACCGCCAAATTAGAACCTTGTTTTACCGGGCCCGGCGTGGTGTGCACCATCACCCATTTATTATTGATAAAATGCAGCTCGGGCGCCCATAAATGCCATTTGCGCTTGGGTGTATTTTTAAACGCATCTTGATTTTGCAGTGCCCAATATCCATTTTCCAAACTGAAAGGAGCGCCTGCGTATTTCCAATCCACCAAATCGGGGCTTTTCCAAACGCGCACCTGCCAGCCCACCTGGCTCGAATCGCCTAAGCCGACATTATATTTCGCGCTTTCAGCCGATTGTTTGGTAGGCATCTGCGTGGTTCCTGTCAGGTAATAAAAGCCGTCGGGAGCCAGTGTAATATAGGGATCGCGGATCCAAATATCATCTTTCACGAGTACCGCACTTTGATGAGCTTGCAAAGATGAACGAACCTGATCCGCATTGAGCTGCGCGTTTGCGACTGTGCAGTTAAAGGCCAAAGAGCATGCAAATAGCGAAATATATTTCATTGTTAATTGTTATTGTTTTGAAGACACGCGCGAAAGCAATTCCTGGTTTAGAATGAAGCACGGCCAAAAGGTTTAAAACTTAATTAAATTAAGGCGAACGCAACAGTTGATTCATCGTAAAACGCAGGTCTTCTATACTGCCTTTGTAGGTTTGAAGTGCACCCGAAAGGCTTTTCCCTTCTAACATGCCGCAGGTTACATAGCCACCTTTGATTTTAGTAAGATCCTTATTCATATTTTTTGATAAGACAAGCTCATGATTAAAATAAATAGAAAGCGCGCCCTGTGCGGTTAACTTGAGTAATAAATGTCCAGCGTTTTGCGCCAACGGCCTGCTCGTCGCAATATCGTTTTGATGAAGCCGAAAGCTAATCTTCCCGTCAAAAGCTGACAATTGGAAGTTATTGAAGTAATCGCACACGATCCCACCCCGATCTGTTTGTGTCAGATAGGCTGTAATATAGAGTGTATCGGGATTCCAAAGCGAACGGTTGAAAGACATGGCCGACGCCGCCTTTCCCTGATCGATCGTGTAATTTTTATCATAAAAAACAGGAAGTGTACCTTTAATAATGTCAATTTCGCTTTCTCCCTGCCGCGCCAGTTCTTTTCCAAGCAATGCGCGGGTGCTTTGTAGTTGATTGGCGAAAGCCGCTTCTGATACCAGATTTTTGAACTCAGCCGGATCGGTATTCAAATTAAATAATTCTTCCGGTGGGCGGTAGCTGTATCGGTCGAGTAAAAATTTGGTACGGGCATTGGTGGCAGCATCCTTCACCCAGGAATCAAAATAAAATTCATTGCGCTCCACCTCATCAATATGGGTGATAAACCTTAAACCCGGATGATAGTTTTTAATATAATGCCAACCGGATTGCGTAATAACAGAACGCGCCGGCGTATAGTTATACCAGTAGTGTGGCTCAACCGATGTTTCCGCAAACACAAAAGAATGATGCTGCGCCTTGCGGCCTGTCAAGACATCTTTCAGCGACGCACCATCCAACCCTTCGATCGCATCGCCGCCTGCCAGATCAACCATTGTTGGTGTCAAATCAGCCAGCGACACTAAAGCCCCGGAAGTTGTACCCGCAGCTATTTTACCCGGCCATTTAATAATGAGCGGTACGCGCAGCCCACGGTCATAAACCGTCCATTTTGCAGACGGGAACTGAGCGCCCTGATCAGAAGTGAACATAACTACCGTGTTGTCCGATTTTTTCGCCCGGTCAAGCGCTGCCACTACCGTCCCAAACATTTTATCCGCCTCGCCAATACTTTGATAGTAGGCGGCCAGCGCGTTTCTCGTTTCTTTGGTATCAGCCAAATAATCGGGCAGCTTCAGTTGCTGCGGATTAAAATCGCGGTTGGGAAACCAGGGTACATGCGGCACCCAGGGCGCTACAATCAAACAAATGGGTTGATCGGGCCTTGTTTTGAAATGGTCCTCTATCATGTGCACTGTTTCCTTTTTTCGGTCTAACCGGTTGGCGATGGGTTGATATTGACCAAACTCCTTACCGATATGTTCAAAAGGAAAATTCTCCTCGGGAGTAACGTGCGTTTTACCGGCAATTACCACGCGGTAGCCCTGCGCCTTTAAAAAATGAGGAAGGCTTTTGATGCCGGCATGCGTGGTGAAATGATTCATTTGCGAACCATTTTTAAAAGGATAGAGCCCCGTGAAAATAACACTTCTCGAAGGAGAACACATCGACGAAGCGGCATAGGCCCTGGTAAACCGCATACCTTCGCCCGCAAGCTTATCAAGATGAGGCGTTTTTACATCCGTATTGCCATAACACCCCAGGTCTGTTTGATTCAGATCATCGGCAATAAATAACACAATATTTGGTTTGCTTTGCGCATGCGCTATACAAACCAGCAATAAACTAAAAACTGTTGCCACACTGCGCCTGATGGTGCAACGCCTGACGATATACCTTGTAAAGTTTTGAATTTTATTCATGATATAAAGCGTGATTGGAGAACAATCAGCCCTTTAAAACAATCGTTGAAAACAGCCAGGCATCGCTTTACATGCTGACGGCCTGAACAATATTTTCCATCCAAATATTTCAAATGGCGAAGCCAAGTTACTAAAGTGGCGTAAAAGCGGCTACTCAAAATTTGGATGATTTGTCTCAATCATGCCCTTCCCTCAAAACAAAAAGGGTCTTTACTCTAATAAAAATTGAATGTCTTCGATGGTCAGCGCCTTCATCACATTTTCGTCAGTGGAAATCAAATCGTCTGCCAACTTCTTCTTGCGTCCTGCCAGTTTTATAATTTTTTCCTCAATACTATCGCGGCAAATCATACGGTACGCAAAAACCTGGTTGCGCTGGCCAATACGATGCGTGCGGTCAATGGCCTGATTTTCAACTGCTGTATTCCACCAGGGATCAAAAAGGAATACATAATCAGCTTTGGTAAGATTTAATCCCGTATTGCCCGCTTTCAGGCTGATCAAAAAAACAGAAGCGGTGGCGTCGGCGGCCTGAAAGGTATTGACGAGTTCCTGCCTTTTTTTAATATCGGTTTGGCCGTCTAAACGGAGGGTTGCGATGCCTTCTTTCTTCAGATCTCTTTCGAGCAAATCGAGCATCGTAGTAAACTGACTAAAGACAAGCGCGTTGTGTTCGGGAATGATACATTTCAACTCATCGATCAAGACTTTGGTCTTCACGCTTTCATAGGTAAAAATATCTTCGTGCTTCACCAGCTCGCCGCTGTTGCAAACCTGTCTTAATTTCGTCAGGCCCGCCAGCACACTGAGCTTTCCTTTATTCAAGCCGCTTGTTTTGATTTCTGTGAAAATATTAGCGCGAACTTCTTCTTTAATGCTTTCATAAGCGCTGCGCTGATCGGCATTCATTTCGCACCATAGTACCGATTCAGTGCGGTCGGGAAGATCCGCGGCTACCTGCTCTTTAGTTCTTCGCAGCACGAAGGGTCGAATAAGCCTTTGCAAAGCAGCGGCTTTTTCTTCGTTGGCCTGCTGTTCAATGGGTATGGCATATTCCTTCTTAAAAAATTCGGGCGTGCCCAGCAAACCGGGCATCAGGAAATGCAATTGGCTGTGCAGATCGCTGGTGTTGTTCATAACTGGCGTTCCGCTAATGGCAATCTTTGTTTTTGCGGTAAGCTGCCACACGGCGCGCGTCGTTTGCGCAGCAGGATTTTTGATATGATGGCTTTCATCTAAAACAATCGTTTCCCAAGCAACAGATTCTAAAAGAGGTAAATCCTGCCGCATGGTGCCGTAGCTTGTAATAACGATACAAGATCCCTGCTCAAGCAGCTGCGCGGTATCTCTTTTAGCGCCATGTAAAATAATAGCTTTCGCGCCGGGCGCAAACTTTTCCAATTCTTTCAACCAATTGTAGAGCAAACTTGCCGGCGCCACGACGAGGTGTTTACTTTCCGGATATTGCTCCATTTTGTACAAAATAAAACTAATGGTTTGAAGCGTTTTGCCCAGCCCCATGTCGTCGGCAAGGCAGCCGCTGGCGCCGATTTCAGATAGCAGCCGCAACCATTCGTATCCACTCTGCTGATAAGATCTAAGCGCAGGCACTTTCAAGCCGGAAGGCAGCGGGAAGATCGACGCTTGGCGCTTCTCCCATTGATGCCATTTCTGAATCCAGTCTTCGCCGATTTGATTTGGCAATGGTTCATCCGTCCGTTCGGCACTTGTAATATCGCCCAACATCAGCCATTTTGCCGCCCTCAACTGGTTATCTTTTATTTTTCCGTGCTTGATAAGTAAACCGTATTTCCGAATCCAGTCCTCACCTAAAACCCCCAGGCTGCCGTCTTTTAACATCACGGCTTTTTGATTATTCAAAAGCGCCTTCTGCAACGTGGTTAAGGTAACTTTATCCTTCCCAAAGCTCAACTCCATTTGCAGCATGATAAAATCGCCTTCTTCTTTTTGATGGGTTACCTTTATTTCTGCTTTATGCGGCGAGTAGCGGAAATGTTTGAGCAGGTCGATGCCCACCAGGTCAATATCTTTCTCGAGAAGTGTATGATATGTTTTCAGGAACCATCCTTTTTTTTGTGCCTCGGCAAAAGTGAGGTAGAAAAATCCGTTGTTTTGATTCGCAAATTTTTCATGAAGCGATCGTAAAAATCCGACGAGCTCCTGCTCACTTCCTTCGCTGCGTTCAATACGTACCATACGGTCGCCCATCTGCACGTTAGCTACCGGCTCAAAAACACCTTCGACGATAAATCCATCATAGACAAACTGGGGTTCGAGTTTTAGAAAGGTATTGTTTAATTCACTCAACAGCAGCTGCACCTTCGGAAGCATGGATAGTGATGATGCTTCCGAAAGCGCCGACCGGTCAACGCGCACTTCCCATTGTTCGAGCTGCTGAAAATCGGCCGCCAGTGCCTTTGACTCGTGCTCGCCCCACTCCGTTTTGCTGTTGGTCAGAAACCAGTGCAGCGCTTCATGGCTTTTCTGCGATAGCTGGTAATAACAATCATCACGCTCCAGTAAAAAATAAAATCGCCGGAAATTGTCCAGGTCTATTTTTTCTTTACCGATCTCAACATGGATGGTAACGAAAAGCGCCGCATCCGTTTTAATGATATCAAATGCTGCCTCTACCGGGTAATGATAAAAACTGCATTTCATATTTTGAAATCGCTTATCGCCCATCTGAACGGCGTGATACCAATCGCTGAAAGCCAAACGACGGAGCCCGCCCACCCAACTATATAATTTTTTTTGAAGCGCATTTTGCACCAGCTGTTGCTTTTCTTTATCACCCGCTAAATAATGCGCTTCCTGGTGCAGCGCGATCATGGTCTTTTCCAACTCGCCGGCAGAAAAACGAAGCAACGATTTTTGCGCTTCTTCGTCGAGCGCTTTAAAACAACTTCGCAGCGCAGCACGCGTCAGCGGCTGCTCTCCTGATTGGAGACCCTCGGGTGTTTTTATCAATTGTCTTAAAGCGATAACCGGTTTTTTGGAAAACAGGTGGGCCGGTTGAAAAAGTAAAAAATTTTTTGTATGCGCTGTTGCCATATTACACTAATCTGGCGGGCAAATATAAAGATGAATGTCACTTTTCCAAATGACTTCGGTTTAGCTGTTTATTAACAGTAAATATTTGTCGAAGTCAATTTTGAGAGCCATTGATGCCTGTCATAACCGTCGTTTATTGCAATAGTTGTAATTTTGAGTTTAAACTTTATTTATGAAATGAGCCATAAACATTCTGCCTACGCAAACGGAATTAGTATTTGGCGAATTCCATCTGACCGCTAAAAACAAAAAACAAACAGATGAAAAAAATCCTTACTTTAATTGCCGTCGCTGCGATTTTTATCTCTTGTGGCGAGGCCAGAAAATCAACCTCCGGGCAACCAATGGAAAGCATCTCTCTTAAAGGCAGGAAATGGAAACTGATCGAAATTTACGGCCAGCCTGTTGCTGGTAAAATAAACAATAAAGAACCCTTTATTGAATTTAACGAAGGAGAAGAAAACCGTTATGCAGCTTCTGGCGGATGTAACGGCTTAGGCGGCACTTACGAGCTGTCAGATCATGGGCGCATCCAATTTAAACAAGGCATGTCAACTATGATGGCCTGCAATGACATGACTATCGAAAATCAACTCAAAAAAGTCTTTGCAGCAGCAGACAATTACACTATTGCCAACAATATTTTATCGCTAAACAAAGCTAAGATGGCGCCGTTGGCCAGGTTTGAATGGGTCGATCTTGCTAAGGAAACGGCACAATTAAATGGCACCTGGGAAGCCGATTACATTTCGGGCCCTCGCATTGCGTTTAACGGGTTATATCCTGATAAAAAACCGGTGATTACATTTAATCTGCCGGACACGATAGCCACGGGGAACAGCAGCTGCAATAATTTCCGGGTTACGTTTAAAATTAAAGGTTCCGCCATACAGTTTGGCTTACCAATGGCCACTAAGATGGCCTGTCCCGGCGAGGGGGAAAGCACTTTTTTCAAAACCTTGCAGCGTGTGAATCGCTTTAGCGTTTCAGGAACGACGCTCAATCTTATCGTTGGAGATATTGCGGTGATGCGGCTTCAAAAGAAAAGCTGACAAAGAGGCGCTATAAAAAACAACCGGATGAGTCGTTCAAAACAACATATTGTTTATACCATTGGCCATTCAACAAACACAATCGAAAAGTTTATTGAAATGCTCCGTTCTTTTGATATAAAATTGCTGGCTGATGTTCGCGGGTTGCCCGGATCAAATAAATTCCCACAGTTCAACCAGGAAAATTTAGAACGGTCTCTGCCGGAACATAAAATCCATTATCAATATTTTAAGGACCTGGGCGGGAGGCGGCGCGCTTTAAAAAACTCTCTAAACACACGCTGGTTGAATGCGTCTTTCCGCGGCTACGCCGACTATATGGAAACGGACAACTTTGAAAAGGCGATGCTCCAACTGAAAAAACAGGCAGCGAAAAAAGCTACGGCCATTATGTGTGCTGAAGCGCTTTGGTGGCGCTGCCATCGCTCGATGATCGCAGATTATTTAACTGCTCAGGGCTGGCAGGTGCTGCATATTATGAATATTGGAAAAGTACAGGAACACCGCTACACCTCTCCTGCTACCGTTGTTGGCGACAAAGTCAGCTACCATGACTAAGCATCATTTTATAAATAAGTCAATTATGAAACAGGCATTCAAAATAGGAGACAAAGTGAGCTGGAACTCAGAAGCCGGAAGGGTAACAGGCACGGTCATCAAAGTCCACACGAAAGATTTTGATTACAAAGGCTACACGCATCATGCTTCTGAAGCTACGCCTCAATATGAAATCGAAAGCAGCAAAACGGGGCATATTGCGGCGCATAAAGGCAGCGCACTCACTAAACTGTAAAAATCTATTTAAAAAAGAAAAACTCATTTTAGTTTATAAACTTCAGTCCCGGCCAGTAAAAAACATCCCAGGCCGTAATCTTCAAAGTCGGGCTTACTGGTGTAGGTAACAGGCTGTCCATCTTTCGGCTCTTTACCCGTGCCCTGCACATACCCTAAAAATCCGTTTTTATGCACCGCATCCTTCACCATCGCATTCCAGGCTTTGGTCAGCGCCGGCAAGTAAGTTTTTTTATCAAGCAAGCCATTTCTCACTCCCCATGCGAAGCCGTAGGTAAAACAGGCCGTCCCGGTTATTTCCTTACCACCATAATGATTGGGATCATGAAGACTGGCAGTCCATAAACCATCGGGCCTTTGGATTTTCACCAAAGCGGCGCTCATATCTTTAAAATCCTGCAAATACTCGGCATAGTGTGGGTCGGACTTTGGCAATTCTTCCAGCACTCTTACAAGCGCCATCAGCACCCAGCCATTGCCTCTGCTCCAATAACAATCTTCCCCGTTGGGTTCTTTATAAGGAGGATCAAAATCTTTATCGCGCCACCACAGGTGATCTTCACGGTTGTAAAGCCCGTTGTCACCGTGCTTGTTTTTTGTATAAGCATACATATCATACATCTGCTCGAAATAGCGGCTATCGTTATAGAGTTTCCCCAACTTGGTGAACACCGGCATTGCCATCTGAATAGCGTCAATCCAGCTCCAGGCATCGATTTTTTCACTAGCAACCACCCGATCCATACAGGCCTTAATATCCCTGATCCGTTCTTCTTTTTTATCGATCAGGTAAAGGTCGATATACGTTTGCCCACAACATTGATTATCCGCATTCTCCGTTGAAATACCGCCACGCAAACGCCAGTTGTGCTTTTCGCCCCACAACACAGCATAATCGTAGTAAGCCTTTTTCTTGTCAATAGTATGCAACGCCATTAATCCTTCATAATAAACAGCCCGGGTCCAGATATTACTCGGCCGCTCAATATTGGTGAAGATGGGTTTGCCGGGATCGGGCCATTTATTCATAAAATACCCATTAGTAAGCCGAAGTGTTTTTAATATATTTTTTTTTGAAGGAAGCTTTTGAGCATTGCTATCTGCAGCAAGCGTCATAAAAAGACAAAATAGTAACACGCTGTAAAGTCGCATGGCAAAAATTTTTATTTCGTTAAGGGTCAATATTACGCTATTGCGAAAGAAGTTCCATCCTGTGGCATCCTGACAAAACTAATTTTAATAAACCGGGGCAGGACGGGGCAGGATGTTTACCCGGACTGTAAATTTTAAATTCGTTGGCTATCGAAAGTTTGCCAATATGAATTTAAAAAATTGCCTTCCCATTTTTACGCTGTGTCTATTTTCAACGCTGACGGCGGTCTCACAACAAAAGATTGACAGGAAAAAATTAGTACAACGCCACACAGTACACATCAACAGGGCCGATACGCTGGCGTCTCTCTCGGTGGGCAACGGTTCTTTCGCTTTCACTGTTGATGTAACAGGGCTTCAATCTTTTCCGGATGCCTACGCCAACGGTGTTCCTTTAGGCACACAAAGCGCTTGGGGATGGCACGCTTTCCCTAACGTTAACAACTACAAGTTTGAAGACGCGCTGCGCACCTATCATCTCAACGGCCGGGATGTTAGCTACGCCGTTCAAAACGGCAGCGGCCCCGAAATCAATAAGAAAACAGCAGACTATTTTCGAATCAATGAACACAGGCTGCACCTCGCCAACATCGGCTTTGAAATCAAAAAGAAAGATGGCTCTTTAGCTTCGCTAAAAGACATAAAACACATACAGCAATCACTCAATATGTGGACGGGGACAATCAGCAGTTCCTTTGCTGTGGAAGGGGCCCCTGTGAGGGTCACTACTTACGGTCATCACAGTGAAGACGCAATCGCTGTGAAAATTGTTTCGCCGCTGCTTCAACAGGGAAGAATAGCGATCAGAATACGGCTGCCCTATCCCAGTGGCGAGTGGGGAGACAGAGGCAACAACTGGGGCAACGACGATCAACATCAATCTTCAATAGTCAGCAGCGCCACAGGCAAAGCCACCATTCAACATTTGCTCGATACGACTCATTATTATCTTCAATCCCGATGGAGCGGGACAGCTGTTTTGAAGGAAAAGCAACCCCATTATTTTATACTTACGCCAGCGCGGGCCGACAGCTTTGAATACAGCTGTTTGTTTGCCCCGGAAGCAAGGGAAATACAGCCCTCTTTTGCAAGCACCCGGTTAAGCAGCCTTCAGGGTTGGGCGCAATTCTGGAACAGCGGCGGGGCTATCGATTTTTCCGGAAGCACCGACAAACGGGCCTTCGAGCTGGAACGCAGAATTATCTTGTCACAATACTTAACACGCATACAATGCGCCGATAACTACCCACCCCAGGAAACAGGCCTTACCTACAATAGCTGGTACGGCAAACCCCATCTTGAAATGCATTGGTGGCATGGAATTCATTTTGCATTATGGGGAAGGCCTGATTTGCTTCAAAAAAGTGTGGATTGGTATTTTAATGTAGCCGATGTGGCGAAAGGCATTGCGCAGCGACAAGGCTATGATGGCGTCCGCTGGCAAAAAATGACGGACAACAAGGGCCGGGAAGTGCCATCTTCTATTGGCGCTTTCCTCATTTGGCAGCAACCGCATTTCATCTATTTTTCTGAATTGCTTTATCGCGCGCAAAAGGATAAAAAAATGCTTAACAAGTATAAGGATCTTGTTTTTGCAACGGCCGACTTTATGGCGTCCTTCGCCCGATTTGACACAGCCAGCCAAAGATATGTTTTGGGAAAAGGGCTGATACCTGCCCAGGAACGCTTCAAAGCGGAAGACACTTACAACCCTACCTATGAACTCGTCTATTGGCACTGGGCGCTCAATGTGGCGCAACAATGGCGCGAGCGGCTGGGCCTGCAAAGAAATGCCAAATGGGACGACGTCATCCATAAGCTGTCCCCGCTGCCGGTTCAGGATGGAAAATATTTGTTTGCCGAAAGCGCAACTGACTCCTACACCAACCCTGAATACAAGACAGATCACCCTTCTGTTTTTGGCGCTTTGGGCATGCTGCCGCAAACACCCATGCTCAATAAAAACCTGATGCAGCAAACTTTTAACTGGATCTGGAACAACTGGAGCTGGCATGACACCTGGGGTTGGGACTTTCCAATGACAGCAATGACGGCGACCCGTCTTGGCGATCCAGAGAGAGCCGTGCAGGCGCTCCTGATGGACATTCAAACCAACACCTATCTGCCAAACGGACATAATTATCAGGAAGGCAGGTTAACTATTTATTTGCCGGGCAACGGCGGTTTATTGGCTGCTGTTGCCATGATGTGCGCGGGCTATGATCAGGCCGCTCAAACATTACCCGGCATACCGAAAAATGGTAAATGGAAGGTAAAAGTAGAAGGGCTTCAAAAAATGCCTTAGTTTTTTATCCATTCAATATCAGCAGTTTCGTTGTCGCAAACACCTGAACAGCAGGATGGCGCAGGACGCATCTGTGAATATTAGGTCTACCTTAGTTTTTGTTAATGCCATTTGAGTTGCCGGCCTGCCGCAGCGATTTATTAAACACGAAAATAATCTGGCTTCATATGAAATCAATCCCCATCCTGATGCTGCTATTATGCGCCAGCATCACAGCAACAGCACAATCAACCCCGATCAGCGGAACTATTACCGACGATAAAAACATGGCGGTCAGTGGCGCTACTGTTACGCTCAATACAGGGCAAAGTACGACCTCTGATGCTAACGGAAAATTTTTGCTGACCACCGAAGATCTCGCCTCCGCCGAGTTAACTATTACCCATGTCAATTATCAGGCTAAAACTGTCAAAGCTACGGCAGAAGCCATGAACATCGTTTTAACGCCCACGCAGGAACAGATGAGCGAAGTGGTGGTAATCGGGTATGGTACGCAAAAAAAACGAAATGTAACCGGAGCGGTCAGCACGCTTAATGCCAACTTTGAAGAGCGCCCCGTTCAACGTGTGGACCAGGCGCTGGTAGGACAATTGTCCGGCGTTCGGGTAAGACAGACAACAGGCGCTTTAGGCAAGGGCCTGAGCGTTCAGGTGCGCGGCACGAGTTCTATCTCGGCGGGAAATGAACCATTGTATGTTATTGATGGATTTCCATTAACACCCGCCGCTCCTAATGCTTCCGGCAACTATGCCAGCGGTAATCCGCTGGACAATATCAACCCTAATGACATTGAATCCATCCAGGTTTTGAAAGATGCTGCCTCTGCCGCCATTTATGGATCCCGCGCGGGCAACGGCGTTGTCCTGATTACCACAAAAAAAGGGAAAACAGGAAAGCCGACTATTAGCATTAATAGCGTTGTAGGTTACATGGAGAGAAGCCGCGGTTTGGACATGCTCAACTCGGAGGAATGGATTGACCGCGCAACGGAAATGATCAACGCGCAATGGGTCGCTTCAGGAGCCAACCGTTCCGCCAGCCAAACCAACGAAGAAAGAAGACAAATTCTGGGCTTGTCTGCAGGCCAGGTAAATACAAGCCTGATGACGGACGACCGCTGGTTTCAGGCAGGCCATCCCGGCTTGGCGTTATATAGCATGCAAGATGAAATTTTTAGAAAAGGTTTGACACAAAACCATCAGCTATCAGCAAGCGGCGGCACCGAAAATGTGAAATACTTTATATCGGGCAATTATAACCGACAGGAAGGAATGGTGAAATTTACGGATTACACCAGCTATTCAGCACGTGCCAATGTGGAAGTAACCGCCATCAAAAAATTAAAATTTGGCGTCAACATCAGTCCCACTTATAGCATCAATAATGATCCGGGTGTAGAAGGAAAAGACAACATACTCCACCAGGCATTGAGCTTCACACCAGTGCAGGAAGACACGATGGGTCTTTATGCGAACACCGGCTTAAATGGGCAGTATCGCTGGAGCGTATCCACCAATAGCCCTTATGCAAAACTTCAATATTCAATCGGAGAAACCCGACGGTTCAGGACGTTGAGCACTGTTTATGCAGATTATTCCATCATCCCCGGGCTGAATCTTAGAACGACTGTGAATTTGGATAATACCGATATTACCGCCAAAAGCTATCGTCCCTATATCCTTTCAAGCAGCCTTCCCACCCGGTTGGCGCAGCTTTCGGCGTTAACTTCCGGATCTTACAACACGATCCGCAAAAGAACCTTCGTCAACGAAAACACTATCTCGTATAACAAAGTTTTTAACAGCATTCATGATGTTTCCTTTGTAGGTGGTTTTACCTACAACTCCGATAAGTTTGAAAATTCGAATATGTCTTCGCAGGGCGGATTCAGATCAAGCTCTATCACCACGCTTAATGACGCGGTCGCAGTAACCGGCTCCACTACCGAATCAATGAATATTTTGCTCTCCTACCTCGCCCGCCTTCAATATGGATACGACAACAAATATCTATTGTCAGCCAGCATCAGAAGAGACGGTTCTTCGAGATTTGGAGCCAATACCAAATGGGGCGTATTTCCTTCCTTTTCTGCGGGATGGCGCATCAGCGGCGAAAATTTCATGTCGGCTGTCACCGTGGTTAACGATTTGAAATTGCGCGCCAGCTACGGTACATCCGGCAACTACAATATTCCCGATTACGGAAGCATCGCAACTCTTGGCAATTACGGCTACACTTTCAACGGCACCCAGGTGACAGGGTTCGCTCCTTCCGGCATCACCAACCCCGATTTGGGTTGGGAAAAATCGGAGATGGTAAATATCGGTATTGATTTATCAATCCTTCACAATCGCATTAGTCTTTCGGCAGAATATTATAATAAAAAAACAAGAGACCTCCTTTTCTACGTTCCTGTGTTAGCAGTGACGGGGTCGGGGCAGGTATTGGCCAACGCTGGCGAAGTGAAAAACACCGGTTGGGAATTTGATCTCAACACCAGAAATGTTGTCGGATCCGCCTTTCAGTGGAATAGCAATATTAACCTGACTTTGAACAGGAATGAACTGATTTCGTTGCCCGGCGGCCAGGAGCAATTGCTCATCCCTTCTTCTTTCGATATTTCGCACGCCATTCTACGCGTGGGCGAGCCGCTTTATAGTATTTATGTGGTAAAGCAGGATGGGATTCTGACCGCTGCCGATATTGCCAACGGCGCAGCAAGATATGGATCGCAGGTAGAAGGCGATCCAAAATATGTAGACTTCAACGATGATGGTGTAATTGATGCGAACGACCGCCAAATCGTGGGTCATCCTAACCCCAATTTTATGTGGGGCATGACCAATACTTTTAAATACAAAGATTTTGATCTTTCGGTATTGGTTCAGGGGCAACATGGCGGGTCGATTTATTCATTGCTGGGCAGAGCTTTGGGCAGAACCGGTCAAGGCTTTACCGACAATGCGCTTGGCTTTTACAGAGACCGCTGGCGTTCGGCCGATGACCCTGGCGACGGCGTCGTGGGCAAAGCCTACTCTACTTTCGGGCGTATCAAAAATACCGATTGGCTCTATTCATCAGACTATATCAGAGTGAGAAACGTTACGCTCGGCTATAACCTGGGTAATGCCTTCCGAAATAATTCCGTGGTGCGGGGCGCGCGCCTCTTTGTTACTGCAGAAAATTTTTGGGGATACGATAAATATAAAGGCGGCCTGAACCCGGAAGCTAATAACACCAATCTCAGCGGCGACGACAACTATCCGGAAGCTGGCGACTACGGAGGGCTTCCCCTTCCGCGGTCTTTGGTATTCGGAGTCAACTTCAGTTTTTAATGCTATTCAAAAACAGAAAATACAAACAGATGAAATTATATATATACGCCACCGTTATACTGGGAACGATCATTGCAGCAGGCTGCGCAAAAGACCTGAACCAGCAACCGATTTCAAATTTAACAACTCAAAATTTTTATGTCCAGCCGGCCGATTTCGCGCAGGGCCTGAACGCTGTTTATAATTCGTTGCGTACCTATCCTGACCGCATTTTAAATTTATCTGAAACCAGATCAGATAATTTGTATGCCGTGTCGGATGGCGGCGTAAGGGATTGGGAGGGTATTAACAGTTTCCATAAAACTATTGCCAGCAACCCCTACGTCATTGAAGCTTGGAATACCAATTTTGTCGGCATTTATCGCGCTAACGAATTTTTACTGGCCTTACAGGATCGGGGCGGTGTCATTACTGATGAAGCCTTGCGCAGCCGTTATGAAGGCGAAGCCCGGTTTTTGCGGGCCTTTTACTACTTTGACCTCGTGAAAATATTTGGCCGTGTACCGGTAACAGAAAAAGCCGTATCACCCGATGAAGCCCGTCAATTGCAACGGGCCGAAGTTAGCGAAGTATATGGCCTTATTTTACGCGACCTGCAATTTGCTGCCGACAATTTACCCAACACCTACGCCGCAGCAGATAGAGGACGGGCGACTAAATTTGCAGCAAAAGGAATTTTAGCATTGGTTTATATGATGCGAAGTGCGCCCACCTATGATATCAAAGGGCCGGGCCTCGGACTGAACGAGTACCCTCAGGCACTCACCCTGCTGAATGAAATTATTTCCAGCGGCTTGTACACTTTCTCTGCTTCCTTCCCGAATATTTTTTCTTATACCAACGAAAACAACAGCGAAGTTATTTTCGACGTACAGTATGCGACGGGCTTCAATCCTGTGCTGGGCGCAACTTTCCCCTGGTTGCTTGCTCCCGACACCTGGTTCCAGTCGCAGGGAAAGCCCACACAGGGCGGCTTAATGATAAGGCCTGTTTCAAACAATCTGCTTAATAGTTTTGAAGCCACCGACACACGCAAGGGCTTTAGCATTCAAAGCGGATATGTTTTCAACGGCGTGGCCGAAACGCGTTCGTTCGTAAAAAAATATATTGATGTCAGCAAAACGCCCGCCAACAGGGTCGACTGGCCAATCAACTTTATTGCGCTTCGATACACCGATATACTCTTGCTAAAAGCAGAATGTATACTTCGTGGTGCGCCCGGCACGCCGGCAGAGGTAGATGGGATCGTAAACCAGGTCAGAAACCGCGCAGGCCTAACGCCGATCTCGGGCGTTACGCTCGATCGCCTTTTTGAAGAACGAAGAAAAGAATTTGTGGGCGAAGGGTCGCGTTGGTACGATCTGATCAGGCAGGGAAAAATAGACCAGCTTATACCGACATGGATTACTGCCGAAGATGTGCAAGGGCAGATGTTGTCGTTTAATAAAAATTACATCATTTATCCGGTGCCACAGCCGGAGTTGGACGCCGCGCCTGGCCTTTATCCCCAGAATGATGGCTATTAAAAAAAAGTCAAATGAAAAGAAGCATTTTACTAATGATAATTTTCCTCTCGATAATGGCTCATGCGCAGCAAGTGAGGGTGACGGGACGAAATATGCCACAGACATGGATAGACGCCGACACGCATCACAAAGTCGTGCGGCTAACGAACAACGACCGCAGCAATCTTAGTTTTTATTTTCACAACAATCCTTTCGTTGGAAATAAAATGGTGTATTACAGCACAGAAAAAACGATAGCTGCCGCAGCCAAGCAGGAAACCTACAACAGCAACGCGGCAGATCGTCAATTGTATATGATTGATTTAAATACGTTGGCATCCGAAAGGCTTACCAACGAGGCTACCGCCATGCAGGGGGAAATTGTTGCTGCTACCCTCAATAAAGCCTTTTACCAGGTGAAGGACAGTGTATATTCGGTTGATCTGTCTACAAAAAAAACAAAATTGGTTTTTGTATTTCCCGATGATTTTAAAGCCAGCATCACAACGATAAATGCCGACGGCAGCCTGCTGGCAGGTGCAAAATCCAGCGACGCAGAAAAAGAAATCTTTAAAAACAACCCCAACAAAAGCAGTTATTTCAATCTTATTTATGAGGCCCGGCTGCCACGTACTTTATTTACACTGGATATTAAAACCGGCACCATCAACAAAATATTCACCGACAGCGCCTGGCTCAATCATATACAGTTTTCTCCTACTAATCCTTCGCTGCTCATGTTTTGCCACGAAGGCCCCTGGCATAAGGTAGACCGTATCTGGACGATCGATGTTATGACTAAAGAAATAAAACTAATTCACAAGCGGTCCATGCCAATGGAAATCGCCGGGCATGAATGGTTTAGTAAAGACGGCCGGTTTATCTGGTTTGATCTGCAACAACCACGCGGCAGCAATTTTTTCGTGGCGGGCGTGGAAGTGGCAACGGGGGCATTCAGAAAATACAAGCTGCAGCGAAACGAGTGGTCGGTGCATTACAACAGCGCTGCAGACGATAGCTTTTTCATAGGTGATGGCGGGACTCCCGGGTCAGTAGCTAAAGCGCCCGACGGTCAGTGGATTTATTATTTCAAGCCCGAGGGCGACCGTTTTAAATCAGAAAAACTGGTAAATATGAAAGCGCACCAATACCGGTTAGAACCAAATGTTCATATCTCACCTGATCAAAAGTGGGCTATCTTTCGCGCAAACTTTGAGGGAAAGGAAAATATTTATGCAGTTGAAATCAAATCTTTTAAAAATTAAAGATGATCAAAAAAAGTATCTTTTTTTTATGGGTGATATTTATAAGTTGGACGGGCAGGGCGCAGTTGCCTAACCTTCCCTGGGCAAAACAGGTAGGCGCTAAGCAATTCCCTTCGGGCAAAAAAATCTTTTATGTCAACAGTTTTGGCGCCAGGTCCGATACTGTCACTATCAATACAAAAGCCATACAGAAAGCCATTGACGCCTGCGCCAAAGCCGGAGGCGGTGTTGTCGCTTTTAAACCCGGCACTTATGTAACAGGCTCTATTTTTCTCCGGTCTAATGTGCATTTAAAAATAGATGAAGGCGTGCTTCTATTAGGTTCGCAAAGCCTGGGCGATTACCCCGAGATTGACACCCGCATCGCCGGCATTGAAATGAAATGGCCGGCAGCGCTTATCAATATCATTGACGCCCACAATGTGGCTGTCACCGGTAAAGGCACTGTAAATGCGCGCGGCAAGTTTTGCTGGGATAAATACTGGGCGATGCGAAAAGCATACGAACCCAGGGGCCTGAGATGGATCGTCGATTATGATGCCAAGCGGGTGCGCACCTTCCTCACTCAAAACGCGTCAGACATTACGCTGAAAAATATAACTTTTAAAAATGCCGGCTTCTGGACGGTGCAGCTTTTATACTCCACCAGGTTAACCGTCGACGGTGTTGTCATAAGAAATAATGAAGACGGTCATGGGCCCAGCACCGACGGTATTGATGTCGATTCCTCCACCTGGGTGTTGATTGAAAACTGCGATATTGATTGCAACGACGATGACTTCTGCCTGAAGGCCGGGCGCGACTGGGATGGGCTGCGCGTCAACAAGCCCACCGAGTACGTCGTCATCCGTCACTGTATTGCGCGCAAAGGCGGGGGCTTACTAACATTGGGAAGCGAGACCTCGGGCGGCATCAGAAACGTGTTGGCCCACGACTTGCAAGCCATTAAAACCGGGCAGGGGTTTCATATCAAATCCACCACAACACGCGGCGGCACCGTTGAAAACATTTATTTACAGCGCATCAAGATGGACAGTGTGCGCAATGCTTTTCATTTTACGATGGACTGGAATCCCGCGTATAGCAATGCGATACTGCCTGACGGCTATGACTATGATTCCATCCCAAGCCACTGGAAAACCTTGTTGCAAAGAGTAGATCCACCTTCGAAAGGCATTCCTGTTTTCAGAAATATATACGTTTCAGATATTGAAGCCACGGGCATTACTAACCATATTATTTTTTGTAACGGGCTTGCTCAGTCGCCGGCCAAAAATTTCAATTTTACAAATATTAAAATAAGCGGATCGACGGCTGGCACTATTTCTAATGCCGACGGATGGAAGTTTACCAATGTAGCCATTGAAGGAAAAGACGGGAAGAAGCTGGAAGTAAAAAACGTAAGGAACATGCAACTGGGGCCTGGCATATAAACTTTACATTCGTTTAGTTTTCTGTTCGTTTATAAAACGCGACAAAAAGCATATCAATAATGAAAAGACGCATTTTCATACAACAAAGTAGTTTAGCGGGATTGGGCCTGGTTACGTTGGGGCCGCGGAGCCCTCAGCCCGAGCCTCCTGTAAGTGAGTTTGCAAAAACACTAAAGCCCGTTGGCCGTGCGCTCGAACTCGAAGGGTATTATGTATGGTGCAACACCCCGATCATCGGCCCGGACGACAAAGTGCATGTTTTCTTTTCAAGATGGGATGCCAAAAAGAAAATGAGCGGCTGGATCAATGGTTGTGAAATAGTGCACGCCGTAGCAGACACGCCCGAATCAAATTTTGAAGTGACTGGCACCATATTAAAACCGAGGCCGGGCTACTGGGACGCAACCACCTGTCACAATCCTTTTATCACTTTTTTCAATGGCAAATATTACTTGTATTATATGGGCAACAGCAATGGCAAAACAAATACAAAGCGAATAGGTTTGGCCATAGCAGATACTATCAACGGGCCCTGGCAGCGGTTTGACGAACCGTTGCTGCAGCCGGGCGAGACAGGCCGCTGGGACGATCATTGCACGACCAATCCTTCCGTTACCTATCATAACCAAAAATATTTCCTTTATTATAAATCCTGGAATACCCGGGATTACGAATCCGCCAGCGGGCCCATCAGAGGTAATAGAAAATATGGATTGGCTATTGCTGACCATCCCGAAGGGCCCTTTAAAAAATATGAAGGAAACCCGGTTATTGATTTTTCAAAAAGAGGCAACAACGCGCAGTTGGAAGATGCTTTTGTCTGGCATGAAAACAAACGCTTTTATATGTTGGCTCGTGATATGGGATATTACAACCATGAGTATGGCATTATTATGAATGCGCGCGACGGGAAAAAATGGAGCAACCCTGCAATTGCTTTTTACCCGGCTGATAAGTATATAAAACAACCAGCCGCTCCGGCTCATCTTTCGCGCTATGGCCGCTTCGAGCGCCCGCAGCTATTACTGAAAAATGGCAAGCCCATCTATTTATTCACAGCCAGCCAGGGCGGGAAATTCATGACCGCTTCCTCTTTTATTTTCAAAATTGACGGATGAACATAAGTAGCTTATACCGCCCTCTTCTTTCAGCCATCTTATACCTTTCTCTTTGGTATCCCGCTATAGCGCAAGAACCGTCGGCGCTGTGGCATAACAAAGAACGAACGCTTCACTATAAACCTGAAGGGAAAGATTTTATTTTACATAAAGGAACCAAAAAATTTAACCGCGCGCTTTATGGCGGCAATACGGCATTTAGGGTGGAAGCCGGCGATCTGCCCGAGTTTGCGCTTTACATGCCGGGCATGGGCGGCAACTGTAAAATCGGGATTGTTGTGAATGGCAAAAGCAAATGGCTGGCCGAAGCTGCAGAGATCAAAGCCATTTATCGCCCCGGTGCTATGTTGTATGAAATAAAGGATCCGATGTTTCCCAAAGGTTTTGTTCAAATTACGGTGCTGGCGCTGTCCGAAGTTGAAGGAATGATCATAAAAATGGAAACAAAAACACTGCCTGCAAACACTTCTGCCATTATAGCTTACGGTGGCGCCAGCGGCAAGAAATTCAGCAGGGATGGCGATATCGGCGCCGACCCTGAATCTTCGTTCTACTTACAACCCGCCTATTGCACAGACAATCAGTACCGGATCAACAAGAACCGTTTTACGCTTTATTATGGTTTTACAAAGCCTTTGTCAGACGATGAACGATATGAAATTCAATACGCCGCACCGGACTCTACAAAAAAAGACAACGCAAAGTTACTATCAGGTGTATTCCCATTAAACTCATTGTTAAAAACGGTTGATGCGGCGCAACAGCAGACACCCCTCTCCTTTCTAAACTCCGGCACTTCAAAGACGCCGGCGCTGGCAGCCGTGTTGCCGCTTGCTTCAAGTGCCGATTATTATTTTCTTGTTCAAAAAGATATAAGTCATATTTCGTATGCGCAAGCGCCTAAAATTTTTGCCCGGGCGGAAAAAGCCAGACAAGAAATTGCCAACCGCGTAAACGTGGAAACTCCAGATCCATATATCAACACCTTGGGAAGCGCACTTGCCATTGCTGCTGACGCCATTTGGGAAGCGCCAAGCTTTTTGCACGGCGCCGTCGCGTGGCGTATGAGGCTACCGGCCTGGCGCGGCGCTTACGCAGCTGATGCTTTGGGCTGGCAGAATCGCGCCCGCTTACACTTTGACAGTTATTTGAAATCCCAGGTTACAAAAATCGCGGCAGGGCCCGTAACGCCGGATACAGCGCTACACTTCGCAAGACAGCTTGAAAAAATGGGAACGGCTATGTTTAGCAATGGCTACATATGCCGTAGCCCCGATGGTAAAATACAGCCCCATCATTACGACATGAACCTGATCTTTTTTGATCAGCTACTCACCCACTTAAATTATACAGGCGACACGAGCTACGCTAAAAAGATCTGGCCGGCTTTAAAACTTCACCTGGAATGGGAGAAAAGAAATTTTGATAGTGACAATGACGGACTATACGATGCTTATGCCTGCATTTGGGCGAGCGACGCCTTGCAATATAGCGGCGGCGGCGTTACGCATTCCACCGCCTATAATTATCGCGCCCACAAAACAGCAGCCGCTATTGCAAGATTAATAAACGAAGATGCCAGTCCCTATGAAGCAGAAGCGTTGAAAATATCAACCGCATTAAACACGAAACTTTGGATCGCCGAAAAAGGCGTATTCGCTGAAAACCGCGACCGACTTGGGCTCCAACTTGCTCATATCTCACCGGGCCTCTGGACCATCTATCATGCCATTGACGAAGGCATTGCATCGCGCGAGCAAAAATTTGAGATGCTCCGCTATGTAGATCGGCATATTCCTCATATTCCGGTGCAGGCCCGCGACTTTCCTTTTAAAAATCTTTTTCTGCTTGCGACTACCAATTGGCAACCTTACACCTGGAGCGTAAATAATGTTGCGCTTGCGGAAAACCTCCACACCGCTTTAGCATACTGGCAGAGCGGCGAAAATGATAATGCTTTTCAGCTTTGGAAAAGCGCATTGCTTGAGAGCATGTACTTAAGTTCAAGTCCGGGTGGCTTTCAGCAACTTTCTTTTTACGATGCTGTAAGGGGCGAGCTCTATCGCGACTTTGCCGACCCGATCGGCATGACGGCACGAACACTAACAGAAGGGCTCTTTGGTATAAAACCAGACGCACTAAAAAATACGCTTCGGATAGAACCCGGCTTCCCTGAAGATTGGCAATTTGCCAGCCTTAACCTTCCGCATATCCGTATTGATTTTAAACAATCGGGCCACACTTCAACCTATGATATCAGACAACAGTTTCCTCAACTCTTGAAACTTCGCCTTCAAATCGAAGCACGGAGCACCGATCCCGAAGTATATGTGAATGGAGAAAAAGCCGGTTACACCTGGTTGGACAATGCGCTGCATCAACCTGTGATTGTTATACAATCCGGAGCACAGCAAATCCACAATATAAAAATTGTCTGGCGCGGGGAACGCCTTGAAAAAATTCCTACTGCTATGACCGTGGTGGCGGGAGAGCATTTTCATTTATCCTTTCCGGGTGAAAAAATCCTGGCTATCAAAGACACACGGCAAAGCGTGTTAACGCAGTCCAATCAGGGCAACACCGTGACTTGCATGGCGCAACAGGAAGGCACGTCTCATGTATTTCTGACGCTGCAAAAAGGAAAAATTATCTGGACGGCTCCTATCGTTATAACCGTATTGCCGCAGCTGACCATCAAAAAAATAGATCGTGCTCCATCTAACAAAATGGCTATCCAGATAAAAAATAATAGTTCCCGAATAAAACAGGGCGCCCTTTCGGTAAACGGCTACCGTCAAACTTTGCAACTAAACGGCGGTGCTAATGTGGTGCTCGAATTGCCATCGGAACAGTTGCATATGGGAACGAATAGCATAAAAATTTATTGGGATGATGGAACAGTATCTACGAAGAACATCACGGATTGGGATCTAAAAGCCTCAGGAAAATACGAGGCCGTCGACATCAATAGATTCTTAAATGAAAATATCGTTAATACATTTCAGCACAAATACCTGTCGCCGCGCGCAGAAAGCGTCACCCTTCAAATACCCTGGCAAGGCATTGGCAATTGGTGTTACCCGTTGGTTCAGCCCGGGATAACTGACGCAGGCCTGAAAAACAAAGACCAATTATACCTGGATAAAATACCTTTTGCGATAGGATCAACCAACAATATCGCGTACACTTCTCAGTGGGATCAATTTCCAGACTCAATAGGCATTCCGCTTGCAGGAAAAGCAAGCCATGCCTACATTTTGATGGCCGGCACAACCAACCATCAACAGAGTCAAATCACCAATGGCCTGATCACGATCAATTATACAGACGGATCCAAAGACACACTTGCTTTGATTAACCCCGAAAACTGGTGGCCTATCGAACAAGACTATCGAAACGACGGATTTGCCTTTCAAAGTGGGCCGAAGCCCTATCGACTGATTTTCAAAACCGGCCTGTTCACCAAAGATTATGAATCCTACACAACCATCAAAGGATTCTCAGACAGGATCATTGAAGGAGGCGCGGGGACGGTATTGGACCTGCCGTTGGATTCGCAAAAAGAACTACAATCACTCACATTAAAAACTTTGGCAAATGAAGTGCTGACCGGCATCATGAGCCTAACCTTACAAAGAGATTAAACTCAAACAACCAATAATGATGCGCTTTATTATCCTTTTGCTTATAGTTGTCAGTTCGCGGCAATGTTTCGCAGGAAAAGAACCAGGACTGCCTTTAAAGAAAATCAAGGTAGCGGCGCCTTTTAAAATGCCTGATATTGTAGTTCCGGATTTTAGTAACACAGCCAGGATTTCCATTACTGAATTTGGAGCCATAAAAGGAGATCAGCAAAAAACCACGAAGGCTATCGCCGCTGCGATTGCGAAAGCCAGCGAAATGGGCGGTGCGACAGTTATTATCCCCGACGGAGAATGGCTCACCGGTAAAATTCATTTTAAAAGCAATGTGAATCTGCATTTGTCAAAAGACGCGGTGTTGCTCTTTTCAGAGAATCCGGAAGATTACCTACCCGCGGTGCCCACCACATGGGAAGGCATGGAATGCTATAACTATTCACCGTTGATTTATGCTTATCAGTGCAGGAATGTTGCCATTACCGGCGAAGGCACTATTAAAGCGCAAATGCGTATTTGGAAGCAATGGTTTTCGCGGCCGAGCGGACACATGCAAAGCATTAAACGCCTATATAATCTTGCCTGGGAAAGAAGCGCTGTGGCGGCCCGCCAAATGGTGAACGACACCGCGCATCTGCGGCCGCAGTTCATACAGTTCAACCGTTGCGAAAACGTTTCAATAGAAGGTATCAATATTATCAACAGCCCGTTCTGGACCATCCACCCTTATCTCTGCAAAAATGTTTGGATCAGAAAAGTCAATGTTTATGCCCACGGTCATAACAATGATGGAATCGATCCCGAAATGAGCCAGCAGGTACTGATCGAAGATTGCATATTTGACCAGGGCGACGATGCTATCGCCATCAAATCGGGCAGGAACCCCGAAGGATGGCGTTTAAAGACACCTTCAAAAAATATTGTCATCCGCAATTGTTTTGTAAAAAACGGGCATCAACTGGTTGCGATCGGAAGCGAGCTTTCAGGTGGTATAGAAAATGTGTTTGTAACCAACTGCGAAGTACAGGATGGGGCGAAACTAATGCACCTGCTTTTCATCAAAACGAATGAACGCATGGGCGGATACGTAAAAAACATTTACTTCGATCGCGTCAGGTCAGGAAAAATTGACCAGGGTATTTTAGGCATTGAAACGGATGTACTCTATCAGTGGAGAACGCTTGTGCCCACTTATGAACGCCGGCTAACACCTATCCAAAATATTTATTTAACGGACGTTAAAGCCTCTGAGGTAAAATTCATATCCCGAATCTTAGGCCAAAAAGAATTACCCATTAAAAACATAGTTTTGAAAAATGTATCTGCACAAAAAATTACAGATACGCAACAGATTCATGAGAACCTTGTACAATTCAGCTCTAATCCATAAATTAATGATTCGACTCTGCACATTTCTTTCTATCCTTTTACTCCATTTGAGCGTTGCCGCAAAAAACTTCGACTCCCGGCGGGTTTATTTTTTAAGTAGTGATTCTATTCCATTGAAAACCCAGGTCGGTGCAGCAGCGATGCCTGAACATATTGCGCCTATCCAAGCGCCCTTCCCGATGCCGCAACTGCAAAAGCCCGTTTTTCCTACCTATTCAGAGCATATCACTGCTTTTGGTGCCCGGGAAAATGAAAAAGCAACTCAGGCGATTCAGCGTACTATTGATGCCGTTGCTTCGAAAGGCGGCGGCACGGTGATCATTCCCAAAGGCAAATGGCTGACAGGAAGGATCGAACTGAAAAGTAATATCTGTCTTAATATTAATGCCGGAGCTGAAGTTTATTTTAGCGGTGAGGTGGCAGATTTCCGACCCGCTGTTTTCACACGCAATGAGGGTATTGAAGTGATGTCCTTAGGCGCTTGTATTTATGCAAACGGCCAGCGCAATATCGCCATCACTGGAGAAGGCCGCCTGATCGGGCCTGCAAAAGGCGGCTCGGTTCGCAGGCAAATTATGACGAAGGATGTGATTGAAAATGTAGTAAAACATACCACGCCCGTTGCAGAAAGAATTTATGAAGGCCACAATGGCGATTTCATTTTTCCACCGATGTTTATTTCTCCTATCAACTGCAATAATGTTTTGATAGAAGGCGTCACCCTTGAAAATACGGCATTTTGGAACGTGGTGCCTGTATATTGCGACAGTGTTATCATCCGCGGCATAACGGTTCATTCGGTGGGTATCCCGCGTGGCGATGGGATCGATATTGAATCATCAAGAAATGTATTAATTGAATACTGCACGCTGCGCACGGGCGACGATGCTTTTACCATGAAAGCCGGACGCGGTTATGATGGCTTGCGCGTCAATCGTCCGACAGAAAACGTAGTAGTAAGAAACGGCCTTGTACTAGAAGGGCATGGTGGTATTACTGTGGGCAGCGAAACTGCCTCGATGATCAAAAATTTATATGTACACGATTGTGTATTTGAAGAGGCGCGGTCAGCGATTCGTTTTAAAACCAGAAGGCCACGCGGCGGCGGCGGACAATATTTGTATTATGAAAACATCCGCATTAAAGGTTCCAAATATGCTTTTGAATGGGATATGCTCGGCAGCTCACAACACGTGGGCGGACTGGCTTCGCGCTATCCACTGCGCGCTAAAAATGAGCTAACGCCGACTTTCATCGATATTTTCGCAAAAAATATTCAGATCGACAGCGCTTATCAATTTGTCAAAGCAGATGGCATTCCGGAAAGTCCGCTGCAACATGTGGTCCTGCAAAATGTTACCGGCGCCGCGGTGCAATTATTAAAAGCTACTGACGTAGATGGCTTTATCGTGAAGAACTCGAAAATCACTGTTGACACCGCCCGAATGAAATTATTGGATGTGAGGAATATGTGTTTTAATAAGGTTCAATTCTTAAATGCCGATCAAAAATTGGAAGTAACCGTAGAAGGCCCATTATCGCAAAATATCCGCTTTAAAAAAACAACGCCGCGCAAGCCCCAAAACTGGAAACGAAAAATCTGGCGGCAAAAAAATAATGCTGTAAAATAAATACTATGCGCTTTTATAAATATGCTTCGTTGCTGTTGACTGTTTTTTTTGTTTGGATAAATTTGATCCATGCTCAAAAAAAATTGGTACTGGCATCCGAAAACGCAGGCCCTGTCATCAGCGCCTCCCATCCGGATGTCATCGCCAGTGGCAATCGCTCCGGATTTGAAACCGGCCAGGTGATCAAAATGGGCAATACCTATCATATGTTCGTTAATGAAATGTTTGAACGGCCGCACCGCGACATGAGGATTGCTTATTGGACCAGCGATGATGCGGTGCATTGGAAGCGTCAAAAAACAGTGGTACCCAGCATTCCGGGAAGAACGGCCACTAACCCGCGAGCCGAAGTTTGGGTAAATGCGGTGGTTTTTAATGAAGAGGAGAATGCGTGGAATATTTTCTATGTAGCCTATCGCGGCGGCGATAGCACGAAAGGTGAAATCGCGGGCAATGATTACCAGGGACGGATCTGGCGCGCGATGTCGGTAGTAAAAGGGCGCGATGGCATTGCGGGGCCTTACGCGGATATGGGCATCGTGCTCGAACCGGGAAAAGACAGCCAGTCCTGGGAAGGGCAACAAGCCGTTGCGTCTTTTTTTCCTTATAAAGCAGGAAACACCTGGTATGCAATGTATGATGGGCATAATCATCTGCCCAAAGGAGGCTGGCCAACGGGTATGGCATTTTCTAAAAAATTATCGGGGCCGTGGACACGCATGCCTGAAGGATTTAACCCCTTAAAAGTGGTGGATGAATTTATGGAAAACGCAATCGTTTATCCGATGCAGAACGGAAAATTCATGATGATTTTTGATGCTTTTGGCGATCAGGAAATTGGGTATAGTTTGTCGGACGATGGCGTTAATTGGGGTAAAGAGCAACGCATAAAAATTCAAACGAAAAATATCTGGGCTGAGCCGGGCGACCATTCGATGCGCACGCCGCTCTGCGCCATTGAAGAAAGCGATGGGCGGCTAACGGTCATCTACACCGCGTTGACGCTAAAAGACAATAAAAAGTTTTACGCTGTTGGTAAATGCTCACTGGTTTGGGAATAGGATGATCTTTTGGATATGACTTTGTTCCCCGACAGACAAATTTTGGCAACCATTAACCAGCAACATCTGCTTGGATATGCGTCAATGAGTAACAACTATTGTCTAGCCTGGACATAATCTACAAATTTGTTCAATGTCAAAATACGTTCTCTAAATTCCGGCGGAAAGCTCGTCAGGTAAGGCTTTGGAACAACAAGGCAAACGTCATACTTATACATTTCCTCAAGTTGATTTTTTGAGATTCCTTATTGAAGAGTGAAAAGATGTTTGGTTTTTACTCTGTCTGCTTCATTTAAAACCTGCCTCCAACGGTCTTTGCACGTTGTCTTTGATGCAAGCACTATTAATTTAGTCTCATCAAATTTCGGGTTCGAGTATGCCTCAACATTAGGGAATAAAAAGTCAGGTTTCTTGTTATCCTCCGTTACCGCTTGTGTAGCATAAGCAAGTTCGAATGTTGAAAATACTTCTGCCAAATGGTGCTCCAACGATTTTCCTGCTCTTGATTTTCGTCTATTAAGAATTGTATTAGCCGTTTCTACAAGTTCTTCAACTGTAGCAAATGGTGTTTGGATGCGTTGCGAATAGCGCTCGTTTTCAAGTGCCTTGAACAATTGAAATTCTGCATTAAGCCATCCTAAAATTTCTTTGTCAGGGTTTGCCTGAATTGCGTCACGTTATACAACGCTTCGTTTCGAGCATTACTAATTTATCCATCGCTCCATTTTGGCAGCAGCAATCTTATCATCTGTATGCGCTTCAATCGTCAGTATATAATCAGTTCTATCCCAATCAGTATCCCTATGAAATGCTACAAACTCTTTTGCCCACCAAATAAAAGTCGCTATATCTTCCCTTGAATCTCCTGAATAATAACGTTTTTGGCCTGCGAGATAGGAAATATCAGCTAAAGTTTCTAACAATTTGTTATCCATAATTCTAAAATTTAAACCGCTCTTCGTTATGATATTTTAAAAACTCAACATCTGGTAAAAATCTTGATGGAAGAATTATTTTTCGACTATCAAACTTCCCAAAGAAATCATAAGATTGCTCACCTTTTTGCTTCAATATTTGAGGTGATACCTTGATTGTATAATCAGGTGTTATCGTAATAAATCCGGCCTCGAATGCTTTGTCGTGAAGTGCGTTTAGTGCGATTCCATTTCTTGGATTTAATCTGTTCTTTTCATCAACTCCCCAGGGACGAATATGTCCAGCAATTAAAAATTCTATCTGATTTATTCCAGTAATACAACAGGTATTATTGTAAGCTGCCAAAATTGAACTTCTGAAAAAGGATTGATTAACCCTAGCCATCACGATTTGCTCTCTCACTTTTCCTTCTTTTGGCAAATCCTCTTCAGGTATATGATTTAATTGTTCAACAGTCGTATGTTCAAATTGAGCCAACAATTTCTCACTTTCGTACGGTAAAGTATCCCAATGATTGAAAAACTCATTCCAAATTTCATTATCCAACTTACTTACATTAGAAGCACCTTTTATTCCTTTGGCCTTTAGACTTGGGTCAAGACTCGCGAAGTTTACCAACTTAAAGGCAACCGAACTTGGAGTACGAGTTATTAAATTGGCAAGATTTATAACATCTGGATTCAAACGATGTAAACGCCCAAACGGCAGTTTACAATACAAGTTGATAACTAGTATGAGTTCTTCTCTCGTCCATAGTTTTTGCCCACGTTTCATTGACCGTCTAATATTATAAGGTTAGAAGTAAACAAAACTTTTATAGTTTTGTACGATTGCCGGTACTTCGTATGGCTTGCATATTTTTTCGCCTTTGTCCTTTTGTCAAGACATCCATATGATAAAATTAGTCAATTGCACAAACTGCACCGTAAAACTGTATTATGAACTGTATAATCATATAGTTTAAAAAATGCACTGAAAACTTTCAATATCCCTCCATTTTATAAAATTGGAACACGAACCCCGATCACATTCAGCATTACTTCCTATTCCGAACGCAAAGAAAGTCCGGCTTTTTTCAAGCCCTTCCCCGTTATGGTTAATTTCATGTCGCCCGCTTCTTTCGTGGACTGTACCAGTACCACAAGTTTTCCGCCAAATGTTTTCATCGCCGGTAATTGAAATGGCTCCAAAGAAGTGGCATCACCGTTGCAGGCAGCTTTAAATTTTCCTTTTCCCTGCACGCTGAATTGCAACGGCACAGCTGCGGTCGGACAAGGGTTCCCGTTTTTATCCACTACTGAAACCGTAACAAAACTAATATCATCTCCATCGGCCTGAATTATTTTCCGGTCGGTTTCTAGCTTTAACGCAAAAGGTTTCCCTGACGTATGCATAGTTTTTTCAGCCGCGGGTTTTCCGTTTTTGTCAAATGCCACTACCTTAATGGTTCCGGGTTCGTACTTCACATCCATCCACATCAACCGATAACGATGTTGTGGCGAACTGTTATTCTTTTTTTGCACGCCCATACTTTTTCCGTTCACAAACAATTCGGCGCTGTCATAACTTGTGTAAACAAATACAGGCGTCGTCTCCCCTTCCCTGCCCTCCCAGTTCCAATGCGGCAGGATATGCAGGGTAGCCTCTTTTTTATTCCACCTACTACGATATAAATAATAGCGGTCTTTGGGAAGGCCCGCCAAATCATTGATGCCGAAATAAGAGCTTCGCGAAGGCCACCGATCATCATAGGGCGTTGGCTCTCCCAGATAATCAAATCCCGTCCATACAAACTCGCCGATTACCCAGGGCTTATCATCCTGTAACACAAAATCATCATCGGGCAAATTGGACCAGCTGCAATATTCCAAATCATAAGACGAGCATTGAAGATCGTCGTATTGCTTTTGCGCAGCCTTGACTACCGGAAATTTATAAATACCGCGGGAACTCACGGTAGATGCCGTTTCGGAACCTAATAAAAACCCTTGTGGAAATGTTTTATAGGCTTCTTCATACAACGGCAGGCGATAGTTTAGGCCGGGCATATCGAGCACTGCTCCAAAGCCGTATTTCATCGCATTTTGTACCTGGTCCATTCCTACCGTCACGGGCCTCGTCGGGTCTTCACGATGAAAAATATCCTGAATTCTTTTGGCGCGTTTTGCACCCACATAATCGCGCTGATCGGGCACTTCATTGCCGGCGCTCCACATAACAATACAAGGGTGATTGCGCGTAGCCCTCACCAGGTTAACCACATCTTTTTCCATATCAGTTTCGAAAAAGCGGTTGTAACCGTTCTTAACCTTCGGCCTTGCCCATTCATCAAAACTTTCCGCAAGAAACATAAAACCCATTTCATCACAGAGTTCCAGCTGTTCAAAAGATGGCATATTATGCGCACTGCGAATGGCATCGCAGCCCATGTCTTTTAAAATTTCCAATTGTCGCCGCAGCGCAGCTTTATTGACCGCCGCGCCCAATGGGCCCAGATCGTGATGCAGGCAAACGCCTTTAAACTTCCGTGTTACGCCATTTAATTGAAATCCTTTTTCAGGCGTATAACTGATAGACCGAACGCCAAACTTTTGGGTTACCTGATCTTTCAATACACCATTAACATACAACCGCGAAACGGCTTTATAAAGAACCGGGGTCTCGGGGCTCCATAGTTTGGGATGTGCAATCGCCAACCGCTGTTCCAACTGGTGATTGATGATTTGATACGCAGTATCGGAAGCTACTTTTTTACCGGACTTATCAAAAATATCCGTGATCAACGATCCGCTCTCAGCCACAACTTTCGTGGCAACCTTTACCGCAGCAACTTTTTCGGAGACAAACGGAGTCGTAACAGTAGTACCCCACATATCAATGCTTTCTTTATTTTTTATAATCAAAGACACATTGCGATATAAGCCTGCACCGGGATACCATCGGGAAGACTCGCCTTTGTTATTTAATTGAACAGCCAGCAGATTTTGACTGTCAGGTTTAAGTTCTTTGGAAATATCAATATAAAAATAACTGTAGCCATAATTCCATTGGCCTACAAGTTTTCCATTTAAAAATACTTTGGGCTCGCTCATGGCGCCTTCAAAAAGCAACAGCGCTTCTTTGTCAGGCTCAAATGCAGGCGCGTTGAAGGCATAGCGATACCAGCCTTCGCCAATATAGGGCAGTGAACCCGTGCGGCCGGTTTTTTCTGTGGCAACCTTCTCACCATTCTGCTCGATGGCCACTACCTGTTTATCTATCTCTTTATCGAAAGGCCCGCTGATGGCCCAATCATGCGGCACCGATACCGTTTGCCATTTACTATCATCAAAATCATTGCCGGCAGCATTGGCAAACGATCCTTTTGCAAACCGCCAGCCTTCATTCAAAACCGTTACGGTGCGCTGTTGAGCGGAAAGCGGCATCCCACAAATGAGCAAAGAACAAAAGGAAAAAAAGAAGAACCTCATACCGACATGCAATTTTTTCATTTCGGAAAGATACTTTAACTGATAAAAACACTGCTCAAATTATTTGATTTGGGTACGCTGGAAGCAGTATTATTTACAGTTCCATTTTTATTTAAGATATTGTTTCAAGGAGCATTTGTCTAAACCTTTCAGGCCCTCCACAACCTTCGCTGCATTCAATTGCGAGCCTTCCCTGTTGGGGTGTGTATGGTCTTTCGGGAAAAATTTGTCCACTGCCTTTTCGCCCATTTTGTCGTATTCGTCGGCGATGAGGTTATTTAAATCAATAAAAAATGCTCCTGTTTCTGCCGCTATCTGTTTGGCCCACAAGCCATAATCCTGGTCACCGCGACGGGCTTTACCTTCTTTAAAATTATTTCGGGGCACCGGCGAACAGATAATCGGAATTGCCCCCTTTGCCCTGGCTTCGTTCACGTATTTTCTCATGTAATGGCCATAGGAGTAAACGGTTTCATTCATCTTCCTGATGGGATTATATATATCCTTACTTTCCTTTCCAATACCCCTGATCGTTCCCCGTGCACGCGCTGTGTCGTCCAGAGGTGAGGCGTCATTATGCCCAAATTGCATGATAACAAAATCCCCTTTTTTCAAGGTTTTCAAAATCGCGTCCCATCTGCCGTCGGTGATAAACGTACGGCTGCTGCGGCCGCCGATGGCATGGTTTTGAACATCAATTCTCGCCGTATCGAAATATACGTCGATCAAACTGCCCCAGCCCCACAACTGGTCAGCGCCTTTCCCACTGCCATTCTTTACTGTTGAATCTCCGATAATATACAACACCGGCTTTTCTTTTAAAAATTTAAACGCCGTGAGCGCCAGACTACAAATGATCAAATAAATCAAGGAACGTTTCATATTTACTTTTATATTTTTTTAATATCAATTAAAGATTCTCTTTAGTGTTCCGCATGAACAGTGTCAGCGCTATGTTGCTGCAGCTGTTTGAATTCGCTCGCTGAAATTGTAAAGACCGTACCGTGCCTCACTCCCTTAGGCATGATTATTTTAGGAGAAATATCTTCCCAATGTTGCAGGTCTGTTGATTGTATGGCTCCGTACCGATGATCGCGGTACTTATCAAAATATACGATCCACTTTGTACCTTTTTTTAAAACAGTCGGCCCTTCCGCCCAATAATCGCCGGTAATGGGCGCGGAAAGCGTACCATAATTTTTATAAAGCTGTTTACTGGTTGCTATTCTGATGTTTTTTTGCGCCTGCGGCAACTTTCTTTCATCTTTTATAAACATGAAGTGTTTATCCCCGTGCTGCTTTATGGTCGCGTCAATAACCGTAAATCCCGGATTGTACAATATTTGCGGTTTGGTAAATTTTTTAAAATCAGGCGTCAAAACAAAATACATGCGATGGTTATACTTTCCATCGCCAGAGGCGTCTGTTTCGGGAAATTTTCCCGGAACCGTTGTTGCCCAGTAGATCATATATTCTTTGGTGCGGGGGTCATAATTTATTTCAGGAGCCCAGCAGTTTAGGGCATTCTCATTTTCCATCAAAGGAATATATTGTTGTTCGCTCCAGTGAATCAGGTCTTGCGAAGAAGCATAGCCAATACCTTTTTCGTTCCAGCTTACCGTCCAAACCATGTGAAAGCGGCCGTCAGCGCCACGTATCACGCAAGGGTCGCGCATCAATTTATCTTTTCCTGCCGTCGGCTTGAGAAAAGACTGATCATTGTTCAGGCTTTGCCATTCGTAGCCATCGTGACTAAAGGCAAGGTGAAGGCCATCCTGTCCATTGTCTTTAAAATAAGAAAAAATATAAACCGAATCGGCCTGCGCCGCCAGGTCCAGTGACAGCCACATCAAACCAATTATAAAAATACTTTTCATTGTCAAGCGATTATTTTCTATGGGCGTTTTAATTTTATCAGGACAGGTTGATCCCGGTCGCAGTAAATGTCTCCATCGTCGTAAACGAGTGCTGCTACCTGAATAACGCTGCGTTTTTCTTCAAAGCTCCCCCTGGCCGCAGGCTGTATCGAATTCCTTCCCGGATGTGTGAAATAAAATATAAAAGCTTTTCCGTTGTTGACTAACACGTCACAATGGCCTCCAATCGCCTGGTCATCCTTGCCCTTGCCCGGTGCTTCCAGAATGCGATTTTCCTGCTTTTCCCAGTGCAGCAAATCTGACGAATGCCAGATCTCAAGCCCCTTCCAGGCATCAACAATCATGAAATATTTCTCCTGCCACCAAAATACTTTGGGGCCTTCGCCGCGGGCATTGATAGCTTTCCCTTTATCTGTCCAATGAAACAGATCTTCGCTATCCGCGTAATAAATCGATTTTTTATCGCTTTCATTATTGTACCACATACGCCAAGTCCCTTCTTTAGTCTGAATTACCGTAGCATCAATTACTTTGTGATTACCAAGTGGCAAAACGCTTTCGAATGACCAGTTGAACAAATCGCGACTGGTGAGATGAACGATCTCGCGCGGATGGCTCCAGTTTTCAAAAGTGCCGGGTACATAGGTCAGATACATATGATACAACCCCTTATGCTCGATGATATCGGGCGCCCAAAAGGTGTAACCAACATCGGGCCTGTAATTAATATTTGCAGTATCGAGGTAGGTCCAGTTTTGGCCATCTGCGCTCTCTGCGATACCGATGCGCGTACCATGTACCCATTTTACGGTTGTGTCTACAATCGAAGCGCGGCGGTTGGTGTAGAACATCCACCATTTCTTTTTTTGCTTGTTGTAAATAACCACAGGATCGGCAGCGCCATGATAAACCGGATCATCGAAAAGCGGTTTGGGAGCAGCTTTTTGAGCGCCTGCCTGAAACGCTAATAGTAACAAAATGGCCGCTGAGATAAAATAGTTCATAGTTTTATTTTAACGGCGTTAATGTAACAGGGCCCTTCAGACCGGAGGGCAAAGGCTGCCAATGCGCGGCGCTAAACAAGCCGTTTTTAACATTCTCCGCTTTCCTGGCCGGCATATTTGTGTTATAAAATATTTTCCACGGCTGATGGTTCCTGTCCATGTAAATTATGCGGTTTGCCATAAGATTGGCAACAATAATCTCCAATTGATTCTTTTGCTTAAATGCTGCAGCCGGAATAGCGGTTTTAAAAGTTGGGCCAGTCAAAGTGGCGATTTTTTTACCATTTAATACAACCTCCGCCGTCGCCTGAAGCGCTCCCAAATCCAGCAGGTAATTTTTTGCAGCGCCCGGCCGGTCAAAGGCAATGGTGTATTTTCCAATGCCCGAAAATTGTTGATAACCTTCGCCTTTTAACTCGGTCCAATAAACCGGCGCTTCCAACAGCTGCGGATTGGGCAACACCGGACCGCCCTCTAAAAATTCCAGCTTCCAGGTTCCTTTTAAAGCAACAGGCGCTCCCAGTTTTTCCTGGTAAGGAAATGGCGCACCGCTGATTTTTTTATCGTAAGATTGAAAGATCAAACTTGCATACGGCTGCAGTTGCGCCCAAACTTCAAGATGGCCATCAGCTGTCTGTCTGGTTTTTGCCAGGCCTTTCGCATCGCTTGCGGGATCGAATATCGCAACAACTTCGGCAGTATCAGCCAACCTGATCCATTCTTCCACTTCCTTGTCAGACCGGTTATTGATAAAGTAAATATGTCCTCCCGAATTTTTTCTGCGCAGGGTATAAACCGAACCGTCGTCTGCCTTTTCTTTACGCGCATGGGCCTGCTTCATCAGGCGCTCCAAATCATCGGCTATCACCACGGTTCCTTTTCCGAGCGTTATCGGGCCGGACGCCGCTGATTTTTCTTTCGAAAACGCTGCCAAAAGATCAACCAACCGTTTCCTTCGGTCTTCGAGGTTGGCGTAGCCCGGCACATCTTGGGGCAGTGATTTATACACTAAAAGTGTGGCCCCCTGCTTTACCAATTGTATTAATTTAGCAAAAGAAACATCAGAGATCAACTTATTACCCGGTAACATGAGAGCTTTATAACCATTGCCAGCCGAAAAGACCTGGCCATTTCGAAATGTAAACTGCTGTAGCTGCCTGTCTGAGAAAAAATCAAAGCTATATCCTTTTTCAACCATTTGATGAGAAACCTGTTCAAAGTCAGTGTTCACAAAATTCCGTTCCATCCCATCGAAATGCTGCAGCAGTGTATTGCCCGGCTGCGCGTATCGGTCAACGATCGGATAATATAATAAAATATCATTATCGGGTTGGCCGCTTTGCAGAAAGGATTGCACTCTTGCGACATATTTATTTAATGCGTGGAAGTGACGCCACTGTGGATTTTCGGGTTGAAAATGAACAGCAGCATAAAACAGCCATCCGGGCCATTTTGCTTCTTTGGGCGAGTATTCGGTTCCATGATAAAATATATGATTGACCCCTCCCAAAAAGTAAAGATCAAGCGCTTTTTTCACGTCGCCCCAGGAAGATAAAAAATGTTCATTGAGCCAGGTTGCGGCTTCGGCTGAAACAAGTTGTTTCCCGCTTACATTAGCGGCCGAAGTGGCAAACTTAAATCGGAGAATATCATTCCCTTCGGTTTCAGGAATATCGACCACACTGTATAAATCCAAAGTATTAGCAGGAGAACCATGGCTTTGATTACGCAGCATCGCTCCTTTGCTTTCGCCCCATTTTTTCCATTCCTTGGTAAAGTGTTCCAGTAAAAGTTCGTCAATTACCGAACGATAATCATAAACAATCCTGCTGTTCATCTCCGCGTTAGCTTTACCAAACAAAGCCGGTAGATGTTCGCGCAGGTCGTAGCCTCTCCGCCGTTTAAACTCGTCAAAAAATGCGGGCGTCCAATTGGCCTCGCCTCTCGCATCATCTACTTCATAAGAATCGTTAAAAAAAGAACGCAAGTAGCTAATGTCGTAGCCTTTAAAAGCCTCATCAAATTTTTTGAAATAATGTGCCGCAGCCGTTTTTGAAAAATGATCGATCGCATAACCTTCACCGCCGGGTGCGGCTCTTTCCACCATTTTTCCGTGTAGCCCTTCAAACATCGCATATAGCGTCCATTTTGCGGCTGTTGCCGGGGCTGTCCAGCGCAATTTTCCATTGGCATCCACTTTATCAACCAGGTTAACAGAACCTCCTTTATTGTCGTAGGCCATCAGCGCGATCAGCGGCAGCCTTCCGGGAAATTGTATTTGATCCAACGCCAGCTCCTGAAGGTTTTTATTAAGACGCAAAGGCCTTTTTACCTGGTTGATGTCTGCCTTCTTGTTATTGGCTGTGCGAACAAGCGCTTCCTGTTCAAAAAGAACCGGCTCACCGAGTTGCTGCCCGCCTTCTACCGTGTATGTTTTATGATACACAGTTTTACTGGCATCTTCGTCGGTTACCCAGGTGCCGCCAAAAGGCCATCCGGTTCCATTGGCAAGATCAACGCCCAAACCCAATCGCCGGCTTTCCTTCAGGGCATGAGAAAAAAGCTGCATCCAGCGGGGAGATAAAAAATCGACAAATTGCTGCTCTGCACCATGGATGCCATAGATCGGCGTGATTTCAACGCCGCCTAATCCCGCATCGCGATATTGCTGCAGGTTCCAGCTCAGGCCTTCCTCGTTAACCGCACTTCCTTCCCACCACCAGCGTGTCCAGGGCTTCTGCTGCTTTGTAATCGCAGGCCATTCAACCTGTGCTTCAACATTTTCGTTTATTAAAAAACTGAATGCACATGCAAATGCAATAATATTTTTAGGAGATAGGATACTTTTTTTTATTTCCACAATCGTTTCGTTTTTTTAAAGAATGTACGACAGGCATAATCTGCCTACAACCTTGCGCCTTAGGCGCATTCCAATAACAATAAAATTAAGCTTCTTCTGTAAACAGCAATCCTGATCTATCCTGTTCCATAAAAAATGCTGCCCGTTGCGACAGGCAGCATTTTATTTGATCGTTGACCCATGATCTTAGTATCCCGGATTTTGATATTGCGCAATCTGATCCGGGCTCATCGGCTTACCATCAATTTGCTGCGCAATGATTTGAAGGTAAGGAATGGGACGACGCTTATGATACTGCGCAAAAGAAGGACTGATATCTGCGTTATATAACTTCGTTCTTTCAAACAAAGTTTCTGTGCGCACCAGATCTTCCCAACGATAAAATTCACCACATAGTTCGCGTGTTCTTTCATTCAGCATAAAATGAATAAAACGGTCGGGCGTAGAAGTAACTGAAGGCGGATACAATTCGCTGGGAGCGTTTGTAGTAAACAAGTCTGCCGTGGCGAGGTTGGTAGCTTCTGTATTATTCAGGTTGTTAGGGCCACCCATAAACTGCCATATCTGAGGACTCCTGGCTTCATTGGCTTTATAAGCCGCTCTTCTTCTCAGCACATTGACATAGTTGAGCGCATTCGGATAATCGCCCTTGCGACCATAAGCTTCGGCCATGATCAGATAAGTTTCAGCCAGGCGCGCATAGGTTCCGTTCCTGATGCCCCTTGCTTCGTTATTAGTATTGGTTAAACGAATCGGGTCAGAAAATTTAATCATCGATAAATATTTATTTCCATTATAGTCAGAAGTAATAGCGCCGCCAGTAGTGGTTTGCTTATACCTTGTGAATACGGAATAGTAACGCATGGCAGCGATCTGCGAAGTCAGCAGGGGCCTGTCTATCGGATTGACGATAAACAACGCGGCGGTATCTCCCAGCATCACCCGAGGAAGGCCTACCAATGAAGGGTTGGGTGCATTCGCTGCCGTGAAAACAGGCAGCCCGTTGTTGGACGCCACATTTCTATAAAAAACCGTTTGAAATGTCTTAAAGAAACGGGAGTCGTTTATCTTATCGAAAATATCAATTGAATAATCAGTTGGCCTCAATCTTCTAAAGGGCCTGCCGTTAAAGAAATCGCGCGTCATGCCCGGCATACCGGCGTCGTATTGTGTTGGATAAAACAAATGTGTTTGATTGTTAGACCCGGCGAGGTTGAGGTTAGAACTAAATTGTGCAGCAAAAATAATTTCGTTGCTGGCATTGTTGGCGTCTATTTTTGCTTTGCTGCTTTGAGGCGGCGCGCCCACTTGTCCGAGAGGAGCAATTGTTCCGTCGGGATAAGCCGCGCTGAACAAGTTGCCAAAATCAGCTTCCAGCGCGTGGCCACTGTTGGCAATTACTTCGTTTGCAAAATAGATCGCGCTATCCATATCGGTGGATTTCTGTCCCCGCTGCTCCGTCACTGCGCTTCCTCTTGTCAAATACACTTTAGCTAAATAATGATACGCCATCGCTTTGGTAGCACGGCCTCGGTCGGCGCCGGTATAGCGCCAGGGCAGCGGGTTTGCAGCGGCCCTGAGGTCTGTAATAATCTGCGCGTACACATCCGCTTCGCTGGCACGCGGAAATTCGTATTGGGGCTGGACGGGAACCGTTAATACCAATGGCACGCCGCCCATCTGCTGCAACAGCTGAAAATAGTAGAAAGCCCTGAGCGCCTTTAACTCAGCAATCCTGATATCTTTTTTAGCCTGCGTTCCCAAAGTAAGAGAAGCCGGATCATCAAAAGCGGAGATCATTTCCACGCCCTGGTTGCACCGCCTGATACCTGCATAGTGATTGGTCCACATGGCGTCGACAAAAGCATCGTTAGAGTTGAGGTTCGCATCATAATCATTATAACGGACATTATTGAACTGGTCGCCTTCGCGAAATTCATCCGTTCCGAAGTTTGACATCGCGTAGGATTGCTCCCCGGTAAATTTCCATTGCAACGGCGCATAAGCAGATTTAACCAGATCCTCCAACCCTGCGTCAGTTTTATAATATTCTTCTGTCAACGTAGTTACCAGTTCTTCCTTGATAAACTTTTTACAGGAAGCAAAGAGTAGCGAAAACGCAGCTACTACAATACATTTTATATATATGGCTTTATTCTTCATTTTATTTCTTTTTAATGAGTTTTATAAATTACAGATCCGCTCTTACGCCAAATACATAGCTTCGGTAGTTATAAGAATTTGGCCCCACCTGGCTGGTCGTATTTCCCGGAAATTCGCGGTATGGCACCGTTTCAGGATCGTAATTTTTATCACCATTGTGAATTAATATCGGGTTAACCGCTGTTACATAAAATGCCAAGTTGTTCATCCGAAGCTTGGAGGTAAAATCTTTTGGTAACCGATAGGTTAAAGTAATATTCCGGATGCGGATGAAAGTAGCTTTACGGTAGGTAAGCGCCTCCCAATACAAAGGAATATCACTGGTTTGAGTGGGCTGCTGATAATCGTTGGTTGGATTGGACGGCGTCCAATAGTTCACCCAGGGCGACTGGTAGCGGCCCACCAGGCCCGGGCGCGGCACCCGGTACAAACCACCCACACGGAAATAAGCCAGGAAGTTCAAATCGAAATTCTTATAAGAAAAAGTGTTATTGATACTTGCAATAAAGTCGGGGTTGTGTGATCCAAGGATCACCTTGTCTGCCGGGCTGAAAGTAGAGTCGCCATTAGCGTCATAAATCTTGATGCGCCCCGGCTGAAACTGTGCGTTCGTTCTGCCATTTTTAGGCCAGTAAACGGATGACAAAATGCCGCCGGCTGCAGTATCGCTATACTGGAATATACCCTCTTTCTGATAACTCCAATACACCTGCAAAGGCTGATCGAGCAGCCACAGGTTGGCGAAGTTGCTGTTGCCCGAGCCGTCGATATCTACGATTTTCTCTTTGTTTTTAGAGAACATAAAATCGGTGCTCCATCTAAACTTATCGCTCACAATATTTTGAGTACTTAAAGAAATTTCAATACCGCGGTTGTTTACTTTTCCTAAATTAAAATACACGCTCGACACACCATTGGCGGTTGGAATTGACTTTAGCTGTAGCTGATCGGTGGTCGTTGCGTTATACAGATCGATAGTTCCGGTAATTCTGTTATTAAGCAACCCAAATTCAATACCCAAGTTGGTGGTCGTTGTTTTTTCCCAAGTAAGATCGGGTGTTGGAAAAGTCGTTGGCGCCGAGCCGATCGCAGCCACTCCATTGCCCCAGTTATAGTTGGTAAAGCCAAGCGGGCCGGCCGTTTGATAAGGATCGATAGATGCATTACCCACTTTACCAATACCCACTCTCAGCTTTCCGGAACTGAACACCTGCTGATTGTTGAAAAATGCTTCCCGGTCCATTTGCCAGGCGAGTGATGCTGAAGGAAACCAAGCGCCCTTATTATTTTCAGAAAGCACCGATGAATTATCGTAACGATTGCTCAGTGTAACCAGGTATTTGCTTCTGAAACCATATTCTACGCGGCCCATATAAGACAAATATTGCGAAGCAGAAAAGGTACCTGAACCCGTCACCGTTGCGTCTGTATTTCTTTGCAGGGAATACCATTTTTGAGATTCAAAAATCAGGTTGTTGGCACTCATCGTTAACGAAGATGCGCGGTTCAAGCTTTGCAGCTCATGTAATAAAGTAACATTGATCGAGTGGTCGGATTTGATCGTCGTGTTATAAGTCAGGATATTATCAAAAACCCAGGACGATGACCTGTTCTCGGTTTGGCTTGCGTTGGCAGGGCTTCCCAGGCGGATAGAAGATTGTGCACCGTTGAAAGTTCCGCGGGTTGAATTGCGGATATCCGCGCCAAACATCGCCCTGTATTTAAATCCCTTAAACAGCGTCACTTCTGCATAAACATTACCAAACACGCGATTGGCCTTAGTTTCATCAAACACAGTATTTCTATCGTTGATGGCGCTCACGATCTGCTGATCCCTGTTGGGAAACAACACCCAGTTGCCCGCAGAATCATAAGGCGTTACCAAAGGAATCATGCCGGAGGCGTTTCCAAAAGAGCTTGTACTGGAATTAGTGATGCTGTGGATATAATTAATAGAAGTTCCAAAGTTGAGCACTTTATTGGGCCTGAAATCTACCGAGTTGCCGATGGAGTAGCGCGTATAATCCTGCCCAAATTCAATCCCCTTTTGTTTGAAATACCCGGCATTCAGCGACGAACGGATTTTATCACTGCCGCCCGTTACCGAAATACTATGATTATCGGTGCTTCCTCTTCTCAATCCTACCTCATTCTGCCAGTCAAAACTTTTAACCATGGAAGGGTCATACATATCAATGCTATCCAGTTGGGAGGTGATACCCAGCCCTTGCAACAAGGCGCGCTCCTCGGCGGTTGTCGCTCTTTTGCGCGCCCGGAAAATGTTATTTGCCGGATCATACACATCCCAGGTGTAAGCATCTTTAATAGAATTCCATTGTTCCAAAGAACCAAACCGCGTCCAGAACAAAGCAATATCATTTTGCGCGGTGGGGTAATAATATAAAGGATTTGTCGACGAAGCGGTTCCGCGGTTTGCGGTATATTGCCTGTCTGCAAAAAATGCCTGCCTCCATGCATCGGCGATCCCTGCGCCATCGAATATGGGTAAGGGCCTTATAATTTCTTCAACCGATTTACTTCCCATATAAGTGACACTCACTTTCCCGGCCTTGCCTTTTCGGGTGGTTATCTGCACCACGCCATTGGCGCCACGAACACCATAAATAGCTGTTGCGGAGGCGTCTTTCAGGATATCAACTGATTCGATGTCTGCCGGGTTCATATCATCGATCGTATAACTTACCGGAAATCCGTCCACAACATATAACGGTTCATTGCTCGCACTCAGCGACCGGTTACCGCGAATACGGATGGTACTTCCCTGGCCCGGCCTGAAGCTATTGGGCGTGGCAACAACACCACTCACCCGGCCCTGCAAAGCTTGCGTTAAGTTAGTAGTCGGCACCGTTCTTAGGTCTTCGCCGCTCACCGAGGCAATCGCGCCCGTCACATCGCTCCTTTTACGGGTTCCGTAGCCTACCACCACTACCTGGTCCATCTCAGAAGCATTCTGCTTTAGCGTAATATTGAGCTGCGTTTCCAATACTGCAACCTCCTGGGTTTGATAACCCACGTTCGACACTACGAGTACCGAATTGAGCGGAGCATTGATGCTAAAAATCCCCTGCTCATTAGTGGCAACAGCAAGGGAAGATCCCTGCAATTGTATGGAAGCGCCATTCAAAGGTTTGCCCGTTTCGTCGACAACAACGCCTGTTATAAGGGGTGTTTGCTGCGCAGTTGCAATAACAGGCGCGAGGGAAAAGGCAATAGCCCACAACACCAGCAGCCAACAAAAAATTTTGCTTTCTTTCATCAGTTTATTTTTTAGGTTTTTTAATGGTCTAATGGAACTTACCAGGTATAAAATTTTCATACACCATTTTGATAAAAATGAAAATTTTATAATGAACGTTTCATCAGTTTATTTTTTAGATTTTTTAATGGTTTGAAATCTCTCCGGGATAGATCGGTGAATCCTACTTTTTTTGTGCAGGAAACTTAGCATGCAAGCTTCTCCTACCGAAGGGCTGTAGCCAGCTTCGCTTCATATGACTTTTGGTTTAATAAGTGAATCGTTAGAAATACAAGTGTAATTTAAAGCATCCCGTAAGGCCAACCATCCTGACCCATCCTGCTCTCCGAATTTTTTTTCCTAACCCGCCTTTGTCTGAAAAATCTCAGCGCGTAGGTATTCATCATCCGTTAAGGCATTTGCACGGCGCTGTCGTTTATTTCAAAAGGGTGTTTTTGCAACAGGCGATACATTTCGGCCCCGGCAAGCAATACCGGCCCATAACCGTGAGCGGCGAAATTATTGACCGGCCGATAATAATAAAACGCCGGATCAAAACCCATGCCCGTGCCCACGCAGGTTCCTGCAACCTGGCCTTCCTGCGTAACTTTTGTGCTCACTGCATTCCACGCCAGGATGGCCATAGGGCCATACGCTTTTGAATCGACCCAGCCTTTATTGATCGCACGCGCTACACAATACGCGTAAATAGCCGTGGCGGAGGTTTCCAGGTAAGAATCGTTCTTATCTAAGAGCTGATGCCAAAAGCCTGTTTTATCCTGTAGCCGCGCTAAACCCGCCGCGTGCTTTTGCAGCATCTCCAACACATAGCCTCTCCCCGGATGTTGTTCAGGCAGGGCATCAAGCATTTCAATTTTTGTCATCAGCGCCCAGCCATTAGCGCGCGCCCAGTGAAACTGCGGATGGGGATTCATGTCCTGAACCCATCCATGCATATACAAATTGTTATCATTGTTAAACATACGACCCGAAAAGAGTTGATATTGCTTCACCGCTTCGTCAAAATATTGTTGCTGCCCGGTTAATTGTCCCATTTGCACAATGGCAGGCAAACTCATATACAAATCGTCGAGCCAGATCGTATTCGGCAGCGGCCGGTTGCGGGCCAGTGTCCCGTCTTTCAGCCGAAATTCTTTATTCATAATATAATCGATAAAATTATCGACCAATGGACGCACCGCCTTACTATCTGCTCCACGGCGCATCGCCTTAATCATCGACGCACAAAGCGCTCCAGCATCATCCAGTGCGTGAGGAAACATGACGCGGCGAACCGGGCCGGCCAGCCGGCTATCCAGCTTCGCGACCGACCGATAATGCGCCACCAGGTTGCCCAAAAAATTAACACGATCGAGCGTGTACTTCGTAAATTTTTCGTCGCCGGTGGATGCTCCCGCCTCCAACATGCCCGTATATGTTACGCCCCACTCATAACTGATTAAGCGAAAATCGGCTTTGCTAAAAACCGCATTGCTGTCCGCTTTTGAAACATCCTGCAGGGGTTGAAAGCTTCCTTTATCCATGAGGCCTGCAGGCGTTACACGCTGCAAATAATTATAGACTCTGTCCAGAACAGCTTTTACTTTTTCCTTATCCACTTCTCCGTATGGCACCTCATAATCGGGCTTGGTCAGATGCAGCGGCATATTAGCGTCAGTTCCCTGCCCGGTTACATATTGCCCATTCGCTACAAACCCGGTTGCAAAACAACCAACTAAAAGAATAATGTTTTTCACTTGATACGTAAGCATAATCAGAAGGATTTATAACAAAATTGAAAGCGCCAGCTATGGCATGCAAAATACCTGCTTTAGCGGAATGGAAACTGGCGAATGATCGGCGTTGGTGTCCATAATATCTGCCATATAAGCCCACCAACGCTGCATTACAGGCTGCGCCGGAAGCTCCTCCATAGAACAACCATCCGCTAATTTTAACACGCCAAAAAGATCATTGGCGCTTTCGTCAAGAAAGATCGCATAGTCGCTTATGCCTGTTTGCTGTAAAAGCGTTACCAACTCGGGCCAGATTTCGTCATGTCGCTTTTGATACTCGGCGGCGTAACCTTCGCGCAATTTCATTTTGAAAGCAATTCGTTGCATGCTGTCGGATGTTTGATACAAAAAGCGCAACTCTCATATGGCACATAAAAGTTGCAATTCCCAATAAAAATAAAGGGGATATGTCAGTATCGCATCCTGATCTATCCTGTTATATGTCTATTTATTTCGCGGGAAGAAAAGGAAAGTCTTCGTTTTCAACATGAGCGTCCTTCATAATGGCAGCTATTTTCTTAACGATATCAGGATGGGCGGCGGCTATATTATTTTGCTCTGACGGATCGTTGACAAGGTTATATAGTTCGATCGCCGCGTCAGGATTTTCCATAACGCCGAGGCGAACGCCTTTCCAGTTATCTAAACGAACGGCCTGCTTGCCTCCCTGTTCATGAAACTCCCAATACAGGTAGGTATGTTTTTTTTGTGGCGACTTACCGAGCAGCTCAGGTACAAAGGAAATTCCGTCCACACCCGTAGGCTGATCAGCCCCCGCCAACTCGGCAAAAGTGGGCAGCAGGTCCCAGAACGCGCCCACATATGCGGATTGGCTTCCGGCACGAATTCGGCCCGGCCACCATGCAATCAACGGCGTCCTGATCCCGCCTTCATACAAATCTCTTTTAATCCCTTTCAAACCTCCGCTGCTGTTAAAAAACTCCGGATCATTTCCACCCTCTGCATGAGGCCCGTTGTCGCTGGCAAACAAAATAATCGTATTGCTTCCCAGGCCCAATTGCTCGATCTCCGCTTTAATTTGTCCGACGTAAGCATCTAATTTGCCCACCATGGCCGCATAGGCGGCATGAGGATAGGCCTGGGGTTGATAGCCCTTTCCTGTCCAGTTTGGCGGAACAGGAACGGGCTTTTCATTAAATAATTTCCGGTAATAAGTAAACAACGAATCGTTTTCGGGCAGCTGCAGCGCAGCATGAGGCAGGGTGTAAGAAAGAAAGAGAAAGAAGGGCTTCCTGCTGTGGTCTTTAATAAATTGCTGCGCCTGGTTTTGTATCAAGTCGGCCGCATAGTCATTTTGCTGCTGCGAGGTATTCTGCAATTTTATTTTTTTATCATTCTGCCACAAATAATCAGGAAAATAGTTGTGGGCTAACGATTGACAATTGTACCCGTAAAAAGCATCAAAACCCTGCTTGTTGGGATCGCCGGTTGTACCCACAAAGCCCATTCCCCATTTCCCAAAATCACCTGTTGCATAGCCCGCGTCCTTCAACACCTCCGCTATTGTCAGGGAGTTTTGCGGTAGGGGCCACTGCCCTTCCGGCGGCGTAGCCTTGTTACCTCGAATAGGCGCATGGCCTGTGTGCAAGCCGGTCATCAAAGTGGCGCGGGATGGCGCACACACCGGAGAGCCTGTATAAAACTGGCTCATCATCATCCCTTCTTTGGCAAGCTGATCCAAATGGGGCGTTGCTATTTTTTGTTGGCCATACACGCCCAAATCTCCAACACCCAAATCGTCGGCCAGAATAAAAATGATATTCGGCGGCTGCTTTTGCTGCGCGACGGAGGCAGCATAGCTGAGCAAAAGCAAAGTCGTAACAAGTCCTATTTTCCTAACAGTCATACCGGCATTATTTATTTTCAATCGTTGGTATTACAAGAATGGGAATCTGCGCTTCGTGCAAAATTCTTACCGACGTTTCGCCAGCTAATAAACGCGCGAAACCACTGCGATGATGCGATCCCACGACAATCATACCCGCCTTTTGTTCCCGCGCATAATTAATCACTTCATCTTCTACCGCGCCGATCAAAACTTCGGCTTTTACCATACCTGCCGGCAACCCGGATATTATTTTGTCGAGCCTCTCCTGCGCAGTATTTTTATGAACCTCAATGAGATCCAGTTCATTAGGCAAAACGGCTGTTTCCATGCCAGACAGAGGATCCACAATATTGGTAGCCACGTAGTTTCCCATGGGCGCCACCACATGAACCAGGTGTAATTTGGAGCCGAATTTTTCCGCCATTTCCATTGCCTTTTCTACCACGAGTTCCGTTTGATCCTGCAAATCGAGTGCTGCAATAATATTTTCCATAGTTTTTTGTTTAGAGATAAATTTCTATTTTGATAAAAATAAAGCGATACACTTTTATAAAACTACTACTTTGAAACAAGAAAAAGAAGTTTGGTTAAGCGGTGTTATAATTGAGGGCATTACACCACTATTGCAACCTGTCGCCCATGCATTGTTGCAAGCGGCCAGAGAGATTCGATCCATGATGAGTGGCTTTGAGGCATCTGCGCTCTGGCAGCAACCGGCCGGGTGCGCTTCGCCGGGTTTTCATTTACTACATATTCGCGGCGTATTGGACAGGCTTTTAACCTACGCCGAAAACAAAACGCTTACAGAAGATCAGTTCATTTATTTGAAGCAGGAAACCGATACGCAAACTTCGACCCACGAAACCTTAGTGGATCAATGTATTCAGCAAATTTCAGAAACGGTCGAACGATTGAAAAATTTTAAAGAAGACGACCTCGTCCTGGAAAGAAAAGTGGGCCGTGCACAATTGCCATCAACGGTGATAGGTTTATGCACCCACGCGGCAGAGCATACGATGCGCCATGTGGGGCAACTGCTCGTCACGATTCGATTATTGCACCACAAACGATAAGAACCTATGAAATGAAACGGTGTTATTAAACATCAAGCTTTCCTTCAACGCCATCGTCGTTATTAGTTTTATTCCCCGTAAGGGCTGACCAGGCAAAGGTTGCAAGCGATACAATTTTTCCGGCTTTAGTGTCCCAATAGTATGTGTCGCCCGGCGCTACACGGATAATCGTTACATTCGGATCTTCTTTACCTTCTTCAAACCAGGCCTTCGCCAACGGCGACCATTTATCTTCAATCGTGGCCTGATCGGTATAAATAAACGCTTCACCAAAAACAGACAGGTATTCGTGGTCACTATTATTCATGAAAAACAGCTGCACTCTTTTATCGTCCCCAATTTCAAAATTCTTGTTGCTGTTTGCGCTGCTAATAAACCAAAGATTCCCTTCTGCATCACATTCCTGCAGCGTCATCGGCCGGGCAGCCAAAGGCAATTCATCCAATTGAGTGCAAAACATACAGATCCGCGCTTTCTCGGACAATTCTTTTAATTTCTTCGCGGCCTGCTCCTGGTTTAGATTTTCTGTAGACATATAAATAATTGTTTATTTTTTATACCCATTGCATAAAGCGCGCCAAGATTTGGGCATAAAAAATTGAACCGATACCATTGCTTTTAGATTACGAAACTTCTCTTGCTAAAACCCCGTGTAAAAGTCTTTTCGGCTTAAATATTGCTCTATCTTCATCATTAAAAACAACCTGATGAAGAAAAAATATCTATGGATTGGTTCTGGCGTTATCGCAGCTTCCGCACTGCTGCTGTATTGGGCCAACCGCAAAACAATACCAGATGGGGTTACAGCCGTATCAAATTTTGAAAAATCAAAATACCTGGGCAAATGGTACGAAATTGCCAGGTTTGATTTTCGATTCGAAAAAAATATGAGCCACGTTACCGCCGAATATTCTTTAAACGAAGACGGCACTATAAGAGTATTGAACAGAGGCTATGATTATAAAGCGTATAAGAAAAAATATTCGGAAGGGAAGGCTAAATTCGTTGGTGATGAAAACACGGCCATGCTTGAAGTCTCATTCTTCGGGCCCTTTTATGCGGGATACAATGTAATGGCCATCGACGAGAATTATCAATACGCGCTGGTTTGCGGGAAAAACAGGGACTATCTGTGGCTTTTATCACGAGATAAAACCATGCCCGAAAAAATAAAATACGACTATTTGAAACTTGCCAAAGACGCGGGTTTTGACATCTCGAAGTTGGTTTGGACCGATCAGCTTTAACCCAGAAAAACTATGATAAACCCCGCAACATATGATCAACTCAGCGCTTCAGAAGCGATTCAGCTTCAAAAAGAAATGAGAGCGCAGGTCGATTTAACGCCGTTAAAACGGACTCCTAAAGTGATCGGTGGCGCTGATATTTCCTTTAATAAGTTTGAAGAAACCGTGTACGCCGGTATCGTTTTGTTGTCGTATCCGGACATGAAGTTTTACGGTGATTCCCGGGTTATTGCCAAAACCAAATTTCCGTATATCTCCGGGCTGCTGGCCTTTCGCGAAGTTCCAGCATTGTGGCAAGCCTGGAACCAGCTCACCATTAAACCTGATGTACTGATTTTAGACGGGCAGGGCATTGCTCACAGGCGGCGGATGGGTATTGCTACGCATTTCGGAATGATTGCTGACACTCCCGCCATTGGATGCGCGAAGTCCAGACTTACCGGAACTTTTACCGAGCCCACAAATGAACCTTTTGCTCATACGCCGCTCATGGATAAGGAAGAGCAAATTGGATATGTTTTTCGCTCAAAAAGGAATTGTAAGCCGCTTTTTATTTCGCCGGGCCATCAAATCAGTATGGCTCAAAGCCTTGATATTATCACCACCTGCATGGGCCGTTACCGAATGCCTGAGCCAACGCGGCTCGCGCACCAACTCGTCAACGAAATCCGCATCGCAGACAAACCTCGCTAAAAATAAAACCCGGCGCAATGCCGGGTTTATTGACTTTTTATAGATTAGCAATTGTATACTTTTTTACATGAGTCCTTCTTGTTTACTTATATTACCAAAGCCGTGCCAGAATTTTTTTGCTGCCGATATTTATTGATAAAATCCTTTTTTCCGCATTTCGTAAACAACCAGGCGCTACTTGATTTTAGTTTTGCGCTTCCTTAACATTTGTTGAGGCGTTCATTAAAATCAATCCAATGTCGAAATTAAAATTTGTTAGATTTTCCATTTTACTTGCTGCTGTGTTATTACCAGGCCTATCGGGCTTGCTGGCTCAAAGCCAAGCTACGGGCGTTATCTCAGGCCGCATTTTAAGTGCTGATGGCCAGCCCGAAGAAAACGTAATCGTAATGCTTACTCCGTCGGAGCGGCAAACCCAGTCTGATGATAACGGTAATTTTGAATTTAGGAATATTGCCTACGGCAATTATACCCTTGTGGTAAAATCGCTGGGAGTTTCCGCTGATCCGGTTACCATCCATCTTAACAATGAAAGAACCGCTATCGGTGAAATCAGGCTTCGTGAAAATGCCAATATGTTAGATCGTGTGATCGTATCCTCTTCTTATCGCCATATCAATAAAAACAGTGAGCAGGTGGCCAGGTTGCCCCTAACCTACACCGAAAATCCGCAAAACTACGCGGTCATTCCAAAGGAGCTCCTTTACACGCAACTGGCGACGACGACTGAGCAGGCGCTTATCAATATTCCGGGCGTCAGCAACTTGTCTATCGCCGGAGGAAGCGGCGGGTCTACACTGACGTTTAAGTCGCGGGGCTTCAACAGTGGTTCTATTATGTATAGAAACGGCGTCTCTACCGGCTATGTGGCGTTGACCGACCTGTTTAATATTGAAAGAATTGAGGCCATCAAAGGACCCACCGCCACGCTGTTTGGCGGCAACCAGGGCGCTTCTTATGGTGGCGTTTATAATATTATCACCAAAAAACCACTCGATGTAAAACGGGGCGAAATATCTTTTTCAACAGGAAGCTATGAGTTAGCAAGAACGACGCTCGATTATAATACGCCGCTGAACGAAGATAAAACGGCTTTGTTGAGAGTGGATGCGATGTACGACACGCGCAACTCTTTTCAGGAGCTGGAGCAGCAAAACCTCGGATTTGCACCCTCGCTTTTGATTAAAGCCAACGATCGCCTGACCCTGCATTTTGATGGCTACTACTATAAAAGCGTAAGGCCAATTTATCTTTTTGGATTTAGCGCGCCTCCGGGCGGAACCGGCACCAGCACCTATGCCGGGAACGTTGCAGATCTGGGATTAGATCCGAAAAATGCTTATTTCACCCCCGACTTTAACAGCAAACAACAAACATGGTCGGCTACGGCGCAAGCGGAATATAAACTTTCTGATAAATGGCTATCGCAAACCAACTACTCCATTGCCCGGAGTAATAATGATACGAGATATGTGTCGCTAATCGCGAATAAGGCTTCCACTACCGACACTACCGTTATTACCAGAAATATCCTGGACATGCCTTTCAGCCAGTTATATACGCAGCAATTTCAACAAAATTTCATTGGGGATTTCCTCATCGGCCATATGCGCAACCGCTTGTTAATTGGTCTTGATTATTTCAAAACCAGTGTGGCGTCGGCCCGAGGCTCAATCGCTTACGACCGGATTCAAACCACAGCTTCTCCATTGCAATTGCTGATGAGAGCGTCGAGAATTGACAGCCTTGCGGCAAACGCAAGATATACGGGCGGGGGCCGTGATCAAAATAATAGCTACGGAGCCTATGTATCGAATGTTTTAAATCTTACCGACCGATTATTATTGATGGCCAGCCTGCGTGTCAACAGGTTTGTTGCAAAAACCGCCGACTATATGCAGACTTCCTACTCTCCCAAAATCGGGCTTTCGTATCAAATTCTACACAATCAGCTTTCTGTATATGCCAATTATAATAATGGTTATAATAATGTTGCGGGAACCGATTCGCTTGGCAACCTGTTGAAGCCTGAATACGCTAATCAACTGGAGGGCGGTGTTAAATTTGATGTGTTGCAACATCGTCTTACGGGAACGGTAAGTGTATATGACATCAGGGTTAAAAATAAAGCAAGGGCTGTGCCCGGTACGGATTACTCGGTGCAGGATAACGAGCAAAGCAGCCGGGGAGTGGATGTGGATATCCTTGCCAACCCATTGTCGGGGCTTAACATTGCTATGGGCTATGGCTACAATGATATCCGCTATTCCAAATTCAACGGCAGCAATAGCGCATCGATCGAAGGCAACCGGGTTGAAAGCGCGCCTTATCACGCGGCAAATATTTGGGGGACCTACCAGATCAATTCGGGACGCCTGAAAGGCTTCGGGCTCGGCGCAGGAGGAAACGGGCAAAGCAGTTCTTTCACTGATGCCGCGAATACTATTTTATTGAACGGATATTTTGTCACCGGGGCAAGCGTTTTCTACAATGCGTTGAAATTTAGAGTAGGTGCGAAAATCGACAATATCTCAAACAAGAAATACTACACACACAACTCATGGTTGTTCCCGGGCCAGCCGCGCATGCTTACCTTTAATGTCACTTATCGCTTTTAATAATACCCGTTTATGGGTTTAAAGAAAACTGTTGGATCTGACCAGGATCCAACAGTTTGGTTTCAGAAAATCATGAAAATCGTTACGCTTCTTCTTTTTCTATCACTGCAACTGTTCGCAAGAGCGCAGGAAAAAATTGTTACAGGCGAACAGCACTGCCTTTACTCATCTGTTTTAAAAGAAGAGCGGCGCATTCGCGTGGCGCTTCCAAGGAACTATTCCAATTCAAAAATAACCCCTGCCTCCTACCCGGTTTTGTATGTGCTCGACGGTGAGATGGCTTTCGAGTATTACACGGCAATCGTCAATTTTTTAAGTAAGGGAGTTTACGCAAGTATGCCTGAAATGATTGTTGTTGGCATTGACAATACGGACCGCACTAGGGATATGACGCCAACGCGCGCCTCGAAGCGCGCTCCCGATGACAGCACAAAAATCCTTTTTCAAAACAGCGGAGGCGCTGAAAATTTCTCCACCTTTATCGGTCAGGAGCTCACCCGATTTATCGATAGCGCCTACCGAACCAGCGGATTTAAACTATTGGCAGGCCACTCTTTCGGCGGCCTTTTTTCGACCTACCACCTGCTGCGCGGACAACCGGCTTTTCATGCCTATCTTATTCACGCTCCCAGCCTTTGGTGGGATCACCAGGTGATGCTGTCGCAAGCAAGGCAAACTTTACCAAAGGCAAATTTCGGTCGTGCAAGAGTGTATGTATCGCAAGCGAATAACAAAGAGAAAGGCGTTTTTGACGCGCATTTTGAAAGTATAAAAATGTTCAAAAATATTTGCGATTCAATAAACAACCCGTCCCTGGCGATACGCTACGAGTTTTATGAAAATGAGGATCACGGCACGTTGCCGCTGCCGGCCGCCTACAACGGACTTAAATTTATTTTTGACGGTTACCAGGTAGATTTCAAGAAAATAGCGAACAATTATGCATCACTATCTGAATCGTATAGTGCTTTTTCAAAAAAGACAAATTTCCATTTCCAACCATCGGAATATATGTTACATTTTATCGTTGAATATTTTAAGGACAACGGGAAACCGGCTGCAGCTGCGGCTGTATTAAAACAATATCAACAGTTATATCCGAAGACGGCTCCTCCTACACTATAATTTTCTAACGCAATACGAAAACAAATGATGTCTGAAATAAACCCCAGCCAGCCCGCCAAGAAAAAGAAAGCTACCAGGCTCAACCGGCTCATTGCGTGGATACATCTTTGGCCCAGTATCGTTTCGGGGATCATTGTTGTTTTTGTGTGCCTCACCGGTACGATCATCGTGTATAACGAAGAGATTATGGACTACACGGCTGGCGATGCCAAGTACGTTACCGTTCCGGAAAATGCCGAACGTATCTCCCACGAAGAGATCATCAAAAACGTGACCTTGCATGATTCCAATCTGGCTATTTCCGAATTCGTGCTTTTTAAAGATCCGGCAAGAAGTATGCGCATCCGCGCTTTCAATCCGAAGAAAAGAAAGTTGGCAATGGTTTATGTGGACCCTTACAGCGGAAAAATACTAAAGGTCGATAACACGATATATTTCTTTTATATTACCGCGCATTTACATGCTATGTTGCTTGCGGGTAAAACCGGCGGATGGATTGTGGCCATTTCGACGATCCTTTTTGTCATCAGCTGTATTACGGGTTTGGTTTTATGGTGGCCAAAAAAATGGAATAAAGCGACCCGCGAGGCAAGCTTTACAATCAAATGGAAAGCGCGGTTCAAGCGTTTCAACTACGACCTGCATAATGTATACGGATTTTATTCCCTAATCGTGTGCGTGATATTGGGTACCACCGGGCTGATCATCTTCTTTCATCCGCTGATGGACTTCACCATTAAATCGACCGGAGGAACTTTGGAACATTTGGACGAGGTACTGCCAAAAATGGATTCAACCAAACAATCGAAAGATATGGTTGCGTTTGCCTACCAGGTTTTGGAAAAAGATCAGCCTGACAAAAAAATGGTGAGCATCTGGAATTTTGACAATCAAAAGCTGAGCGCCTTTGTATTCACCGCTGGCGATGCCAACTTAAAGAGTATCGCCAACGCCGACATCACCGTTTACGATCGCTACACCGGCGAACAAATTAAGGTGGCGCAACCCTATCTGCAACACGAAAAGACTGAAAACGCCGTTTGGCAGCTTCATATGGGCCAGTGGTGGGGATGGATTGGCAAACTTTCGACATTTCTCGCGGGCATTGTAGCCACGTCTTTACCAATTACCGGCTTTCTGATTTGGTGGGGAAGAAGAAATAAAAAGAAGCGCCGCGCTCCTTTGAAAACCGTCGTAAAGACTATCGACAAAGAAGTTAATCCGGTAGCGAACTGATGGCTTTTGCCGCCGTCCAACCCGTGCTCCAGGCGTTTTGAAAATTAAAGCCGCCGGTAATTCCATCAACATCCAAAACCTCGCCGGCAAAAAACAGATGGGGTATTTTACGGCTCATCATAGTTGCGGAGTCGACCTCGGCAAGATTGATGCCGCCGGCGGTCACAAACTCATCTTTAAATGTAGTTTTACCTTTTACGCAACAGGCGTAAGCAGTTAGCTTTTTAACTAATTCATTTTGCGGCTTAGCCTGGAGGTCAGCCCTGCGGCAGGTTTCAGGGATATTACATTCTTTTAAAAAAAATTCCCACAACCTTTGAGGCAGGCCAAATGAGTTTTTGGCGTAGAGAAGTTGGGCCCCGTTGTCGTAGCGCAATTGCAGCATTTTTTCCTTAAGCGACTGCTCGTTATATGCCGGCAACCAATTGACCAGTATATCAAATTGCCAGTTGCGGCCTGCTAGTTCGCGCGCCGCATAAGCGCTCAATTTTAATACGCAGGGCCCGCTGAGCCCCCAGTGGGTGATCAACACAGGCCCTTGTTGTTGCAATTTTGTGCCACTGATTTTCACGGTTGCATCCGGAACGGAAACGCCCATTAACTGCGTGATGGCATGTTGTGGTAAATTAAAGGTGAACAGCGACGGTACAGGTGGCGCAATGCTATGGCCGGTTGCCAAGATCCAGTCGAACATAGATGCTTTGGGAAAACCGCCGCTGGCGACGCAAACATAGTCGGCCTGTAAAGCTTCGCCAGCAGCCGTTTGAAGCGTAAAATGTACCCCAGATCGCTGAATGCTTTTTATATCACATTGCATTTTTATCTTGACGTGATATTCGTCTGCTTCGCGGAGTAAACAATCAATAATTGTTTGTGAGGAATCTGTTACCGGAAACATGCGCCCGTCAGCTTCGGTTTTGAGCTGCACGCCGCGCTGCTTAAACCATTCGATAGTATCGGTGGTGGAAAAATGATGGAATAGCTTTTTTACAAAATGGTTACCACGCGGGTAGCGCTTCGACATCTCTGAAATATCGAAACAGGCATGCGTAACGTTGCAGCGGCCGCCGCCACTGATTTTCACCTTGGAAAGCAATTTGCCCGACCGCTCGGCAATAACAACCTTCAACGATGGGTTAAGCCGGGCTGCGTTTACAGCGCAAAAAAAGCCCGCAGCGCCTCCACCAATTACTATAAGAGATTTAGAGTTGATACCTGTGTTTTATGATTTGCCAGCAGGAACCTGATCAGAAACGAACAGGTTCGCATTTTTTCGTTCCGCCTCTTCAATCGGCGCATAGTTCGATAAAATATCTGCCTTGTTTTTTCTAACACATACGTCGTGTTCGAAATGTACAGAAGGTGATCCGTCTTTGGTGCGAACCGTCCAGCCGTCGGCTTCGGTAAACACTTCCTTTCTTCCCAAATTTATCATCGGCTCAATAGCCAATACCATTCGATCTTTTAGCATTATGCCGGTGCCCTTTCTTCCATAATTGGGTACCTGTGGATCTTCGTGCATGCTCTGGCCCAACCCGTGGCCCACCAATTCCCTTACCACGCCATATCCATTCTTTTTCTCGGTATGCTGCTGTATCGCAAAAGCCACATCGCCGATGCGATTGCCGGCTACGGCCTTTTCAATGCCTTTATATAAAGATTCTTTGGTAACGCGGATCAATTGCTGAGCGGTCTCAGGAATTTCACCGATAGCAAAAGTATAAGCGTGGTCGCCGTGCCACTTGTTGAGTATAACACCCACGTCGATAGAAACGATGTCGCCATCCTTCAGTTCTTCTTCTCCCGGAAAGCCGTGCACAACCACGTCGTTAACGGAAATACAGGAGTTGAATGGGTAACCATGATAGTTCAAAAAAGAAGGAACCGCACCATGATCACGGATATATCCGCCAATAAACTCGTCGAGATAGGAAGTTGTGATGCCTGGCTTTAGCATTTTAGCCACTTCGCTTAAGGTTTGACTAACGAGCAGCGCGCTTTTGCGCATCAGCTCTACCTCGGCATCTGTTTTAATAATAATCATAGTCTGCAAAGTTCATAAAAAAACCCGGCATTTTACCGGGCTTTTATTTGTTTAATTCATCTATTTTAAATCTGCACCGCGGAAGCTGTTTGTCTTCCCTGCACGCGGCCACTTTTCATCAGGCCGTCGTACTGGCGCATCATCAATTGTGTTTCAATTTGCTGTAATGTATCAAGGATAACACCTACCATAATAAGTAATGAAGTCCCTCCAAAAAACATTGCAAATCCCTGTGTCATTCCAAATAATAACTGGATAATACCAGGCAAAATGCCTACAAAAGCAAGCATTACCGCTCCAGGAAATGTAATCCGGTCCATGATCGTGCCGATATAATCGGTTGTCGGCTGGCCGGGTTTTACGCCCGGAATGAAGCCATTATTTTGCTTAAGGTTGTCAGAGATTTGTTTAGGATTGAAAATAAGTGCTGTGTATAAAAACGTGAACCCAATTACCACAACAGAGTAGATCAACATATACCAGCCACTGGTGTGGTCCGTGAAAATACGGCCCAGGTCACCACCCTTGCTACCCAGGGTAAACAGTGTGGGAATAAACAAAATCGCCTGTGCAAAGATGATCGGCATTACTCCCGCGCTGTTCACCTTCAAAGGAAGAAACTGGCGCGCGCCTCCAAACTGTCTGTTGCCTACGATTTGTTTGGCGTAGTTTACCGGTACTTTTCTAACCGCCTGGATCAGCATGATACAACCCATGTTGATGGCGATATATAAAGCAATTTCAATAATAAAAATCAAAATGGTACCCGTACGTTCTGATCGATATGCCAGTTCCTGCGCAAATGATTGCGGCAGGCGGGCAAGGATACCAATCATGATCAAAAGTGATACACCGTTACCTAAGCCTTTATCAGTAATTTTTTCACCCAGCCACATAACGAACATCGTTCCAGCGGTTAACACCACAACGGTTGTTAATGTGAAATAGGTAGCGCCGTATCCGGGGATAATCGCGCCGCCAGAAGTTTGACGCAGGTAGGCCACATAAGCGAAAGCCTGCACAAAGGTTACGGCAATCGTGATATAACGTGTAATCTGGTTGATTTTTTTTCGCCCGCTTTCTCCCTCTTTTTGCATTTTCTGAAAAGAAGGCACCAACACCGTCATCAACTGCACGAAGATAGAGGCGGTGATATAAGGCATAATCCCCAAAGCAAAAATAGACGCCATGTTAAAGGCGCCGCCGGCAAAGGTATTGATCAGATCGAGGATACCATTTTGCGTTTGTGATTTGCTTAATTGCTCCAGAGCTATTGGGTTGATGCCGGGAAGCGTAATATGCGCGCCCACCCGGTAGACGGCCACAAGCAATAATGTGAAAAGAATTTTACTTCTTAACTCTTCAATGCTCCAAATATTCTTTAATGTTTTTATAAATTTTTTCACCTGATTTCTCTTGAATATTTTATAGATAGGGGTCAAGAGGAACTTCGAAGAAGTTGCATCTCAATAAAACAGTTGTTGAAAGCTAAATGACGCACCCGAAGCGCGTCACGTAGCTTATATAAATTATTTCAAAATTTCAACTGTTCCTCCGGCAGCTTCGATCAAAGACTTTGCTTTTTCGCTGATGGCATGAACTTTAAAGCTGAACTTTCCTTTCAATTCGCCGGTTCCCAAAATCTTTACTTTATCGGTTTTGGCAACAGCGCCTATTTCATAAAGGCTGTCGAAAGTAAAATCGTTCAGACCGTACACTTCAGCATAATGATCGAACTGGCCTACATTGAACACTTTATAAGTGATCTTTCCAGGATTTTTAAATCCTCTTTTTGGCACACGGCGCTGAATAGGCATCTGACCACCTTCGTGAGCCATTTTGCTTTTGTAACCGGCGCGGCTTTGTCCACCTTTGTTACCTTTTGTAGAAGTTCCACCGTAACCGCTACCTTCACCACGACCAATTCTTTTTTCCTTGTGCGTTGACCCTTTTGCCGGTCTTAATTCATGTAATTTCATTGTTTTGCTTTCTTTTTACTTACGCCTCAAAGCGGAGGCTCGCTTTTTATAAAAAATAAATGTAGAATTAGGGATGCAAATGTATAACACTTACACCTCAAATTCTACATTCGTGATCAAAAAATTAAATTTCTTCCACCTTCAGCATGTGCTCTACCTTGCGGATCATACCAAGCACTTGTGGTGAAGCTTCAACTTCTTTGCTGCTGTTGGTTTTGTTTAAGCCTAATGCCTGCAGGGTAAGCTTCTGCCGCTGCGGACGATCGATAGGACTTTTTACCAATGTTATTTTTACCTTTTTCATGGCCCCCTCCTTACTCCCCCAAAGGGGGAGGGTCTTTTTTAAAATCTTTATTAAATAATATTTTTAAGGCGTTTTTTAAGCCCCTCTTTTGGAGGGGTTTGGGGAAGGCCTATCCCTGAAATACTTTCTTTAAGCCCAGGTTGCGCGTTTTTGCGATCGATACCGGCTCACGCAACATAGCTAATGCTTTAAAGGTAGCTTTAACCACGTTGTGAGGGTTGGCTGATCCTAAAGATTTTGCTAATACGTCATGTACGCCAGCTGCTTCTAATACCGCACGCATTGATCCTCCGGCGATTACTCCGGTACCGGGTGTAGCTGGTAAAATCATTACCTTTGCTGCTCCCTCTTTGCACCACTGATCGTGAGGAATAGTGCCTTTCAAAATAGGAACCTTAATCAGGTTCTTTTTAGCATCCTCAATTCCCTTTGTAATAGCTTCCTGAACTTCTTTTGCTTTGCCCAGGCCATGACCCACTACTCCGTTACCATCGCCTACTACTACTAAAGCTGAAAAACTAAAAGCACGGCCACCTTTTGTGGTTTTTACCACACGGTTAATAGCTACCACCTTGTCTTTTAACTCAAGATCGTTTGCTTTTACTTTGTTGTACGTAACTGTTGACATTATTTCTATTTAGAATTATAGTGTTGATTAAAATTGAAGGCCGCCTTCTCTCGCACCTTCTGCAACCGCTTTCACGCGGCCATGGTACAAATATCCACCGCGATCGAAGATCACCTGAGTTACTTTCAGATCTCCGGCTTTGCGGGCGATAGCAGCACCCACTAATTTGCTCTTATCTGTTTTTGTGCCGCTTTGCGCCTGAATATCTTTATCTTTTGAAGAAGCCGCAGCGATTGTTACGCCTGTGCTGTCGTCGATCAGCTGCGCGTAAATATCAGTGTTACTGCGAAATATCGCCAATCTTGGTTTTTGAGAAGTACCGCTAACTTTTTTGCGGATCGAATGGCGGATCTTTAGCCTTCTTAATGATTTTGCGTTTGACATCTTTTTATGTTTTATCCTGATGCTGCCAGGACTTGCGTTAATATGTTGAATGTTTAAAAGCGTATCGCTTTGAAAGCTTCGCCTTTTAAACTGTTAACTTAATTCTTATTTACCTGCAGATTTACCAGCTTTCTTCCTTACCACTTCACCTACAAAACGAACACCTTTTCCTTTGTAAGGCTCTGGCTTGCGAAGGCTGCGAATTTTCGCACAAACCGCACCCACCAGTTGCTTGTCGCTTCCTGAGATGGTGATGATGGGGTTTTGACCTTTTAACTGCTCGGTAGCCACGCTTAGTTCTTTTGGAACTTCCACGATGATATTATGAGAATATCCTAAAGAAAGATCCAGCACATTGCCCTGGTTGGTGGCTTTGTAACCTACCCCTACCAGTTCCATTTTCTTTTCAAATCCGTCGGCTACACCCTGCACCAAATTTGCCAGCAGCGCGCGGTATAAACCGTGTTGCGCACGATGTTGAATTTGATCGGTTGAGCGTGTTAAAGTAACCTGATTGTCTTTCACCTCTACTTTGATAGCAGGGTTTACAAATTGTTTCAGTTCGCCTTTTTTTCCTTTCACAGTAACAACATTGTCGTTACCCACCTGAACCGTTACACCTTCGGGAACATTTATTACCTTTTTACCTATACGTGACATTTTGCTTGTCGTTTAAAATTTATCAATTTAATATTTCTTACTGTCAATCGATCAGCCTACATAGGCCCGGCTTAATGTGTTGACAGCGCTCGGCCCGATTTAGTAGATGTAGCAAAGTACTTCGCCGCCTACGTTTTGCGCTTTTGCTTCTTTGTCGGTCAATACACCTTTAGAAGTTGAAAGAATAGCTACGCCTAAACCATTTTTCACCCTGCGGATGTCTGTTGGTTTTGCATATTGGCGAAGACCGGGGCGGCTCACTCTTTCCAGGCTTTGGATAGCAGGCTGCTTTGTATCCGCGTCGTATTTCAAAGCTATTTTAATAACGCCTTGCTTGTTATCTTCCTCAAATTTGTATTTCAGGATATATCCTTGTTTGTAAAGGATCTCTGTCATACGTTTTTTAAGGTTAGAAGCAGGAATGTCAACCACACGGTGACCGGCCATTTGTGCATTGCGTATTCTTGTTAAGAAATCTGCTATTGGATCTGTTACCATAATCTATTTTTAAGACCTGTCTGCCGACAGGCAGGTTGTAGATTTTTAATTATTTATTTTTGAGTTAAATACGAAGCGTGCCAGGCACCCTCGATATTTAAATTACCAGCTAGCCTTCTTAAGCCCGGGAATTTTTCCGTTTAAAGCCATGTCTCTTAAAGCAACCCTGGAAATACCAAAGTAACGTACATAACCTTTAGGACGGCCTGTAAGCTGGCAGCGGTTTTTAAGACGAACTTTAGATGAGTTCTTGGGAAGCTTATCTAAAGCGGCATAATCACCGGCTTTTTTTAATTCTTCTCTTTTGGCCGCATATTGTTCAACTAATTTTTCTCTTTTTAGCTGACGGGCTTTTATTGAAGTTTTTGCCATTTTGTATTATTCAGTTTTATTAATTATTCAGCGGTTCTTTTAATATTTTTGAAAGGCATACCCAGCTCTTTCAACAGTTCGTAAGCCTCTTCGTCGGTTTGAGCAGTGGTTACGAAAGTGATATCCATCCCTGTGATCTTGTTCACTTTGTCGATATCTATTTCAGGGAAGATGATTTGCTCGGTAACACCCATTGTGTAGTTACCGCGGCCGTCGAAAGATTTTTCGTTGATGCCTTTGAAATCGCGAACGCGGGGTAAAGCAACAGAGATCAGCCTGTCTAAAAACTCGTACATTTTTTCGCCGCGCAAAGTTACCCTTGCTCCGATCGGCATGCTTTTACGGAGTTTGAAGTTGGAGATATCTTTTTTAGACTGTGTTATCACCGCTTTCTGACCGGTGATGGTTGTCAGCTCGTCTACTGCAATATCCACCAGTTTTTTATCGGTAACAGCACCGTTTACGCCACGGTTTACGCAAATTTTTTCAAGCTTGGGAGCCTGCATTACGCTTTTGTAAGCAAACTTCTTAACCAAAGCAGGCGCTACTTCGCTCTTATATTTTGTTGCCAACCTTGGAGTATATGTATTTGTGCTCATGATCTTTTGTTGTTTTTAATCTTTTAAAACCCGCCTTTCGGCAGACAGGGATTAAATTTTTTCACCCGATTTTTTGAATACACGAACGGTTTTGCCGTTATCGCGCTCGCGTTTTACTTTCGAAGGCGCTTTAGCTTTTGCATCCCACAACATTACATTGCTGATATTGATAGGCGCTTCGCTTTTCAAAATACCGCCTTTGGTATTTTGCGCAGACGGCTTCGTGTGGCGGGTTTTGATGTTGACACCTTCCACCAGAATTTTGCCTTCTTCCACCAGCACTTCTTTCACAAGGCGTGGTTTGGTTCTGTCTTTATCTGCACCAGTAATCACAACCACCTGGTCGCCTTTTTTAATGTTGTACTTGGGTTTAAATCTGTTGCTCATTTTATTTTGCTTTTTGCCCTAAGCGGTAAGCTTGCAGGCTTTTCAAACATTGTTATTCTACTTTAGCGTAAGGCTTACAGCCAATAGCTTCTTTTTTTATAGTACTTCGGGAGCCAACGACACGATTTTCATGTAGCCTTTATCGCGAAGCTCTCTCGCTACCGGGCCGAAAATACGCGTACCTCTTGGTTCGTCAGCAGCATTCAAAATCACAACTGCATTGTCATCAAACCTGATGTAAGAACCATCTTTACGGCGCAATTTGTTGGTAGTGCGTACGATTACGGCTTTTGCCACTGTACCTTTTTTAATACCGCCTGCAGGCATTGCATCCTTCACGGTCACTACAATTTTATCGCCGATTCTTGCATAACGCTGGCCGCTGTTCCCCAAAACACGAATACAAAGAACTTCCTTCGCGCCGCTGTTGTCTGCTACATTTAACCTGCTTTCTTGCTGAATCATTTTTTAGATTTTAGATGTCAGATTTTAGATATTAGATTACGACCTCTTTTTCCAAAATCATCTGCTTTTACAATATTTTACTAAAGTTTAGTAGTGTATTTTAGGATAAAAGTCTCAATACTAATATCTAAATACTAAATTCTAATATTATTTTACTTTTTCTACAACTTCAACCAGCCTCCAACGCTTCAACTTGCTCAGCGGGCGGGTTTCCATAATTCTTACGGTATCTCCGATGCTGCACTCGTTTTTCTCATCGTGTGCATGAAACTTGGAGGTCTTTTTCAAAAACTTACCGTAGATAGGGTGTTTGATTTTTCTTTCAATAGCAACAGTTATGGTTTTTTCCATCTTATTGCTGGTAACAACGCCTATTCTTGTTTTTCTTAAATTTCTTTCAGACATTTTAAATAATTTGCCGTTTGACTTATAGTTTTGATGTGGTTACATCAAAATATCTTATGCTTGCTCCACCTCTTTTTTCTGGGTGATCAGGGTTTGAATCCGTGCAATGTCCTGACGCAGGCTGCGAATAGACATGGGGTTCTCGAGCGGAGTGATCGCGTGGGCAAACTCAAGTTTTTTCAACCTTTGTTTTGCCTGCTCTAACTGCACTTTCAAATCTTCTGCACTTAACCCTTTTACGCTATCTAAAAATTCTTTCTTTTTTGACATGACTTTATATTTGAGAGTGTCGAATTAGTTTGTGATCAAATCTCTGCGCATCGTGAACTTGGTTTTGATGGGCAACTTGCCTGAAGCCAATTGCAAAGCCCTGCGCGCTACTTCTTCGCTTACACCATCCACTTCGAATATGATACGGCCTGGTTGAACCACAGCTGCCCAATACTCGAGGTTACCCTTACCTTTACCCATACGAACCTCGGCTGGCTTATTGGTAATTGGCTTGTCGGGGAAAATACGAATCCATACATTACCTTCCCTTTTCATGCTACGCGTCAGCGCCTGACGGGCTGCTTCGATCTGACGGTCGGTAATCCAATGAGAGTCTAATGCTTTTAAAGCATAGGAACCAAAAGATATAGTAGTACCTCTTTTAGCGTCGCCTTTCATGCGACCTTTTTGCATTTTCCTGTGCTTTGTTCTCTTCGGTTGTAACATATAATTTAGATTTTAGTACTTAGTATTTAGATTACAGATCTTGATTAATCGCCCGTTCTCAATACTTAATACCCAATACTCAATACTTTTTAATTTTTTCTGTCTCTTGCACCACGGCGGTCTCCTCTCCTGTCGTCGCGACGGTCTCTGCGATCGCCACCACCGATAGCTTTGTCGTTGCCGGCAATGATATTTGGATTCAAATCTCTCTTCGCCAATACTTCACCTTTACAGATCCAAACTTTAATACCGATTTTACCATATACGGTTTGAGCAAAAACGTTCGCATAATCGATATCCATACGGAAAGTATGAAGTGGAACACGGCCTTGTTTGAACTCTTCGCTACGCGCGATTTCCGCACCATTTAAACGACCGCTCAATTTCACCTTGATACCTTCAGCTCCCATGCGCAACGCAGAGGCAATTGCCATTTTGGTAGCGCGTTTGAAGTTGATACGGTTTTCAATTTGACGGGCAATAGTGTCGCCAACGATCATCGCATCGGTTTCAGGGCGACGGATCTCAAGAATATTGATCTGCACATCGTCGTTGCCGGTAAGTTTCTTCAACTCTTCTTTGATACGGTCAACCTCTCCGCCACCTTTACCAATGATAATTCCTGGTTTAGATGTATGGATAGTGATGATTAATTTCCCTAACGTTCTTTCGATAACAATTTTAGAAATACCACCCTTGTTGATCCGGGCATTCAGGTAAGTTCTGATCTTATTGTCTTCGATTAACTTAGAAGCGAAATCTCTTTTGCTTCCGTACCAATTAGATTCCCATCCGCGGATGATACCTAACCTGTTACCAATTGGATTTGCTTTTTGACCCATGTTTATTGGTTATGCGTTTTTAGTTTCTTTTGTCTTTTTAGGAGCGGCAGCTTTTTTAGTTGCAGCTTTTGCTTTTTTGGGAGCTTTTTGCTCAGCTTTTACATCCACAATCAGCGTCACGTGGTTGCTGCGCTTGCGCACGCGGTATCCACGGCCCTGAGGCGCCGGACGCATACGCTTCAACGTTCTGCCACCGTCAACATAAATTGTTTTTACAACTAACCCTGTTTCATCACCATCCTCATTCGCCTGTTTCCAGTTGTTGATAGCATTTAATACAAGCTTACGAAGAGGCACTGCAGGATGCTTTGGATTGTGCTCCAATTCAGCCAATACCAAATCAACCCTTTGTCCGCGAATAAGATCTGCGAGCAGCCTCATTTTACGGGGCGATGTTGGATAATTTCTAAGTTTTGCTACTGCTTCCATTTTTATTTTATTGACCCGGCTTTGGAAGTACTATCAACTGTGTTGCGTCGCACTCTTCAACTCCGGTAATTCTTTTGAACTAATTATTTTTATTTACCACCAGCGTGACCTTTGAACTGGCGTGTTGGCGCAAACTCACCTAGCTTATGGCCTACCATAAATTCAGTTACATAAACCGGAATGAATTTGTTACCGTTGTGTACTGCAAATGTGTGGCCTACAAAATCAGGAGTAATTGTAGAGCGGCGGCTCCAGGTTTTAATCACCGATTTTTTATTTTTTCCCTCATTGATGGCTAACACTTTTTTCTCTAAGTGAGTAGCTACATAAGGACCTTTTTTAATTGAACGAGCCATATCTTAATTTCTAATTTCTGATTTTAGATTAGTGCTTATTTAGACAGTTTCTTTCCGTTTTTACGCTGGATGATTAACTTATCGCTGCCTTTGCCTTTGGTTCTTGTTTTCAAACCTCTTGAGTACTGGCCATTTCTGCTGCGAGGCTGACCTCCTGATGCGCGGCCTTCACCACCACCCATTGGGTGATCTACTGGGTTCATCGCCACACCACGGTTTCTTGGCTTGATACCTTTCCATCTGTTTCTACCGGCTTTACCCATGCTTTGCAGGCTGTGGTCGCTGTTGCTTACCACACCAACAGTTGCGTAGCAGTTGATCAATACTTTTCTCAACTCGCCGGAAGGCATTTTTAAGATCGCATATTTTTCTTCTTTGTTCGTCAGCTGCGCAGAAGCACCGGCGCTGCGAGACATTTTACCGCCCTGGTTCGGGTTAAGCTCAATGTTGTGAACATTGGTACCCAAAGGCATGTTTTTCAACTTCAATGCATTTCCGATTTCAGGCGCAACAGCGTCGCCGCTGATAATCTTCGCTCCCACGGCCAGGCCCTGAGGCGCAATGATATAACGCTTTTCTCCGTCGGTGTACTCAAGTAAAGCAATAAATGCGGTACGGTTTGGATCGTATTCGATTGATACTACAGTCGCCTCGATATCACGTTTGTCTCTCTTAAAATCTACAATACGATATTTCTTTTTGTGCCCGCCGCCTCTGTACCTCATGGTAAGGTGGCCAGAAGAGTTACGACCGCCAGTGCTTTTTTTAGGCTCCAACAAGCTCTTTTCGGGCTGGTTAGTAGTAATTTCAGCGTAAGCGTTCCCGATTCTCCAACGGGTTCCGGCTGTCATCGGTTTAAATTTCTTTACTGCCATTTTTTCGTCTATTCAATTTTTTATTGCAACACTTCGCGGCGGTTGTTTGCCTTTCTTTTTTGGTTCATGGTTTATAGTTCATAGTTCATTGCTGTGAACTATAAGCTATGAAGAAATGATTACATATTTGCGTACAGATCAATTTCCTCACCTTCCGCTACGGTCACATACGCCTTTTTGTAAGAAGGTTTGCGGCCTTTGATGAAACCTGCCTTTGTGTAGCGGGTTTTATTTTTTGCCGGAGCCACTACTGTGTTCACATCAGTTACGGTTACTCCGTAAAATGTTTCAATAGCTTTTTTAATCTCCAACTTGTTTGATCTTTTATCTACCTTAAATGCGTAGCGGCGCAGTTTTTCCTGCTGTGCGTTTGCTTTTTCGGTTAAAATCGGTTTTATTAAAACTTGAGAAGGATTCATCTTCTATTATTTTGATTACCTGCCAGCCGGCAGGCGGGTTTGATAAATTCTTATGCTTCTGCTACGATTTCTTCTTCTTCCGAGAAAACTTTAGCAGCACTTTCGGTAAGTACCAGTACTTCTGAGTTTACGATATCGTAAGTGTTCAGGTCGCTTAACGCAACGCCTAAAACAGAAGGTACATTACGTAAAGACAATTCAACATTATCATTAGGAACATCAGAGATAAACATTGATTTTTTGTCTCCCACATTCAGCGCCTTCAATACACCGGTTAATGTTTTTGTTTTGGGAGCATCGATGGTTACATCTTCAATTACTACAATTGCGTTTTCTTTTGCTTTGTAAGACAGCGCAGATATTTTCGCAAGATCTTTCACCTTCTTGTTCAGCTTAAAGCTGTAGTCGCGAGGCTTTGGACCGAAGATCGTACCACCACCTTTGTATAAAGGGTTGCGGATATTACCTTTACGGCTGCCACCTGTACCTTTTTGCTTGTGCAATTTCTTGCTCGACCCTTTTACCTCAGCGCGGGTTTTTACTTTGTTAGTACCCTGGCGCTGCGCTGCTAAAAACTGCTTAACCGCAAGGTAGATAACGTGATCATTTGGCTCAACACCAAAAATATCATCAGGCAATTCTACTGAACGACCAGTGCCCTTACCTTGTATATTTAAAACTTCAACTTGCATTTTTTTTATTTTATATGTTAAGGCTTGGGGTTAGATTAATTCTGAACTAAAACAATTGAACCAATATGACCCGGAACAGATCCGCTTACGAGGATGTAATTCTTTTCAGGAAATATTTTTACAACTTTCAAACCCTTCATTTTAACTCTGTCTCCGCCCATGCGGCCCGCCATGCGCATACCTTTCATTACGCGGCTGGCATCAGAAGAGTTACCCAGTGATCCGGGCGCTCTCTGACGATCGTGCTGACCATGAGACTGCTCACCCACACCATGGAAACCGTGGCGTTTTACAACACCCTGAAAACCTTTACCCTTAGACGTACCTACTACGCTAACTTTTTCTCCTTCAGAGAAAATGTCAACGCCGATGGTTTCACCCAAGGCTTTTTCTATTGAGAAATCACGAAATTCTGTTGAAAACTTTTTAGCTGTAGTGTTAGCTTTTGCGAAATGGTTTTTTTCAGCCTGGTTAGTGCGGCTTTCTTTCTTGTCACCAAACGACACCTGAAGTGCATTGTATCCGTCTGTGTCAGTTGTTTTAACTTGTGTCACTACACAAGGGCCTGCTTCAATGATCGTGCAGGCGGTTTGTTTGCCTGAAGGATCGTAGATGCTGGTCATCCCCAATTTTTTCCCAATAATACCTTTCATTTTTTTAAAAGTTTACGCCTTCCAGGATTATTGGGACTTGGAGGCATGAAATACCTTAATCGATCCCCGTTTGCTATCAACCTTTTCCTTTATGGGGAAGTACTGATAGTAAACAAACCCTGAACGGCTTGTTTTATGTTGGCTCTCAACTTTTTATGGTTGAGAATATTTTTTATCAGAGCTCTTTTATTCCGAAACGGAGTTGAGAGATGACTTTTTTTATTATAAGAACTAAAGTTTTGAATCCCAAAGGATTCGAGGCGCTTTTACGCTTTAATTTCAACTTCAACACCGCTGGGAAGATCCAGTTTAGACAATGCGTCTACCGTGCGTGAAGAAGAAGTGTAAATATCCAACAGTCTTTTGTGAGTAGCTAACTGAAACTGTTCACGGCTCTTTTTGTTTACGTGAGGAGAGCGAAGAACAGTGAATATTTTACGGTGTGTAGGCAGAGGAATAGGGCCTGTTACTACAGCGCCGGTGCTACGTACAGTTTTAACGATTTTCTCGGCTGACTTGTCAACTAAGTTGTGATCGTAAGACTGTAATTTTATTCTGATTCTTTGCGACATTGTTGAATTCCCTTTTTGAAATGGGAGTGCAAATGTACAGTGAAGTTTTTAAATAAACTAATTTTTGAGAAAATATTTTAGGGAAATTTATAGGTTGATCCGATAAAACTCAAAATTAAGGCCAATGCTGTTTTTTTAAGGCTATTGCTTATCTTAGCAACTCAAAATTAATTCGCTATGAAACTTAAAATGCTCCTGACCTGTGTTGTGCTGTTAACGACGCTTGCCTTCACATCCTGCACCAAAGAAAAAATCGATGAGAATATTTACGATATAGAATATAAGCTCACCGGCTCGGAAGCGACTATTATCAATATCATTCAGATGAATACAAATGATGACGGTGGAACCCTAATTGAAACCTACACAGACGATCAGTTAATTTTCGGCTACAAGAGTGACGTTTTCAGGCTCAAGGAAAGAAATGCGCTTATTGTGGTGCATGCCACCGGAGCCAATGCATCGTCAACGTTAAAAGCAGAGATCTTTAAAAATGGGGCCCTGGCAAAAGAATATACCCAAACCGGCACCGCATTGAGCCTGGAACTGGGCCTGCCTTAACCATCTTGTTTTTCATAGAAAAAAGATACACGGTTTCCTGAAAAACCGCCTGGCGTTTGACGCATTGCCGCATTCTACTAATGCTGATCGGCTAGAGTAAGCGATAATCGGTAGCAATTTTTATAAGTTCCGCCACATTTTTCACGCCCGCTTTGTGCAGTAGGTTGCGCCTGTGCGTCTCTACCGTAAACAGGCTTAAAAACAAAGTATCGGCAATTTGCTGGGAAGTTTTCCCTCCGGCAATCATTTTCAGAATTTCTTTTTCGCGCTTTGTAAGCGAGGGAACTGCCTGAAGATCATATTGTGAAGGCTTAGCCATAATTGCTTTCACTTCTTTACTAAAAGCAATGCCGCCTTTTTGAGCTTCTTCAATGCACTGCAAAAGTTCGTCTGCCGAAACATTTTTCAAAAGGTAGCCACTCGCCCCGTTTTGCAGCATTTGTAGAATAATGCTTCGCTCTGCCTGGTTACTTAAAGCAAGGACGACCGTTCGGGAAGCCATTGTTTTAATTTCTTTGCAAACTTCAATACCGTTGACATCGGGAAGCACGATATCTAACAGAACCACATCAACCTCATTATTTTGCAAAAATGAAATAAGGTTTGCACCATTTGTAAAACTGTGGGTGACAATATTTTTTTCCTTTTTCAGAAGGGTTTTGAGGCCCTCCACTACCATAGGATGATCATCCACAATAGCGATTTCTATTTTCTCGGCTAGCGTTACGGTCATATGATTCTTTTTAATTGAATATATGTGTCCGTTCAAAAAGAGTGCCTGCTATTCATTGTATAAATTTCAAAGGGATTGCACCGAAAAAAAAAGATCCCTTCACCGGCGGGCCTGCGGCCGGTTTTATGCACGGCTTATGGTTCAACAATTCATCGATCCCAAAACGTCAAGCCGCGATATTTACTTCAATGTTAATCGTTGTGCCTTCATTGGGCTGTGACGCGATTTCAAGTTTTCCTTTTAGGTATTTCACCCTGTTTTTAATATTGCTCATTCCTATTCCGCTGCTTTCATACATTGCATTCATGTCGAACCCTCTCCCATCGTCTTCAATAGTGACAAAAAGCGTATCCTCATTTTTGCTGCATTGCAATAAAATGTTTTTAGCGTCAGCGTGGCGAATTGCGTTACTGAGCGCTTCCTGAATAATGCGATAAATCACAATCTGCGCGGCCATGTCCATATTTTCTTCAATACCTATGGCTTGAAAATCAACCCGCGTTTCTGTGCTGCTAAGCGATTCACAAAGATCACGAAGAGAGATTTCTAATCCAAACCGCTTCAAACTTTCAGGCATCATGTTTCGGGCAATACGCCTCAGTTCGGAAACGGACTCGTCCAGTTGGGATATTACATGCTCCAAATCTGCTCTGGTACTATTTTCAGCTTTGGCATGATCTGACAGTTTTATTTTGATGCCGGCAAGAAGTCCCCCTAAACCATCGTGCAAGTCGCGGGCCATCCGGCTACGCTCCCGCTCTTCACCTTCCAGCATGGCCTCCGCGCTGGCCAAATCCTGTTGCTGTTCCATTTCTTTCAATTGTTGTTTATAATTGACCTCCTTTTGTTTAGCCATCCTTTTTCGATTGTTAAAAGTGATATAGAGTAACAGGAACGAGATGAGCAATATTGCGCATATCGTCAGCAACAGCCAACTCGTGAGCCGGCTGTTTTTTTGCCGCAGCGCAGTTTCCTTTTTCTCCGCTTCGAGAATCGCTATTTTTTGTTCTTTTTCTGCAACCTTGAACTTTGCTTCAAGCTCCCTGGTTTTATTAAAAAAGTCAGCATTTTCCAGGCTGTCATAAAGATCCACAAACTTTGAAAGGGAATCATAAGCTTTATGATATTGGCCCATAGCTCCATGCACCCGCGCATAGTTATATATCATGCCCAGCCTGTTACGTATAAACGCATCAAGCCTCAGCGACTCGCTGCTTTCATCCAAAATACGTAAGGCATGCTGATATTCTTTTTGTTCAAAATAAAAATTGAACTTACGATTGTAAATACTGGCTGCCAGATAATAATCTTTATTCCCTTTCGCTAATTCAATCGCCTTATCAAGGCTGGCCATACTGCTTTTATAATCCTTAATTTTATATTGATAGATGCCCAGTATATGATAGTAGTCGTCCAGCACATCCGACTTCGGGAAATTCTTTAATATGGCATAAGCATTTGCCAGGCACCCTGGTACTTTTCCATAGTCCTCAAGCATCAAATAATTTTGAGCCACAGAGATATACGCATCCGGCAACGATTTGCGGACCGGCTTTATACCTTTTAGCGTAGCCACCGCTTTGTATAAATACTCATTGGACTTTTTATACTGAATCGTATTATAAAAACCTATGCCAAGGTCGAAATAGATCATGCCCACCAAAGCCTGGCTTTTGGCTTTTTGAGCCAACGGCATCGCTTTTTTTGTAAGCGTCGCAATAAAGCCGGGCTCATCATCATTGAGTTGTTGCAACATTGCTATGGCCCGCCAGCATTTTGCTCGTAAGTATATTGTCCACGATGTATTATAATGCTGCAAACCGCTGTCAGCTTTTTTATACAAAGCCATTGCTTGTGGCCGATCGGAATCAAAAAACAAATTTGCCTGATAAAAAAGTGAAACATCTTCCAACATCGAATTGCCTGCGGACAGCCTTTGAGCTACCGAAAATTGCTTTGCCGCATTCAACGAGTCTGACCTACTGAAATAAAAATTGCTCAATTCAAAATGAGCCCTGACCCGTTCTTCCGTGGATGACGACTGTGTTTGCTTTAAAAGACTGTCTACGTGGGCGCTTTCGTCTAAGGGTATCTGCGCGTTTGCAAAACCAAAAGCTAACAAACCAAATATGAATAGGAAATATTTCATAACAGTAATTAAAAAATCATCTTCTAAAGTAATTTATTAAAGCTATTGGGGAATATTCAATAAAAAAATACCGGTAAACCAGTATAAAAAATTACCAGTTTGCAGCGATTGTTGCGGCACCATGATGTTTTTATTTTTGAGGTTGTTTTTAACCTTTAATTTAATCCTATTATGAAAAAACTACTACCGCTATTGTTGATTGCGTTCGTCTCAGTATCCGCATTGATGAGTTGTTCCAAAGATGATGTCGACGGGGAAACCGGAAGCCGGTTCAAACCTTCGGATTTCAAAATCTCGAATATCAAGGCGACGCAGCGAGCCGGCAGCAGCACATTATCGATCAGCTTTGATCAGACAAACACCACAGACATGAATTATACCTATGATAGCGACGGCTCGTTTCGTATCAAATGGACCGTCAACTCAACAGATGGAAATACCTACAATGAAGACAGGTTGCTCGCTACTGTACTCGATGCAAAGGCAACCTCGGCGGAAACAGGAACTATCCAGCTCTCTCCCGGCAAGATCGCTGATATTTCAACGCTGAAGTATGAGGTGTATTACAATTATTAAAAAATATTCCATTTCCCCTTTTTAAAAACCCATCAATCGGCAATGAGCGAACAAAGAGCCATTTGATGCAAAAAATAACAAATAAAAAAATATGAAAAAGTCAATCTTATTTATGGCCGTTGCAACCATCGTATTTCTTACGTTAAATAGTTGTTCAAAAGACGATGCTCCCGGCGGCACCTATACCATACAATATAAACTAGTAGGCTCGCCGGGCGTGGTTATATCAAATGCAGTATATGCCACGGACGGAACGGGTGGAATGGAAACACGATCGAATATTGGATCGCAAAATTTTGAAACAGACGTATTTACTTTTGCCAATGACGGATATCCCTCAATGAGCTGCAATGCAACAGGGCCCAATAACAACTCGACGTTAAAGGCGCAAATCTTTAAAAATGGAAAATTGCTTAAAGAAAGTACTGCGACCGGCGAAATTTTGGTAATAAGTGTCTCTGGCGCGGGATCAAATTAGCAAACATACCAACAGCTCCTTCTATTAAGACCAGCAAGCCGCCGCACTATCTGCGGCGGTTTTGTTTATGCATCGATTTTTACAAATACCTGATAAACATTTAATCACATGATGCCTAAAATTTTTTGCTGTATGTTTGACAAAAATTAAAGTTAATGAAACGCTTATTGCTCCCTTGTCTTGCTTTGGCTATCAGCCTTTCTTCCTTTTCACAAAACCTTCAACGCCCAAAATTGGTAGTGGGCATTGTCGTCGATCAAATGCGGTGGGACTATTTGTACCGCTATTATGACCGCTATGATAATAACGGCGGATTTAAACGCTTGCTCAAAGAAGGTTTTAGCTGCGAAAACACTTTTATCAATTATGTTCCTTCTTACACCGCCGTTGGACATACCACCGTTTTTACGGGCTCGGTACCGGCCATTCATGGTATCGCGGGTAACAACTGGATCGATCAGGCTTCTGGGAAAAACATGTATTGCACGGATGATTCGACAGTTCAGCCGGTAGGCAGCACGTCAAAGGCGGGAAAAATGTCGCCCAGAAACCTTTTGGCTACTACAATCACCGACGAACTGCGCCTGGCCACGAATTTTCAATCTAAAGTGATCGGCGTGTCGCTGAAAGACCGCGCTTCCATTCTGCCGGCAGGCCATCATCCAACCGGAGCGTTCTGGTTTGATGATGCTAAAGGAGATTTTATCACCAGCACCTGGTATATGAACGAATTGCCTAAATGGGTTGCTGATTTTAACGCGAAAGATGAACCATCGAGACTTACGGCCACTCCTTGGACGACGCTCTATCCCATTCAAACCTATAAACAAAGTACAGCCGACGATGTAAAATGGGAAGGAAAATTTAAGGGTGAAAAAACCACTTCTTTCCCCCACGACTTTAGTGAACTGTATAAAACAAATAAAGACGTCATCAGAACTTCGCCTTTTGGCAATACACTAACGCTGGATTTCGCGAAGGCGGCCATCGCCGGGAATGCGTTGGGAAAAGGGGCAGCGACCGATTTCCTTACGGTTAACTGCGCTTCGACCGATTATGTGGGCCATAAGTTTGGCCCCAATTCCATTGAAGTGGAAGATGTGTATTTACGTTTGGACAAAGACTTGGGAAATTTCTTCCGCTATCTCGACGAAAAGGTAGGAAAGGGTAATTATCTGGTGTTTTTGACTGCAGATCATGGCGCTGCGCACTCCATCAATTTTATGAAAGAAAATAAAATGCCTGCCGACTTCTTACAGCTTAATAACATAATCACAGGCTTGAATGAGCACCTCCAGTCTAAGTTTAAAGAAGACAGGCTGGTATTGTCTGATATGAATTACCAGATCAATTTCAACTATAATAAAATCAATAGCCAAAACCTGGATTACGACGCCATTAAGGCCGCTGCGGTTAAATATCTCAAACAACAACCCGAGCTTCAGTTTGTGGTTGATGTGGAAAATATTGGCAACGAACCCGTTCCCGAAACCATTAAAAGCAGGATCGTTAACGGGTATAATGCAAAACGGTCGGGCACCATTCAAATGATTCCTTTTCCCGGCTGGTTTGAAAGCGGCTATAACGGCACCGGAACGACGCACGGAACCTGGAACCCACACGACACGCATATTCCGCTCGTATGGATGGGCTGGGGCATCAAACCTGGCAAAAGCAATCGCGAAGTGTATATGACCGATATCGCACCGACAGTGGCTGGCCTGCTGCGCATTCAAATGCCCAGCGGCTGCACGGGCCATGCCATCCCGGAAATTACTCCCTAAAAATTATGCTGAAACAGACGAAATGCCATCTCAACAGAGGTGGCATTTTTTATTGACACAACACAATATTTTTATAGCAAAGCACCTTTATCAACCTCATAGCTTAAATTGATCAAAAATTTGAAGCCATGGAATTGATTCAACAATTTGAAAAGGCGGTGGCGGAAAGTAAAAACCTTTCTGAAAAACCGTCGAATGAGACCCTGTTGCAGCTTTACAGTCTTTACAAACAGGGATCTTTAGGCGATATTAATATCGATCCTCCAACCAACCCGTTCGATATCGTGAATAAGGCGAAATATAATGCCTGGGAAGCGCTAAAGGGCACATCGAAAGAAAAGGCCATGCAAGACTACGTCGACCTGGTCAACAGGCTGAAGGGCTAAATGGCCTGGCCAGCCGTAAATGATAAAAGCCCATTCCTTTCGGAACGGGCTTTTAAAGCTATTTTCTAACCCCGCCATGGGGCTGTTTGTTAGATTCTAAAGTGAGCGAAAGCTTTGTTTGCTTCAGCCATACGGTGTGTATCTTCTTTCTTTTTGAAAGCAGCGCCTTCACCTTTGCTTGCAGCAACAATTTCATTCGCCAATTTATCAGCCATGCTGCGTCCGTTGCGCTCGCGGCTATAACGGATCAACCATTTGATGCTTAAAGAAATTTTTCTGTCGGCACGTACTTCAGAAGGAATCTGGAAAGTAGCGCCCCCGATGCGGCGGCTGCGAACTTCAACGGCCGGCGTAACATTAGATAATGCTTTTTTCCAAACCTCGTAACCATCTTCGTTGGTTTGCTTCGCTACTTTATCCAACGCATCATAAAAAATAGTGAACGCACCACTTTTTTTTCCTTCCCACATCAGGTTGTTTACAAAACGCGTTACCAGTTTATCGTTAAACCTTGGATCTGGCGCTAAAGGGAGTTTCTTGGCTTGTGCTTTACGCATTATATTTAATTTTTAGTATCGGCTGAATTTCTTCAAGAATTAAAACTTTACTCAGCCTTTTTTTGATATATATAATAATTCAACCTCCTGGTTAAATTACTTTTTAGCTTTTTTGGTTCCGTATTTAGAACGGCTCTGCTTACGGTCTTTCACACCAGCAGTATCGAGGCTACCGCGAACGATATGATAACGTACACCGGGCAAATCTTTTACCCTTCCGCCGCGGATCAATACGATGGAGTGCTCCTGCAAATTGTGGCCTTCACCCGGAATGTAGGCAATTACCTCAATTTTATTAGTTAAACGCACTTTCGCTACTTTTCGAAGCGCAGAGTTAGGTTTTTTAGGTGTAGTGGTATATACACGAGTACAAACGCCGCGGCGCTGAGGGCATTGATCTAAAGCCCTTGATTTACTCTTTGCTTTGATTATTGTTCTTCCTTTACGTACTAACTGATTAATTGTAGGCATTCCTTGTCCTTTAATTTTTGGACGGCAAAGGTAAGGTAAGAAATTGAATCAACAAAAATAATTGATTTTTTTTTGGAACTTTTTCCGGGGCGTATGCGCCTTTCCGATGACGCCAGGAAAGCAAAAATGCGGCGTAGAAAAAAATTTACTACGTCAGGCGCGGCAGACAGCATCCCCCTTGTCGGCGCACAGTCCATAAAATGAATCCCAAATCCATTAAAAAAGCCTAAAGATTTGGACCTTTTTAAAAGTTCATTCGGGAATTATCCTGATTTTAAACACGTTCGAGCCAACCATATTTATCGCCGGATTTATTTTCTTTGTAATCCAGTAACTCTTTTTTCATTTGCGAAGAAACAGTCATCGCATCGACATCCAGTTCCATTACAAAGTCTTTATACTTTAATTCCTTAACATGGCTGATGGTGGCCGCTGTTCCGGAGCCGAAAACTTCCTTCAATTGGCCGCTTTTATACGCCTCGATAATCTCATCAATCGAAATTCTTCTTTCCTCCACTTTATGGCCTGCATCCTTAAACATTTCGATCAAGCTCATGCGCGTAATGCCAGCTAAAATAGTTCCGTCAGAAAGGTCTGGCGTGATAATCTTATCCCCAATCATGAAAAAGATATTCATCGCCCCTACTTCCTGAACATATTTGTGTTCGATCGCGTCCATCCAAAGCACCTGATCATAACCCTGTTTACGCGCTTCCGCCGACGACAAAAGCGACGCCGCGTAATTGCCACCAGTTTTCACCGCTCCTGTTCCGCCGGGCGCTGCTCTTGTAAATTTCTCTTCTACGTAAATGCGCGCCGGCTCTGCGAAATAAGCGCCCACAGGGCCAGTGATAATCATGAATTTATACGCATTAGCCGCCTTTACGCCAAGCGTTTCTTCTGTGGCGAACAGGAAAGGCCGGATATAAAGAGACTCATCATAGCCGGACGGAATAAAGTCTTTATCGAGTTCGATGAGCTGCTTCATGCCCTCCACAAATATCTCTTCAGGCACCTGCGGCATAGCCATACGCTCGGCCGAGCGGTTTAATCTTTTCCAGTTCTCGTGTGGCCTGAAAATATGAACATTCCCGTTTTCATCCTTATGAGCTTTTTGTCCCTCGAAAATAGTTTGCGAATAATGAAGAACAGAGAGGGCCGGCAAAAATCCTAGTTCCTGATAAGGCCTGATCCTGACGCTCGTCCATTCGCCATTGACGTAATCTGCTTCGAGCATGTGATCAGAAAAATACTTCCCAAAACCTAAATTTTTAAAATCAACCTGTGGCAGTTTGCTTTCTTTGATGTGCTCAACAGGTATTTGAACCGCCTCTACCATAAAATGTTATTTTTGACTATTATTGTTAATGCGAAGATACGAACACTCCCGCGAAATTAAAGCACAGTATGAGTTTGAACGAAATTACCTTATCGCCTTATTTGCTTGCACAGTTATACCCTTCCAGCCTGACAGCTTCGGCATCGCAGCCGCCAACCGCGCCAACTGCAGCCGATGCTCAAAACGAAAACCCTACTTCGAACTGGAAATTTTTGGGCAATAATGATAAAAAAGTCTTGATCGTTGTCAACTATTCCCAATCCGTTCATCTTCCCGATCCACAACTTGAGTTTCTAACCCAGCTGCTTAAAGCCTGCCAACTGGGCTTGAGCGATGTGGCCCTCATCAATTTTAATAATTATGAAAAGATTGACAGTGATGCGATCCGCAATCATTTTGACGCAAGCGCTATCCTCATGTTTGGCGTTACACCTCATGATTTCAATCTACCATTTGACATTCCAGCCTACCAGGTGCAAAAATTTGCCGGCTACACGGTGATACATGCCCCGGCGCTTGAAAATTTACAAACCGACAAACCCGGTAAAGGAAAACTTTGGACCGGCCTAAAACAGATCTTTAATTTATGACTTTAGTTTTTGCTACAAATAATATAAATAAGGTTAAAGAAATCCGTTCAGCATTGGAAGCGGGCTTTGAAATTATCAGCCTGAAAGAAGCGGGTATTGACAAAGAAATTCCGGAGCCGCACGACACGCTCGAAGCCAATGCAACGGAAAAGTCGAAAACCATTTTCGAGTTGACAGGAAGAGATTGTTTCAGTGAAGACACGGGCCTGGAAGTGGACGCGCTCGGTGGAGCGCCCGGCGTGAAGAGCGCGCGCTACGCCAACGGGGAGCCGCAATACGCCGACAATATTGCCAAGCTACTTGATAAAATGAAAGGAATTGCTAACCGAAAAGCACGTTTCAGGACGGTGATTTCGTTGATTATGAACGGAAAGGAAACACTTTTTGAAGGCGTTTGCGAAGGCCATATTACGGAGGAGCGGATTGGCACTGAAGGCTTTGGCTACGACCCTATTTTTATACCCGAGGGGGCCGGGCAAACTTTTGCCGAAATGCCACTTGATGAAAAAAAGAAAATGAGCCACCGAACAAGGGCGCTGGTGCAGTTGATCGACTGGTTAAAAAAAGAACAACAACCGGCCGCCGGATAAACCTTCTTTATCTACATGCCAAAACAGCGGCGCAGGATGTAAAAAATGAGGCCCAAAGCTTCAAAGCAGCTGTCTTGCAATGAAAAATTTTCTGTACGTTTGAAGAACTTTTTAAATATTTAAAAAATTTGGAACCGATACGCAACCATACAATTGAAGAAAGCGACTTAATTACAGGGTGTATTGAGGGCGACCGCAGAATGCAGGAAGAGCTGTACAACCGCTTTTCTCCGAAAATGTACGCAGTTTGTTTGAGGTATGCCAGTAATGCAGAAGAAGCGCAGGATATTTTACAGGACGGATTTATCAAAATCTTTAAGAAACTGGATAGCTTCAGAGGCGACGGCTCCTTCGAAGGGTGGATACGCCGGATTTTTGTGAATACCTCTATCGAATATTTCCGAAGAAAAAAATACCTGCAGCCGGTTACGGAGAAAGAAGAAAGTACGATCGAAGGAAAGTATATATCGGCTTTGGATGAGTTGGCAGAGAAAGATATTCTGGAATTGATCACACGGTTATCGCCGGGTTACCGCACCGTATTTAACATGTATGTTGTGGAGGGTTATTCTCACAAAGAAATTGGAGAAATGCTGGGCATCAGCGAAGGCACCAGCAAATCCCAGCTTTCCAGAGCCAAAGCGCTTTTGCAGGATTTAGTAAGAAAACATATTGAAGACAGACCGAAGTAATGGGTTAAAATGGACAGCCTGAAAAAAATATATAATTTTGAAGTATCACCTCCGGCTGAGGCATGGGCGCATATATCTGGAGCATTAGATCAACTGGAACAGGATAATAAGATCGCCGCAAAACTAAACGCGGCCGAGCTGCAGCCTCCTGCTCACATATGGTCAGCCCTGGAAAAAGAATTAAACCAGGAAGACCAAAATAAAAAAATCGCATCCGCTTTACATCAATTTGAAGTAGCCCCTCCAAAAATGGTGTGGGATAATATTGCATTAAATCTCGACGAACAAAAATCATGGGGTTCCGTGGCGGCATTACAGAACACAGAAGTAACGCCGCCTGCTAACGCATGGCATCATATTTCGGCAACGCTTGACGATGAAGCCGCGCTCGAAATCATTGAAAAAAAGTTATCGCGTTTAAAAGTAAATCCACCGGCAACAGCCTGGTTGGGTATCAGGGACGAATTATCTCCGAAAAACCAGGCAACTACGTTGAAGACTACCGCGCATCATGGCTGGCTAAAATATGCAGCAGCCGCGTGCTTTATCGCCATTATCAGTGTTACTGCGTTTTTTATCCTTAGAGATGAAACAGGCGGAACCAGTAATAATTATGCCGGCAATATTGCGACCGGGAATAAATCACTCCCGTCCGTGGTAACGCCGGTTGCGGTGAAACAACAGCCTACGCAGCCTCCGGGCGCTCAGCAGGCGCTTGCGGGAATCAAAACTAAGTTAGGCAACGCTTATACCGCATCCATCGAAAAAAACAAAGAAGCTCAAAACCGTTATATCATTTTAATGACCCAGGACGGCAATGTGGTTCGCATGTCAAAAAAAGTGAGCAATATGGCTGATTGTATCGCCGGCGAAGACCATAGCTGCGACGATCAGATTTCTAAATGGCAAAAAGAAATGGCCAGCAGCAGCACGGTTTCCTCTCCTGATAATTTTTTAGATATTCTGGATATGGCCAGCGAAGAAAGCGCAGCTGAAACAAAACTTTAGTTTCATTCATCAATTTTTCATGAGCCCATGCCGCTTCATTTGATTAAATCTCACCCCAATGGCGCGTATCAAAATCGCTTTACCTGCAACGTTTTCATTTTCTACGATTATTCCTATACGAATTACTGATCTAAACTATGGCGGCCACGTTGGCAACCATGCATTATTGGCCATCATCCACGAAGCAAGGTTACAATATTTACGGTCTCTGGGTTATAGTGAAATGAATCTTGAAAATACGGGCCTCATCATGAGCGACGTGGGAATTGAGTTTAAAACTGAGGTTTTTTATGGCGATCAGATCACCGTATCCATCGCAGCATTAGATTTTAATCGGGTGGGATTCGACCTGGTGTATAAGTTAGAAAAAATCAACAACAACCAAACCACACTTGTAGCGATCGCAAAAACGGGAATGATCTGCTATGATTACACGCAAAAGAAAGTAAGCGCTCTACCGGAAGCCGCAAAGTCCCGACTGGCTCATTAATCTTACAGCCTTTCATTTTCAGCCCATTTCAGATTAGCCGGCGCATTAGCGTGGTTAGGGTTGAGTTCCAGGGCTTTTTTGCAAGCTTCTTTGGCTTTATCCCATTGCTTCAGCATATTATAAGCTGCACAAATATTATTATAAGCGTCGGCGTTGTCGGGCTTTAAAGCCAGCGCATTCCTACAAGCGGCAATACAATCTTCGTAGGCGCCCGCGTTATAAAGTACAAGGCTAAGATTGATATAGTCCTCCGATGTTTTCAGGCCTGACGATGGAAGCGCTACAGTCGCTTTTTGCTGATGCGCCGCTGCGAGGTAATTAGCAGCCTTTGTGTTCTCCGGGTCGATTGACAACGTGTAGCTGGCGGTTTGCTTCAGTTTATCCCATTGCTGCAATCCCTGATACGCTGCCATAGCGGATTCCAGCGAAATGATATCATTTTTATTGAGCGACAATGCTTTCTCGGCCATCTCCTTCGCAGGCGCAAACTTTTGCTGTTCCACAAGATAGCGGGCGTAATAAGCATAAGAGTTATAATCATTCGGCGCCAGCATAATAGCCCGTGCAAAGTTAGCGACCGCTTCTTCATTCCGCTTCAATCCCGCATTAGCGATAGCCATATTAATATTTAAAAAACTGTAATCAGTCAACAAAGTGTTGGCTTTTTCAAACATTTTAAGTGCGGAAACATAATCGCCCCGGCTCATTAGCGACAAACCATAATTCATCCATCCTCTCCCGTTTTCCGGGCTCTTTTCCGTTACATCTTTCCAAAGTGTTTCTTCTGTAAACCAAACCTTATTTCTTTGGTGTACGCCAAAAGCATGTAGTCCGATAATCAAAGCCATTGCAAAGATGATCGCCTTTTTATAAGATGGATGGGCCACAACCGAACTTTCACGCCGGATCACCAGCAATCCAGCGGCATATACGATCGCTAATGCCAATCCCGTAAAAGCAAAATACATGCGATGGTCATTCATCACTTCCGAAAAAGGCAGCAGCGACGTGGGCAGCAATGACGCGGCAAACCAGATTAAACCAAACGAAATCGGACGGGTTTCCTTCCTGGCGGAGGTTTTAACGATGCTCACCAGGAGCGCCATTACAAACAAAACCCCAACAATAATGCGCCAGTTACTGACATCGGATATAACTTTCAAGTCAGTATCGGCGGATAAATGGAACGGCCAGAAAAAAGTAATGAAATATCTAAACCAAACATAGGTTTGCGTGAGCCAATAAGAAATCAGCGGATTGGATAAGCCCGCGTCCTGCGTTTCTGTGTTCACCCGAGTGAGCGTGTAAATTTGTACAATTGCAACCGCAAGCAATAATGGCAATAATCGCCCGACCACGCCCAGCACGGTTTTGAAATGCCGCGCAGTGAACAGCTGTGCCACCGATAGATTTTTTTCAAAGAAAAGAATATAAAAGAACAGCAGCACTAATAAGACAGGCACCGTTTCTTTCGCAAAAACTCCTGCCACCGCAGCCAATATATAAAGCCCGTATTTTCTTTTCGCAGGAAATCTGATAAATAAAAAGAGCGAGAGCACTATAAAAAAGGTTGACCAGACGTCAGACCGTGAAATAACATAATTAATCGTTTCGGCAACCGCAGTGTGCATACCGAAAACACCCGCGGCAAAAAGCGCTATCCATGGCGCCCACCGGTGTTGCAACGCGTTTCCGGTAATCTCTTTATATACAGAAAAAAGCAATAAACAGAGGCCAATATGAACGAGAAATGTAGAGAGATGAAAGAAAAACGGATACAATCCCCCTCCCAGCCAATAGTCTACCGCCAGCGTTGTGGTTACCCAGGGGCGTAAATGATGATGTTGTGGGTTGGCGCTAAACATCGTTGGGTCCGAGAAAAAAGCGGGCACATTTTTTATGTTTCTGATTGCAGTGTTATAAGTGATGGTATGGCTGTCGTCAAAATGAAAACCATTTTGAAAGTGATTGAGATAGGCGAGTATTAAAAGTAAAAACCATCCCAGCGTTACCCGCAAAAGCAATTTTCTGTCAGTCATGATATGCTACAATTTTGAAATCTTCGATCCAAACATTTTTCTCGCAAGCCCGGAATACATCAATAATTTTTTTCTTTGTTAATGATTCCCGACTTTCTCAGTTGAGATAATTGCTCACTAATAAGCCCAATTGTAAAAAAAATGACGCCTACGGAAATCAGAAAAGCTGCTCCATTACTAAGCCCCTTGCCTACTACGAGAAATTGAATCGCCCATATTAGCCCTGTGACAACGAAGACAAGGGAAAGCGGTAAAAATATTCGCATCGGATTGAACAAAATCACCATATTCAAAATCTCTAACACCGTATCAAAAGCAGTTTTTACACCTATGGTACTTTCGCCTTCTACCCTTGCTTTAATGCTGATAGGATGTTCTAAAACAAGGTGCCGCTGACTGATAAAAACGAGCCCGATGATGTCACTAAAAGCCATTGAATTGGGGCATAGCGTAATATATTTTTGAGCCAGTTTTGTGTTATACAATTTCAACCCTGAGTTGAGATCATAAATTGGCATAGGCATCATTCTTTTGGCGAGCCACCGGATTATCTTTTTGCCGACACCCCTGATTACTGAAGCATCCTTATTGCCCCTCCTGCTGCCGATAACCATGTCGGCGTCCTTTAGTTTAAGTTGATCGAAAAGACGGTTAATATCTTCAAGCACGTGTTGGCCGTCGGCGTCAATTGTTACCAGGAAATCAGTTCGAGCGGCCCAAATACCGCTTTTAATGGCGCCACCATAGCCGCGATTCACCTTGTGATGTATGATACGGCATTCGGTATGCCCGCTAACATAACTATTTAGCGTATCTAAAGTGCTATCCGTAGACCCATCATTCACCAAGATCAATTGATAGCCATGCGCCTTTACAAAAGACAACAACTCCGGAAGCACCAGTGGCAAGGCTTTTTCTTCGTTATAAACCGGGATGATGATACTCAGCGATTTTTCCATCTGCAGCTGTGTAAGTATAATAGCTTACAATTTTACAACAAATTAAGAAAGAATAAAAACAAAAATGGGCTGTAAAATACAGCCCATTTTCAATATAATCTTAGTGTGATTATTTTTGGAAAGTTTCAGCGAAGCTAGATAAAGCGTCAGCGTTGTTAACGTTGATACCTTTAGCAGCTGCTGCTCTAACGATCTCACCAGGAATAGCATAAACCTGAATCTGTACCAAAGGAGCACCTTGGAAGAATGCTGGTTGTTGGCCGTTCATGATATCTATTCTTGGAACTGTGTTGTTCGCAGGAATTGTGTACTGAACACCATTGATGTATGCAGTAAGCTCGTTTGGAGCTCTGTAGTACACGTTAGTGCTTGCAGGCGCAATAGTTCCTGTCCAGTAAGGAATCGCAGTGTTAGTTGTGTTGTAAGTTCCAGCAACCCAGCTATCAGCTACTACATTCAAAGAAGCGTTAGGGTTAACCAAAGTGATTGGACCGTAAGGAACCTGAGTTGGAGTATTAGTCAAGTTAGAACCAGTTGTGATAGTCCAGTTTAATCTTACACGGCCACTTCTCATATAAGAAGTTGCAACTGCAGCAACTGACTGATCAGTTCCGAAAGAAACAGTGTAACCAGTAGCACCTAATACAGAAGCAGGAGTAGAACCAGGATAGTTGTTACCAGCAAACGGATTAGCAGTGTAACCACCTAAGTTTGAAGGCCATGCAACTGTATATGCAGGAACATTTGTAGTTGAGTAAACTCCGGAAGGTCCAAACATAGCGCCACCTACAGTGTACTGATAAAGATAGCTGTTAGTGATATCCATCCAACCTACTTGTGCACCAGCACCAGTTTCGTATCTGTAACCAGGAGTACCGGTACGATCGTAGTATCTGTATTTCAGGAATACTTTACCGTCTTGTTTGTAAGACTCGATTTTGTTTCCTAAACCAGGGATGCTGTTAAGATCGATATTTGTTTGAGCCGAGTATTGCGCGTGGAAAGCTCCAGCAGCATCAGCTTCAGCTGTAGTCATATCAGTGATATCAACACGCTTAGTTCTGTGGAACTGAAGACGGAAGCCTACAGCAGCAGTAGAAAGATTAACGCTTTGATCAACCGCAGCGTAAGTCAGGTAGTTAAATGCATTACCTGCATCAACAATCAAACGGTCTACATCATCCTGAGTTAAAGTAAACTCCTGAGTTGGGTTAGTGAAGTTCTGAGTGTAACGGAACTTAGCACCTACTTGGAAAGGAGCAGTACCTAACTGAGCAGCGTTATCCGGAACTGCGTCAAACACGCCAGGAGCACCTACCGGATCTGTTTGGAAAACCATCTCACGGTTAAGACCCCATCCTGGGTATTTGCTAATACGGAATAAATCGTCAGCATTTAAGAAATAGCTTGAACCGATTTCAACCGGGCCCCAAGTAAATGTATTTTTTTGACCATTTACCCTAGTACCTGGAATAGCAGTTACACTTTCTAAACCAGCAGTGATGTAGAAAGTTTTAGCTGCGTATGCAGAACCTAACGGCATTTGGTTTGTACCCCAGCTTCCAGCGGCTTTAGGACCGTAGAAAATAGAAGTATTTGTATCAAAGTAGAAATCTCCGTCAGCACCGATCGCTGCAGTAGGAGCGCCAGTTCCGCTGATGATTTTTGTACCGTTGGTACCATTTGTCCCTGCTGCACCTGTAGCACCAGTTGCGCCTGTAGCACCAGTTGCGCCTGTAGCACCTGCTGCACCAGCAGCGCCTGTAGCACCCGCTAATACTACACCAGTTGAAGGCCAAGCACCTGAAGCTTTTGGTCCAAATAAAGTTTTGGTTGTTGTGTTAAAATAAAAATCTCCGTCAACACCACCAGAAGGAGCGCCAGTACCGGAAAGGATTTTTGTGCCGTCTTTACCAGCTACGCCGGCAGTACCAGCAGCGCCAGCAGCACCTGTTGCGCCTGTAGGACCCGCAGGACCCGCAGGACCTGTGTCTCCTTTTTTACAAGATTCTACTCCCACAAGCAGTGAGGCTAGAACGAGAACGGATAAGAAGGATCGTCTCATAGTAATTAAGTTTTTAATTGATTAACTCTGTTTTTGTTAAATAATGTGCCTACTCTCTTTTCTGCTTTTCGGCTTACCGCAGGAATATATTTTGGACAATTTTAGGATATAATTTTATTTCAATTAACAAAAAAGAAATAAAGTGGCTTTTGAAGGACGAAACGCATCTAAATATCGTTTTGTCCTTTATTTTTTACGTTGTTAGCGACAATTTTGTAGAGGCGGCTCATGGCAATTTTGCTAAGTGTTTTGGCAATCTCTGTTCCGTTGTCTAACTTTAAGCGACATTCTTTGTTATACTTGTCGCCGCCTAAATAAACGATTTTTGAAAGGTTAATAATGGTGCTTTTATCTATACGCATCAGCTCTTTCGCCAGCAATCGCTGATCGATACTACTGATGCTTTCATTTACGGTTTTATGGGTGCCATCTTTCTGAATGATCGTGCATATATTACGATTCGATTCAATAAATAAAATATCCTGCTGATTAAGATACAATAACGAGCGGTTCGATTTTAGCGTGATAAAATGATCCGTGGCTTGTGTTTCCTTGTCTTTTTCAATGGAACTGGATACCCGAAGAATCGCCCGGGCAAGATTATCAGCGTTCAACGGTTTCATTACCAAAGCGGCAATACCTATTTCAACGATTCGCTGAATGCCATCCATCTGCCCCTGCGCAGCCAAGATGATCATTTTAGGCTTGGTGATATTCTGATAAAAAAGGCTTTCGATCACATCGAGATTGTAACTATACAATACTTTTAAATCAGAAATCAAAATATCAGGCTTATACAGGAAAAGCGAACCTACCGACTCCTCTAACGAGGGGCAATAGGGCAAGATATCCAGCTTTTTTTCACTTGTGCTTTCAATCTTGTATTTGATCAAATCCCAGGCAGCCTTACTTTCTTCAATAATTTGAACTCTGATTCCCATTTTTATTTCATTTCGCAATTAGCCATTTGTTAGTTCGTCAGTGTTCCTGCTTTTAACATGGCAAGCGTTACAAAGCAGGGTGTTTAAGATCGCTTTTTGGGCGGTTAGTTATCCGGTTCTCAGGCCCAAACAATACTCCTATGAAAAACAAATATAGTGTTAAAGTGCAATTGGGCATTTATTTTCCTATTATAGAAATATAAAATTGTGGATTTTTTCATGTAAAATGAGACGCCAGACAATCAAAGCAGACCTGACACGGAGCCGCCTTGCATAAAAAAAGAGCAGATAAACTGCTCTTTCACAAATTCAATTCGGTCGTATTTATTTTGCCGGCGCCAGATTGGCCAGCATATCGGCGGTCATGGACGCCAGGTCAAATTCCGGCTTCCAACCCCAGTCGTTCCTGGCCACACTATCGTCAATACTCTGAGGCCAGCTACTTGCAATTTCCTGGCGGTAATCGGGTTCGTATTCCATTTCAAAATCAGGAATATGCTTTTTTATTTCGTTTCCAATTTCTTTCGGAGAAAAACTCAGCGCAGCGACATTGTAAGAAGTTCTGACCGAAATCTTCTCGGCGGGCGCCTCCATCAGTTCGATGGTTGCCCGGATCGCGTCGGGCATATACATCATAGGCAGGTAAGTATCTTCAGTCAGGAAGCTGCGGTATTTTTTTTCCTCCAAAGCATCGTGAAAAATCTCTACTGCATAATCGGTCGTGCCACCGCCAGGCGCCGACTTATAAGAAATCAAACCGGGATAGCGCAGGCTTCTGACATCCACTCCATATTTAATATTGTAATAATTACACCAGAATTCCCCTGCATATTTACTAATGCCATAAACCGTAGTTGGTTCGATAATGGTTTGTTGAGGGCAATTTTGTTTTGGTGAAGTGGGGCCAAAAACGGCGATGGAAGACGGCCAATACACTTTTTGTATATTTTCCTCACGCGCAATGTCTAACACATTGAGCAGGCCCTGCATATTTAAATGCCAGGCGAGACCAGGATTTTTTTCACCGGTCGCAGATAGTATTGCTGCCAAAAGATAAATCTGGGTAATATTCTGACGAATAATTTGAACATGAAGCATTTCCTTATTCATCACATCAATACTCACATAAGGCCCCGTGCCTTTCAACAATTCGTTCTCCTCCCGCAAGTCAGACGCTACGACATTGTTGTTACCATAGATTTTTCTCAAAGCTAATGTAAGCTCAACGCCTATCTGGCCCGACGAGCCGATTACCAATACTTTATCCTTAGTCATAGTTTAAAATTGGCCACAAACTTACAACTTAATACAGCTCTATTAACGGTTTGCGCAAACGATTCCCCTGCCGCTCAACCATCAGAATAGTTAAAACTTAGGAACTAAACATATCTTTGCAGCATGCAAACATTCCTTAAAAAACTGTTTGAAAAACAGTCTTATGATGAAAACAATTTCTTTTTGCTAGCCGGCCCTTGTGTCATAGAAAACGAGGCCATCGTGTTGGAAGTAGCCGAAAAGGTGAGCACGATTTGTAAAAACCTCGGCATCCCCTATATCTTTAAATCTTCTTACCGCAAAGCCAATCGAACCAGCGGAAATTCTTTTACCGGCATTGGCGACGAAGCCGCGCTGAAAATATTGCAAAAGGCAGCAAAAACATTTGAACTACCGACAGTTACTGATATCCACTCGCCTTCGGAAGCAGCCATGGCAGCGGCTTATGCGGATGTTTTGCAAATTCCTGCTTTTCTCTGCCGCCAAAGCGACCTATTGGAAGCGGCAGCGCAAACCGGTAAAATTATCAATGTAAAAAAAGGACAGTTTTTAAGTGGGCCGTCGATGAAATTTGCCGTCGAAAAAATTAACAATGCCGGCAATCAAAAAGTATTATTAACCGAGCGCGGCAACAGCTTTGGCTACACCGACCTTGTGGTGGATTATAGAAATATTCCCTGGATGCAGGAACACCAGGTTCCGGTGGTGATGGATTGCACGCACAGCCTGCAACAACCCAATCAAAGCAGCGGTGTTACCGGAGGCAATCCTCAACTTATAGGAACTATTGCCAAGGCAGCAATAGCAAGCGGAGCCGATGGCTTATTTATTGAAACGCACCCCAATCCCCGGCTCGCCAAAAGCGACGGCGCGAACATGCTTGATTTAAATAAACTTGAGGAATTGCTAACGCAATTGGTTCGAATCAGAAGCGCTGTGGTTTAGGGCATCTATGAACAAGTCAAACCGACCTAAGAATTGATTTTCAATACAAAAAAAAGCAGTCTTTCGACTGCTTTTAAAACTTAATTATTTCCTACCCGACATCCTTCTCCTTCTTTGAGAACAGACAAGGTAGTGAAATTACCTGATATAAAAAAAATTTATTTTCTATAATTTTTGCATTGTCATGAAAATGGGCTGATTTGGCCCTTTCGAAAACCGGCAAAACCCCGAAAAACAGGCTTTGCTGTTTTCTACAGTTCCCTGATCCAAATATTTCTAAAACTTACCGGATTACCATGATCCTGCAAAACCAATGGTTCTTTTTCACCATGTTGTTGGTTAGTTGCAATGCCAATATATTGTGTAGCGCCCCAAATCGTAGCATTATTTTGTACCAGAACACCGTTGTGGATCACCGTAATTCTGGCTTGCGATTTCAGCGAACTGTCTTTGTTGAAAACCGGCGCCGTGAAGATAACATCATAGGTTTGCCATTCGCCGGGTTTCCGCGAAGCGTTGACAAGCGGTGGTAATTGTTTATAAATGCTTCCGGCCTGTCCGTTGCTGTAAGTGCGGTTTTTATAACTGTCTAACACCTGTAACTCATAGGCTCCCATCAGGAAAATACCACTGTTGCCTCTTCCCTGCCCGTCACCTTTTACCTCGGCCGGCGAACGCCATTCAATATGCAGTTGACAATCGCCAAAAGCTTTTTTAGTTTTAATAACGCCGGTCCCTTTTGCCACGGTCAGTGCGCCATCGGCCACTTTCCATTTTGCAGCCTGCCCGTCCGCCGATTGCCACTCGGCAAGGTCTTTACCGTTAAACAAAACAATAGCATCCTCCGGCGCATCTGCGGCCGTTTTGCCGGGCGTTACAATCCGCGGCTCGGGTTGCCACACTTCAGTGAGTTGAGGAGGTTGGGTTTGAGCAATCGCTGCGGCGCTTATCAAAAGCATTAAAGACGAGACAATTTTCTTCATTAGATTTTTATTATTATGTGAAACAGAATTTAGTTGCTACAAAATGGAAAAATGTTTGAACTCCTGCAGGGGTTGATCTATAATTTCTATGGCGGTGACGTCCGCTTTGGCCGGCCCCTTTTTGCACCATTCTATAAAATCGACAAGCTGCGCATCCGCGCCGGTGGCAATGATTTCAACCGTATGCAAATCAGCAAGATTCTTTACCGTTCCGGTTACCCCAAGCTCGGCTGCTTTCTCCATAGTAAATTTGCGAAAAAAAACACCCTGGACTTTTCCCTTCACTATTATCTTTTTCGTAATCATATTGTTTCAAATTTCAGCGCTGCTACAATTGCTTCGAGATAGTATTGGTCGGTCTCGTCAAAATTATCCAATAATTCGCTATCTACATCCAAAATACCCACCACTTCTCTCTGCCTTACAATCGGTATTACAATTTCTGACTTCGACAAACTGCTGCATGCAATATGACCTGGAAATTGCTCAACATCAGGAACAATTAATGTTTGCGCGTGTTCCCAGGCTTTTCCACAAACGCCCCTGCACTTTCGAATGCGCGTGCAGGCTACCGGCCCCTGAAAAGGCCCCAGTACTAACTGATCTTTTTTAACCAGGTAAAAACCTACCCATAACCAATTAAATTGTTCCTTAAGGGCCGCTGATACGTTAGCCAGATTAGCAATTAATTCATCCTCGCCTTCTAACAGGCCTTTTATCTGCGGGATCAACGAACGATATTGATCATCTTTTGAACCGCCTATTATATTTAAATCTTCAGCCATCGGGTTATCTATTTTTTTGTGCAAGGCTTCATTACGAAGAAAGCTCCGTAAAGGAGCTTTCAAATTTAAGTTTAAAAAAGTTTTATCGCAAATCCACCACTTCTACGCCCGGGTATTTCGCTTTGTTGAAAGTGAAAGTTGCATCGGGAATAGCTGTGTTGGTTTTGAAATTGCTAACGTTATAAACATACCGGTTACCTGATTTTTCTATAACCGTGGTACTAATGATATTCTTTGTGGCCTTATCTACCGCAACATACACGCGTGCAAACGGTTTGTTTTTATCAATTGGCTGCATGATGATTTTGTTAACAGCCTTGCCTCCAACTGTGCCGTCTTTATCCATCACATACATAAAATCTTTATTGTAAAAATCGGTGAAAAGCTTCTGCGGCGTAATCGTTCCTTCGGAAGCTGTAGCGCTGTTTACAGTTACCTCCTTTGCCCCAGGATCATAGTTCCAAATAGTGACACCATCGCTGATAATTTTATTATTGCCGAGATTGATGGCGTATTTATTGCCCTTCATTTGCACAACGCCGCTTTTCTTTGACAGTACTTTACCCGCAGCATTTGCAATTTCGTAAGCAAAATTAGCGCTCACGGTTTGATAAGATTTAAATTTCGCGCTCACCTGGTCAAGGATGGCTTTTGCCTTCGGGTCTTTTTGCTGCGCAAAAGAAAAAACGGATAAAAGCAATAAAGCTCCGGTAACATACAAATTCTTCATACTCATTTTTTAATTTTTAATCTATAGGATATTCTTTTACAGCTAAGACGCCAATTTCCGTGCCGTGGTACGCTGGTTAACATTAATTAACATATTCATGAAATTGCTAAACGCAAACATTAAAATGATGGCTGGCCGGAGATTAATTCAGCATTTCGAGATGTTGCTGCAACTCAGCCTCTGTTTTTATAAGGACTTCGCGCGCTTTGCTGCCCTGGTTGGGGCCTACAATTCCTGCGCTTTCGAGTTGATCCATTAAGCGGCCAGCTCGGTTGTAACCAAGTTTCATCCGGCGTTGCAACAAAGAGGTAGATCCTATCTGGTTGGCAACAATTAATTTGGCGGCATCTTCAAACAAAGAGTCGCGATCGCCTAAATCAAAGTCGCCGCTTTCCAATTCTTTTTCATCCACATATTCAGGAAGCAGGAAGGGTTGCGGATAACCGTCCTGATAGCCAATAAATTCAACTACTTTATCCACTTCGGGCGTATCTACAAAAGCACATTGCAAACGCGCAATTTCGCCGTTCAGGCTGATAAGCATATCTCCTTTACCGATCAATTGTTCTGCTCCACCCGCGTCTAAAATCGTTCTGCTGTCAATTTTACTACTTACTTTAAAAGCCACACGCGCCGGGAAGTTTGCCTTAATCGTTCCCGTGATGATATTTACCGACGGCCTTTGTGTAGCGATAATTAAGTGAATACCAACGGCGCGCGCCAACTGCGCCAGCCGCGCAATGGGCATCTCCACTTCTTTGCCGGCGGTCATGATCAAATCAGCAAATTCATCTACTACCAACACAATAAACGGTAAAAACTGATGGCCCTTTTCAGGGTTTAGTTTTCTTGCCGTGAATTTGGCATTGTATTCTTTAATATTCCGGCAGCCCGCTTCTTTAAGCAGGTCGTAGCGGTTGTCCATTTCAATACACAGCGCGTTCAGTGTATTGATTACCTTTTTCGTATCGGTGATAATGGCTTCTTCTTCGTTGGGCAGTTTTGCCAGGAAATGACTTTCAATATGGCTGTAAATGCTCAACTCCACTTTTTTCGGATCAACCAAAACAAATTTTAGTTGAGATGGATGTTTTTTATAAAGCAATGATACCAGAATCGCATTGATGCCCACTGATTTACCCTGGCCCGTCGCGCCTGCCATCAACAAGTGCGGCATCGTTGCCAGATCGACAATAAACAGCTCATTATCGATTTTCTTTCCAAGCGCGATAGGAAGCGAATGAGCGCTGTTTTGATATTTGTCTGAAGCGAGCAATGTTTTCATGCTCACAATACTTTTTTTCGCATTGGGCACTTCAATACCGATTGTGCCACGCCCCGGAATCGGCGCGATGATGCGAATACCCAGGGCCGAAAGGCTGAGGGCGATATCATCTTCCAGGTTTTTGATTTTTGATATGCGGACACCGGCGGCAGGTACGATTTCATAAAGCGTTACAGTCGGCCCGATGGTAGCGCTAATGCGCTGAATTTCGATGTCATAATTGCGAAGCGTTGTTATGATCTGATTTTTATTAGCCTCCAGTTCTTCCTGGTCGTGTTCCACTTTTTCAGATCCGTAGGAGGCCAGCAGGTCCAGCGTAGGATAACGATAATCTCTCAAATCAAGGGTAGGTTCATAGCTTTTCGCCTTTTCAGAAGACACTGCCGTCCGCTCTTCCTCCTCGGTCTTCGGTAGCGGCGCATCATTGATTTCTAGTTTCAGGTTTTCTTCTGACGCAGTTTTTGAAGAAGCTTTCGATTTTTCGCTGGCCGCCGGAAGGTCGTCAAAATCAATCCTCGCTTCAGGCTTTAATACGGTAATGCGCTCAAAACCTTTTTCTTCTTCTTTCGAAGCGGCTGTTTCTTTTTCTATGATACCCAGGTTATGTTTTGGCTTTTCAGCTTCCTCATCGATAACCAGTTTTGCAGCGGAAGTTGCTTCTTTAGTATCTTCTTCAACAAAATCATGTTTAGGCAAGGGCAGTTCCTCTTTGGCTTCAACAGGCGCTGCGCCATCCGCTGCTGCCGGGCGCGACAATTTCTTTGGAAAACTAAACGCCGGGTTAAATTGCCAGATCAGATAGGCGATAACAATCAGCAGTAAAATAGCCGAAGTGCCCACAAAACCGAGCGAGGCCGTTAACCAATCGCTGATCACCTTGCCAACACCTCCGCCCCAGCTAAATTCTTCCTGGCGCAACACAAATGCAAGAATAGTGGCCACCGTCAGCATTCCCAGGGTGACATATTTTAAATTGCGCCAAATGGAAAACACGCGCCTGCGCCACATCAGGTTCACGCCTACCACAAAGAAAAACGTGCAGATCAGTAACGATGCAACTCCGAAAAGCTTATAAATAAATAAATGCGAAACGAGCGCCCCCGTCTTTCCCAGTAGGTTATCGGCCGTTGTGTCGGTGTCGGCAAGTATTTCAACCCCTCTCGACACCTGCACAAAATCCTGCCGCCAGGTAAAAAAGTACGAGACAAAAGCAATAATCAAAAACAAGGAAATCAGCAGGAAACTGAGCCCCGTAATTTTCCAGGTGCGTTCATCCTGCGCCAATTGTTTCAGTTGAGTTTTTTCTTCCTTTTCCGCAGAAAAAGAAGCATTAGCATTTTTCGCCCGGCCTGTTGGTTTTTTATTCTTCAATTTACTCTTCGTCGCCATAGGCGCAAAGATAGTAAAGCTGAAAGGTTGTAAGGTTGATTGCAAAAAATAAGTAGCCGCTACAGGGCGTCCGTTTATTTCTTCAAAACCGCCAGCAAGAGCGCCACCCAACCCATGATGAAAAACAGTCCTCCAATCGGCGTAATAATGCCAATGCCGCCCAGGCCAACTTTGCCCGTACTCTTTAAGGCGGTTAGTGCATAAAGTGACCCTGAAAAAAGCAAAATACCAATCAGGAAAGAAATTCCTGCCCAATGCATCGCCCTTACGGGAATTTTTTCAAAAAGAATACCCACGAGGATCAACGCAAACGCATGGTACATTTGATATTGCACACCCGTTTGAAAGGTGGGCACCGAGTCTGGCGCAATCTCTTTTAACCGGTGAGCGCCGAATGCGCCTAATATTACACCAAGGCCGGATAAAATAGTTCCGGCAGCCAAATAGAACTTATACATTACTGTGGTTTATAATTTTTTTATCAGTCGCCGGCGGTTTCATCTTTACAGATCAATTCAATAAAATCGGCCAACTTTATCTTTTGATCGTCGACGCGAATCTGGGCACGCTCATAGAACATTTTCCGATCGCTGGTTTTCTTAACAATATAGGCTTTTAATTGTTCGTCGTCCAGGTCTTTGAGCAGCGGCCTGGTATCTTTATGTTGCCGCAACCTGCCTAAGAGAATTTCAAAGGGGGCGTCAATCCATATTGTCACACCTTTGCCATTCATATAATCGATATTATTAAAAAAACAGGGTGCGCCGCCACCACAGGAAAGAATCATCGACTGGTGGGTTTCGGTGACCCAATGTAGTATTTCCCTTTCCTTCATCCTGAAATACTCTTCGCCTTCCTGATTGAAAATCTCATTCACCGATTTTTCTTCGTCGTTTTCAATGAGTTCATCGAGGTCAAAAAACGGCATTTTCAGCTTCTTCCCCAGCTGCTTGCCCCAGTGAGTTTTACCCACTCCCATAAATCCTATCAAATAAATACGCATGTTTTAAATTTTTGATGCTGGATGCTCGTTGCTCGTTTCTCGATACTTGATGCGCGATGCGCGATACTCGTTGCGAGATGCTTGTTGCGAGATGCTGGATGCGCGATGCTCGTTGCTCGATGTGCGATGCTCTACTATCCAGTATCCGCTATCCAATATCCAATATCCGCTATCCAGCATCCAGTATCCACTATCCAGTATCCACTATCCAGCATCCAGCTTCCACCACTCCCCTTACTTAAAAGCATTCAACCCCGTGACATCCATCCCTGTAATCAGCAAGTGAATATCATGGGTCCCCTCGTAAGTGATCACACTTTCCAAATTCATCATATGCCGCATCACAGGGTACTCGCCCGTAATCCCCATGGCGCCAAGTATTTGCCTCGCATCACGACAAATATTTACCGCTATTTCACAACTATTCCTCTTTGCCATGCTCACCTGCTGCGGCGTGGCTTTTTGTTCGTTCATCAATACACCCAGGCGCCAATTGAGCAACTGTGCTTTCGTAATTTCCGTAATCATTTCCGCCAGCTTTTTCTGTTGCAACTGAAAGGCCGCTAAAGGCTTTCCAAATTGCTGCCTTTCCCGGGCGTAGCGGAGCGCTGTGTCATAACAATCCATGGCGGCGCCAACAACACCCCAGGCGATACCGTAGCGGGCTTTTGTGAGGCAGCTTAGCGGCCCTTTTAAACCTTTCACACCGGGCAATATATTTTCTTTCGGCACTTTTACATTATCAAAAATCAATTCGCCGGTAGCCGACGCGCGAAGGCTCCATTTATTTGGCGTCGCCGGCGTAGAAAAGCCCTCCATGCCACGCTCCACAATCAACCCATGTACTTCTCCCGATTCATCTTTTGCCCAAACAACAGCTACCTGCGCAAAAGGCGCATTACTGATCCACATTTTTGAGCCATTTAAAATCACATAATCTCTTGTATCATCGCCTGAAGACGGGGCTGCTTTAAAACTGGTGTTCATAGCAGCGGGGTCGCTTCCATGATCGGGCTCGGTCAACCCGAAGCAGCCCAGCCACTCGCCAGAAGCCAGCTTCGGTAAATATTTTTGTTTTTGCGCTTCGCTGCCATAGGCGAAGATGGGGTACATGACCAGCGATCCCTGTACCGATGCCGTCGACCGGACGCCGCTATCGCCGCGCTCGAGTTCCTGCATCATTAATCCATAACTGATATAGTCCATATCGCCGCCGCCATAAGTAGCGGGAATGGTTGGCCCAAAGCAACCCAAATCGCCCAGTTGTTTTACAATATGTTCAGGAAACGCGGCGCGCTGCGCGTAATCGTTAATAACAGGCGTTATTTCTTTTTTGACATAAGTGCGCACGGCATCGCGGATCATCAATTGCTCCTGGCTGAGCAATTCATCTATCCTGAAATAATCGGGGCTTTCAAAAAAGTCTTTTTTTACGGACATCAGCATACTTTAGTAAACAAAGGTAGCAGTAAATCGATATCCTGTCAAGTTGAAAGCTGCCGCTAACGCTGAACGACTTTTACCGTTTTGGAATAGGATATTTCTCCGTCTTTATCGACCTGCGCAATGCGCAGAAACACATCTTTGTCGAAGATTTCGTGCATCGGCGGATGATCATCTTTGGAGCAAGCGCTGATGGCCAGCATTGTAGCTACAGCGAACACAGCCGTCATCAACATGAATTTACGACGCCGGAAGGGAATCAGGAACAGGACGCCCAATATTGCACTGCCGACCAGGCTTTGCGCCCGTCGGATGGAAATATCGTAATCAATTGACATATCGCTGTTTCCATCCTCCGCCCTTGAACCTACCGAATGAATGGTTGTGAAATGTTTGCCATCGGCAGAAATTTCTATATTAAAATGATCATTGTTGGTTTCAAAAAGAGTGGCCCATTTTACCGAAAGCATGTCGTCCGCTAAATTAGCCTGCAAGGCGCCAAAATTAACGGGGAGCGCAGCGCTCACGGTAAAATCATCGATATAAAACAAAATATCGGCAGTGCCATTCTGGCGGACAAACCTCACTTCGTCTACATTTCCCCAACCGGGTTCGGTTAACTGCACTAAAGTCCCTCCTGATGATGGAAAGGCCGGCACGGTAAAATCACGCGACGCACCTGAAACCGCGCTGCCACTGCGATATCCTGTAATCCGGTAACCATTCGCAGCGGCTTCGCCACTTTCCACTCTGAAAGAAAGCATATGGAACGGGTCGCCAGTAACCTGCCTGATGGTTGCGGTAGTAGCTGCGGTCCCGCTTCCAAAGAAGCCCCCAAGAAACAAAGCATTATCACCCGGGCCGGCCAAACTGGTCTGATCGGGCTGATTAGTAATATCAATTGTACCATCCGGATCGTTAGTACCATTATTTTGAAGTAGGGCGAATCTCCAGCCATTTATCGTACGGGATTGGCCTTGTACGCCAAAATTATAACCCGACCCATCGACAAAAATGCCGTCAAAGTTTTCACTGGATTGGGCCAAAAGGGATGAAGCAAACAGAATGGGCAGCAATAAAAACAGCAATGGTCTTAACGTCAGTTTCGGTTTCATCTTGTTGGTTTAGAGGCAAATAATAACGCAAAGGTAGTCCTTTTTTTCATTATACATTATCTTCGCCGACCGTTGGCCGCTTTGCGGTAATGATGCGATGATTTTCAATATCAGCGTTTTACTAAAAACTGGCGAATTATTTGTATATAAAAGCCTGTTCTAAAAAAACTTACCATTATGAAGTATTTGCTTTCGATTTTTATCTCTTTTTTGGCATTTTCGGCCATGGCTCAATTTGACAGCCTCAAACACGAAATGACGTTAAGGGATAAAGTTTTAAACGATATTCAAAATAATTTTAATAATAGAACGCAGTCTATCGATTCCACTGTGAATAAACTGGACCAGCGTCTTTCAAGCCTCGACAAATCGATCGCGCAGTCGAAAGACGCTAACGAAAAGGCAGACAAGCTGCAACAGCGGGTGCAGGCGGTAGAAGCCAAGCAAAAAGCGATTGAGCAAAACGAGCTCAATCTTTTCCAGGCGAATTATCAATCGGCGATGGTAAACCTGGTATCGATGGATCGGGAAATCAAACCCCTGTTATTATTTAATTCAACTAAATCGTTTTTTAATGCGCTGAGCGAAACAGGCAACCCCATGAACTACGACGGTTATACAAAATGGTATAATCAGTATGCTGCTTATGTGAAAGAAAAAAAGGCTGAAAGCCCGGTATTGAATGTGACCAGCAACCTGCTGAGCTTTGCCGGGAATTTTACAAAAGGCACACCGGTTACCGGCCCGATCACTTCGGCGCTGTTTTCCAGCATGACTAGCTATATCGACAATTTGGGCAAGAAGGAAAAAGCGCTGAAAGAACAAAGCGAGCAGATGCTCACCCTCACCATGAAAATCAGCCAGTTCAATTATGACAACGACCGCATCGAAAACGAGTGGGAATCTATTACCACGGAGCTTCAGGACTTGCAAAAAAAATATGATAAATCTTTAAAAGAAAACCTGGCCATCATCAAAACCTCGCCGGCGAATTTTCAGTCTAATTTCTCGGACGAAAATGATGCAGAAAAGCGTTATCAATACTTAACTAAGCTAAGAGATGAAGCTGCGAAATTTGTAAGCCAGGAAAAAGAAAAAAATCCGAAAGACTGGCGACAAAAAGCTTTTATTCAAATGAACGATGTGCAATCGCTGAAGCAGCGTTTCGGGCAGGTGACGTTCCGGATCAGCCAAAACCTGCTGAAGTATAAAGAGCTGTTTGAAAAATACAAAGCCGACCCTCAGCTGGGAACGCGCATCAAAGACCTTGAAATAAAAATGAAAGAACTACAGGAGTCGTTTGATAAAACTTTTGACCCGTTGGAATACATCAACTCGGCTAACCGGATGTATAAAGTTTAAATCCGAAGAATTACGAATTTTACAAAAACAGCCGGCATCAAAAATACCGGCTGTTTTTATTATAATTGCAATTGAGATGATTCGGCTCGAACCATCCAGGATGCAGGCGCGACAAACCTATAAATGAATGACATGAACAGCTTGGGTAGACTATTCAATTTGCACAGCGGCGAAGAGGATAAGATAAAAGTGCTTAAAAATGTAAGAAGCAATATTTATTTTAGAGGCGCCACTATTTGGATCCTGGCCTGCGCCATCTTTGTGGCCAGTGTGGGACTTAATGTAAACTCAACGGCGGTAATTATTGGCGCCATGCTTATTTCCCCGCTCATGGGGCCCATTATTGGCGCGGGCTTTGGCCTGGGGATTTTTGATTTCATTCTTTTTAAAAGATCGTTGCGAAACCTGGGCGTAGCAACGATTGTGAGCCTGACCGTTTCTACGGTTTATTTTTATTTAAGCCCTTTTAAAGAGGCGCAGTCGGAGCTGCTGGCGCGCACATCACCCAATATTTTTGATGTAATGATCGCCTTTTTCGGTGGCCTGGCGGGCGTCATTGCGATGACCAGAGTTGAAAAAGGTTTGCCGCTCGCAGGCGTGGCCATTGCGACAGCGCTTATGCCGCCGCTATGCACAGCTGGCTATGGATTGGCGACGGGCAACTACGCCTATTTTGCAGGCGCCTTGTTTTTATACACGATCAACTGTGTCTTTATTTGCATCGCTACTTATATTATTGTAAAATATCTGAAGTATCCGGCGACTAAACAAATTGACAAGAAGCATGAGGTAAGGGTAAAATATATCATTACCAGCATTATTTTGCTGATCATGGTTCCCAGCGCCTATTTTGCTTACGATTTGTATAAAGAGCAAAAATTTTCGCATAATGTAAAGCATTTCTTACGCTCAGAATTTGAATCGAAAGGAGATGTGATTGTTTACAATAAAAACGATTATTATTCCTCACCAAAGGAAATACAGGTGGCGTTCCTGACTAAACAATTGCAGCAGAAAGAACTTGATTCGCTTAATAACAAACTACCTCAATATGGCCTGAGTTCGACCCGCTTGTTAATCAAACAGGATACAGTCAACCTCGCCAATATTTATGAACAGGGCAATCTGGCGGTTTCCCGTTCGGAGCAGGAGCTTAAAGAAAAAAATCTTTTGTTGTCGCAACTTCAAAATAAAATTGATAAAAACACTTTTGATAATAAGGGTATCATGGGGGAAGCCCGGATTCTTTTCCCGGAAATATCAACGATATCTATCGGCAGTCATGATTTCATCCTGAATGATTCCGTCACGCAAACCGTGCCTGTCGCGCTCTATATGTCGGAAGAAGATATTTCAGAAGAAGACAAGGAAAAACTTTTAAACTGGTTGCAAAAAAAACTTAATGTCGCCAGTATTGTTATAAGCAGGATGCAATAATGCAGGCCCGACTTTTTTAATGGCATTATCGCCCACGCTTCACCATCAAATTATTCATTCATGGCAACAGCAGCAATCATTATCGTCTTTGTAATTGGGTACCTGGCTATCGCTCTGGAACATGTAACGAAGGTTAATAAGGCGTCGCCGGCTTTGATCACTGGCGTCCTCTGCTGGACCATTTATTTGCTTCAAAGCGGCGATAGCGAAGCTGCCACAGAAAGCCTTTTGCACCATCTGGGAGATATTTCATCCATTCTTTTCTTCCTGTTGGGAGCGATGACTATCGTAGAACTGATTGACGCGCATGATGGGTTTGATATTATTACGGAAAGAATTACAACACGCAGCAAAAGAAAGCTGCTTTATATTATTAGCTTTCTAGCGTTTTTCCTTTCCGCGCTCTTGGATAACCTTACTACCTCCATCGTAATGGTATCTTTATGCGCGAAGTTATTGCAACGCAAGGAAGACCGGCTTTGGTTTGCAAGCATGGTAATTATCGCCGCCAATGCCGGCGGCGCCTGGTCTCCCCTGGGCGATGTAACCACCACTATGTTGTGGATTGGCGGTCAGATTACGGCATTGAATATCATTAAAATGCTGATCATTCCCAGCATTGCGGTTTGCCTGATACCAACGCTGATTATTGGCTATCGTTTTAAAGGCCAGGAAACAGCCAAGCCCCTGGTATCGACAACTACCGACCGGGAGAGAAAGCATGGAAAGATTGTTTTATCGGCCGGTGTGGGCAGCTTGTTGTTTGTCCCTTTCTTCAAAACCGTTACGCATTTGCCGCCATTTATGGGCATGATGATGATGGTTGGTTTTATGTGGATCATTACCACTTTAATCCACAAAAGAAAAAAATATGACTACGACCTGGCGAAGGCCCTTGAAAGAGTCGACAGTCCGAGCATTTTATTCTTCCTTGGAATCTTATTGGCGGTATCTGCATTGCAAAGCTTTGGCCTGTTAGCGTCGCTGGCCACTTTTCTGAACACCACGCTTCAAAATGATTACCTGATCGGATCAACGTTGGGGCTGCTTTCGGCTATCGTTGATAATGTTCCGCTCGTGGCAGCAGCGCAAGGCATGTACGATATGAGCACCTACCCTACCGATCATTATTTCTGGGAATTTTTAGCGCTTACTACCGGAACCGGCGGTAGCGCGATTATAATCGGCTCTGCGGCAGGGGTGGCCGTCATGGGCATTGAGCATATCAAATTTGGCTGGTACCTTCGAAAGATATCCTGGATCGCCATTGTAGGATTTGCCTCAGGCGTGGCTGTATTTTTATTACAAAGGTCGATTATTCATTAAAAGTAAAAGCCAGGTCGGTTAGTGGCCTCCCACCGGCAATGTTTCCGATTTTAAATCGGCCTTAACGCCGACTTTCGCATACCATGCAATAAAGGCAAAGCAAACCAACGGCACCACGTAGCCATATTGCAAGTGTTGGGTTGTGTCGCCAATCCATCCCAATAACGGAGGAAGAATAGCGCCGCCCACAATCGACATAACGATCAGGCTGGAGCCCGATTTAGTGTCAGCGCCGATTCCGGCAATACCTAATGCAAAAATGGTTGGGAACATGATCGACATGAAAAATGCGATACCAATCATGGCATACAAAGTAATCATTCCCGATCCTAAGATGGCCACGGCGCAAAGCGCTATGCAAATGATGGCGTATATGCCGAGTAAAATACGGGGTTGCACAAATCTCATGAAAAAAGTACCGACAAAACGGCCGGCCATAAAGGCAAGACCGGCGATGCCCGAATACCATTTTGCATCATTTTCTTCGATAAAAACAACGTCTTTCGCAAACAAAACGAGCGAGCTTAAGATGCAAACCTGCGCGCCTACATAGAAGAACTGCGCCGCTACAGCCCAAACGAGGTGCTTATGCCTCAGCGCATGGAAGAATCCACGATGTTCAGATTCCTGTTCATCTTTAATATCCGGAAGCTTTGTGAAGATGAAAATAATAGCGACGATGATAATAATAATTCCTAAAATCAGGTAAGGCATTTTAACGGTCGCCGTTTCTGAAAGCAGGTAAGCGCTCCTTGCTGTTTCGGTCATAGCGTCTACTTCGGCATCGCTAAGCGGATTCTCGGCCAAAATAAAATATCCGCCGACTACCGGCGCTACGAAAGCCGCAAGGCCATTAAATGACTGGGCAAAATTCAATCTTTGCGTGGCTGTTTCAGGCGGGCCCAAAACGGTTGCATAAGGATTAGCAGCGGTTTCCAATATAGCCAGCCCACAGGCTACAATAAAAAGCGCGCCCAGGAAAAACATATATTGCATGGTATTCGCAGCCGGAACAAAAAGAAAACAACCGATCCCAAAAAGCAGCAGGCCCAGGATAATACCGGTTTTATAACCATATTTTTTCATCAGGATACCGGCAGGAATCGCCATCACAAAATAGGCGACATACACGGCCGAATCCACCAGCAAAGCTTCAAAATTATTAAGCCGGAACCCCCGGCGCAAATGGGGAATGAGGATGGGATCGAGATTGTGCACGAAGCCCCAGAAAAAGAAAAGCGATGTAATTAAAATAAAAGCAAAGCCGTACTTCTGCGCTGTTTGCGCTACTCCCTTTATCGGTGCTGATTGATTTTCCATGAAATGGGTATAACCGTTAGATAATAATTATTCGCGAAAGATAAATAATTATAGGTTATGCAAACAAAAATTCATGAGGATAGATGGGGATTACTGTTTCCAACTATTTTCGATTTGGCCGATCGAAACGCCTAACAACTTTGAAGAAATCGCACTTAATTTTGACGCCTCTCCCTCGAAATGAAACACGCTATGGCGGTGCGACATCTTTTGCCCCGGCCTTAAAAAGGCAGCGGGCGACACACTTTCCAGTTCGTAAAACGGGCCCATTTGCCCTCCCTGGTCGAGCGGGCCGTCGTTATAAGCGTTCATAGCATCACCGCTAAAAACGGGTTTTTCTGTGTTCCATTCCTGGTTCAGGTATTTTCCTTCAGGATGGATATCATATTTGATAATAGTAAGCAACTGCGCAGCGGCATCATAGCTTCCTGCGACATCTTTAGCGCGCGCCGCACTCAGCCCCAACTTTCCCCGGCTTTTGCCGTCCGCTTTAAAATATAAAACACCATGGTCCATTTTTATACGATCCGAAGGAATCTCGCCAAAATAATCGGTGGTCGCTATTTTTCCAGTGGCGCTCGTGTCATAAGGAATGACGATAACACAGTTTTCAGACGGATTAAACATGTCGAGGTTCCATAAACACGGTATGCCCGTTGCTTCTGTCCATTCTTCGCTACCTGTGTTAATAATCGAATTATTCGTTTCAAAACCCACCTGCTTCAATCCAGGCGGCAGCGAAATATTTAACCGGCTTTGCATATCAGCTTTTGATAAAATGCTGACGCTTCGCTCCAGCCGCATATCTAATTTTGTCCCTGCATAATTGGTTATCGTCAGCCTTTTCGTAAGGTCTACGCGCTGCTGGGTCTGCGTCTCTTTTTGCCAGGATTCGGTGTCGATAGCGGGCGGCGTATGCCACTGTTCGAAAACCATTTCAGCGCCGGGTTTAAAAAACAAAGAAAACTTCCCTCCCTCCGGCCCTAACCAAAGCCGGTCTTCTCCGCCGTACGCATTCATGTGTGTATTGACCGCTTCGTCAAAAGCTTTGTAGTTCACCCAGCCATAACTTTTACCGGCAGCGCCGTTGGCGGTTGAGGTAAACACTTTAGCCTGGTATTTAGGCGATACAATTATCTGAGCCAGCGTATCCGAACTTTTTAATATTACCAGGCCGCTATCCCGGCTGCCCAGAAAATCCAAATCAAAACCAAAGCTTCCTTTTTTCAATGTATCCATTTTGTATTGCTGAACCGGCTTTTTAGGTTCTGGGCTATTACAAGCGAAAAATCCGCTGGCCATACAGGCAAAAACGATCAGCATTCTATGTTTCATGGCGCAATGTTTTTACTTAACAAGATCGACCAACACAACAGAGCAATCGGCGCTTATCAATTTACCTCCAAATCATCCACGACAGGGAGCTTGGGGAACCTGGCGTGCGGCTCGCGCTGGTACCAGTAAGCCACCGTAATGATATCAGAATGCTGCGGCAGGTATCTCCCACCGCTGCGCCACCCCAAGTCCTGAATGGTCACTTTTAAATCATTTTCAAAACGGATCGGATCCATAATATGCCAGCGATACATGCCAAATCTTTGTTGTGACCCATACACGCCATCAGGCCTCAGCACCTGGTGCAAACCCGCGTAAGCAGTGGAAAATTCTTCGTATTGCTTGGTTCGCTTGTTTTCGAAATTGTAAGAGCCACAAAAATAATCTTCGGTGCCCGTTCCCACAATAGTGGCGTTTTCTTTATCGCCGTCCATAAAAAACTTGATCTCGCCTTCGCCCCACCAACCATTGTTGCTGACGCCAACGCCCATAAACGTGCCCACATACTGGCCTTTGCCTTTTATGTTATCAACAATGGTATGTAATGATGACTTCGGATCGCGCGCACTTCTACGGTATTGCGCATGAAAATAACCTTCGTCAGCGCCCACTTCTGTCAGCGTATAATCAATTTGATAATACAAACGCATAGGCTGGCTATCGAGGTTTTGCATGGTAATTTTACACTTTTTCCGGAACGGCATTTTCCAGTAGCTATTGAAAGCGCTACCCGGGTTTACCGTAATCGCAAGCGAATTGAGCCAGGAAACCTGTGTCCAGGCCGTGCCGAAAAAGGGGCCGACAGGACTTTCAACCGAGGGCGTTTCTTCGTTATCATAATAAATCCGGAAGATCGTAAAATTGAAATTGCCCGTAGGCGTCATCCAGATATGTTGTATGGCGCCAGGGCCTTCAATATCTGCCATGGTAAAAGTTTCGCCGGGTTCGATAATGATAAAAGGATTTACTTTCCAACCTTTGCCCAGATCGCGCGCAGCGTCTGCCGCATTGGCCACATTTCGCTTGCCCTTGTCAGCGGCAGGGTCGGCGAGTGCGCCCTTGCCCTTTTCGCCTGTAAAGTTTTCAGGGCTGATGGATCGCGTCTTGGCATCAGAAAGCCGCGACAAATTTCCCAGGTTCATATCGAGGCCGTTGAATTTTTCTGTCTGCGCATTAGACAGCAAAGCACAGCACAAAGCGAATAGCATGATTTGAATTCTTTTCATTCGTAAATGGTTTATGGTTTTATGGATCGAATCGACTTACAAGTATAAAATTTTCATGCCCCTGTGCAACAAAAATGAAAATCTTATAATGAACGTTTCATTTATTTATCCTTTATCGTTTTATGGCCAGATGCCCACCTGGCGGCAAACCGGACTTCCCCAATAATTAACTTCTAAGAAAAAGAATTCATAGCACCTATTTCACATGTTTGTCTCATCGCTTTTTAAAAGCCGAAACGCCGGCAAGCTAATGTGCCAAAAACCCATTCCCTTTACCGGAATGAGTTTTAGCTTCTTTTATATTGTTTTATCGTAAGCGCTTTTATTCTGTGCTCATCGAAAACGGATAATCAGATGCCGCTACGCCCCGGGTTTTATTGGGCTGTGCGCTCAAAGCAAAGTTAAGCGCCCCGCCTTTGAGCAGCTCAAAATGGTCCAAAAAGTTTTTGCCTATACTTTTACCATTCATTGTCACAGATTTCACATACCTGTTTTGCGCGCTATTTTCCGGCGCATTAATCACCAGTTTTTTGCCGTTTTCGAAATTGATCTCTGCTTTTTTGAAAAGAGGAACGCCCAACACATACTGCGTACTTGCCGGCGTCACCGGATAAAAACCAAGTGCAGAGAATACGTACCAGGCCGATGTTTGGCCATTGTCTTCATCACCGCAATAACCATCCGGCGATGCGTTGTATAACCGGTCCATAACTTCCCGAACCCAATATTGCGATTTCCAGGGCTGCCCGGCGTAGTTGTAAAGATAAGTCATGTGTTGGATCGGCTGGTTGCCGTGGGCATACTGGCCCATATTGGTAATCTGCATTTCCCGCATTTCATGAATGACCGATCCGTAGTAAGAATAATCTCCAAAATCGGGCGGCATGATAAATACGGAATCCAACATGCGTACAAACATATCGTTGCCGCCCATCAGTTGCTTTAAACCTTCAATATCCTGAAAAACGCTCCACGAGTAATGCCAGCTATTACCCTCGGTAAAAGCGCCACCCCAGGAATAAGGATTAAAAGGTGTTGAAAAGCTGCCATCTTCATTTTTCGGGCGCATTAAAAGATGTTGCGGATCAAAAAGTTTTTTATAGTTCATCGCGCGCTTCTTGTAGACATCTGTTTCGAGCGATGGTTTTCCGATCGCTTTTCCAAATGCATAAATGGCGTAGTCATCATAAGCATACTCGAGCGAGCGCGCCACATTTTCACTGATCTTTACATCATTGGGAACATATCCCAAACGATTGTAGTAAGACACACCTCTTCTTCCGGTGGCATGAGGGCCTTCATTGTTAGCGCCGTGTACCAACGCCTGCCACAATGTTTCAATATCATAACCCCGCAGCCCTTTCAGGTACGCCTCAGCAACCACAGAAGCAGAATTGTTGCCCACCATGATGCCGCGGTAGCCCGGCGAAGACCATTCGGGCAGCCATCCGCCTTCTTTAAAATCAGAGATCAGCCCTTGTTGCATTTCTTTGGCAATAGCGGGATATACAAAATGTAAAAACGGGTAGAGCGCACGGAAAGTATCCCAAAACCCAGTGCCTGCAAATTTATAACCAGGTTCAGCCTTGCCGGTATAGGGGCTATAATGAACAATGTTGCCACCGGCGTCTTTTTCATACATCCGTAAAGGAAAGAACACCATGCGGTAGAGGCAGGAATAAAAAGTACGCAGCTGCTCGTCCGTTCCGCCCGACACTTTTACGCGGCCGAGTACTTTTGACCATTCTTTTGCACCACCTGTTTTCACCGCATCAAAATCTTTGTTACCAATTTCAGATTTTAGATTTAATTCGGCCTGATCAAAACTGATGAAAGAAGACGCCACTTTAGCATTGACGATATCGCCGCGCTTCAAGCCTTTAAAACCAATTACGGCGCCGGCATGTTTACTTTTCATTTCTTCTTTGTTAGAAAACTTATCTTCATCCCAGGTGGATTTATAGTCAAAGGGTTTATCAAATTCTATAACGAAATAGCTTTTAAAATCCTCAGGCACGCTTCCGCTGTTGCGTGTGCTGTAGCCAATAATTTTGTTTTCCTCCGGGATGATTTTAACATAAGAACCACGATCGATCGCATCGATTACCACAAAAGCGCTGTCGGTTTGAGGAAACGTAAAACGAAAACGGGCCGCGCGCTCGGTGGGTGCAATTTCGGTTGTCACATCGGCGTCGGCCAAATAAACTTTATAGTAATGAGGTTGCGCAACTTCTGCCTTGTGCGAAAACCAGCTGGCCCTGTCCTGTTCCTTAAAACGCATCTTTCCGGTGATTGGCATGATGGAAAAATAGCCGTAGTCATTCATCCAGGGCGAAGGTTGATGGGTTTGTTTAAATCCTACAATTTTATCGTCACTGTATTTATATGCCCATCCGTCGCCCATGCGGCCGGTTTGCGGTGTCCACAAGTTCATGCCCCAAGGCAAGCCGATGGCGGGATAGGTATTTCCATTGGATAATTCAAATTTCGACAAAGTCCCCATCAAAGGGTTCACGTAATCAAGCGGTTGCTGTGCATTGGCCGTTAACGCCATTAGCGACAGGCCATAGAAAAAAATGCGTTTGAAAAAAATCATTGATACAGTTTTAAAAAAATTATTTGATCGCTATCCTGCTTTTATTAGGACAGTAAATGAGGCCTTTCTTTGAAGGTCTTCCACAACAATTCTCCATAAAGCGTGTTCGCCCAGGCAAACCATTTCCTTGTAAAATTTTTAGGATCGTCTTTGTGAAAGGATTCGTGCATAAAGCCAGTGCCACCGTGAGTTTGCTGCAACGTCGTGATGCATTCCCTGATTTCCTGGTCGTTGCCGGAAGTTAAGGCGCGCATGATTAAACTCATGGGCCAAATCATATCCAGTCCAATATGCGGACCGCCAATGCCGGCGGCGGCCGTTCCTTTAAAAAAGAAGGGGTTCTCGGGCGACCAGACAAACTTCCTGGTATTCCTATAAATGGGGTCATTTGTCGGAACCGCGCCCAGGTAGGGCATTCCCAACAGGCTCGGGACGTTGGCGTCATCCATCAACACACTGCTTCCAAAACCGTTGATCTCAAAAGCATACAATTTACCAACCGCAGCGTGCGTCACCGTCGCGTGCATTTTCAACGCTTTTTCCACTTCATCGGCTAAAGCGCTCAGCTCACCCGCGAGTTGTTGATCTTTCGAAATTTTTGAAACCATCTCAGCAGCCTGTTTTAAACTAACGACCGCAAAAAAATTGGAGGGAATCAGATACGCAAAGATTGTGGCATCATCGCTGGGCCTAAACATAGAGCATATCAAGCCATTGGGTTTTACCGGATAGCCATAACCAGCCATCGGCACGCCATCTGTGGCCCAGTCGGTCTTACGTTGAAAACTGTAGGGACCCCTGTCGTGTTTGCGCTGCTGCTCTTTAAAAGTCTTCAGGGTTAAGGCTACTGATTCTTTCCATGTGGCATCGAACGGCGTGTCGTCTCCTGTTTGTTTCCAAAAGTGGTACGCCAACCGAATCGGATAACAAAGCGAATCGATCTCCCATTTCCGTTCATGAATGCCGGGCTTCATTTCTGTTTTGTCCGTCTCCTTCCATTCGCTCACTTTCGAGTCGTCGTTGTAGAAAGCATTGGCATAAGGGTCTTTCAAAATAAAATGAACCTGCTTATTGATCACACCAATGATCAGCTTATGCAGCGCATTATCTTCTTTACTAAATTGCAAATAGGGAAACACCTGCGCCGAACTATCGCGCAACCACATGGCGTCTATATCGCCGGTAATCACGTAAGTGTCAGGCCGTCCGTTTGCTTCGGTATAAAAAACTGTTGTGTCCAACGTATTGGGGAAACAGTTTTCAAAAAGCCAGGTCAGCTCTTTGTTTTTCACTTTTGACTGAAAAGCTTTGATGGCGCTTTCTACCGATGCGCTCTTAAAATTCCGCTGAGCCTCGGGCACTCTCACCACAGGAAAAGCATTTGCAGATCTGGCAAAGCTCCATTGGCCCATCGCTACGCCGGCTGTTAGAAGTCCGCTATTTTGTATAAACGTTTTTCGATCCATATCAATAATATCTTATTATTTTTTCGAAACTGAAAAAGGCATATCTCCTTTCTTTATGCCTCTTTTATAATTGGGTTGATCATCCATGCGGAATGTCAGCGTTCCGCCATTTACGATGTCTGAATAAGTGATATAATTTTTGCTGTAAGGCTTATTATTCAACCTGGCTGAACGAATGTAAACATTTCGCGGGTTATTACCGGACGCGTCCACGACAAATTTTTTCCCGTTTTCGAGCGAGATCGTAATCTTCTTAAACATCGGGCTACCCAAAACATATTGGTCGGTGCCCGGGCATACGCTGTAAAAACCCAACGCACTTAAAACATACCAGGAAGAGGTTTGTCCCTGATCCTCGTCGCCAGGATATCCGTTTTCTGTGGCGTTATACAATTTACGCATCACTTCGCGAACGCGCTGCTGCGACTTCCAGGGTTGGCCGGCATAATTGTATAAATAAGGCATGTGCTGAATGGGCTGATTTCCGTGTGCATATTGCCCCATGTTGGCCATAACCATTTCTTTCATCTCATGAATCATAAATCCGTAAGTGCCCACGTTAACCGTGGAAGGGGATGTAAATACGGAATCAAGTTTTGCGCAAAATTGCTTTGCCCCGCCCATTAAATCAATCAGCCCGTCCACGTCATGAAACACCGACCAAACCCAATGCCAGGCATTCCCTTCAGTAAAGGGGCCGCCCCACTCGTAGGGATCAAAGTTTTTGGACCATCGGCCGTCTTTATCGCGGGCGCGCATGAAATTAGTGGAAGGATCAAATACGTTTTTATAGTTAAACATTTTTGACCCGAATGCGTCTATATATTTCTTATCGCCTACAGCGCTGGCCAGAGCGAATCCGCAAAAGTCATCATAAGCATATTCCAGCGTTTTAGCGGTTGCCTCTCTTACCTGCGGATAAGGAACATAACCTAAGGAATTATATTCTTTATAACCATCGCGCCCGTTGGCCGGTCCCCAGGGGCCTTTGTTGTTCGCTTCATGAAAATAAGCCTGCAACGCACGCTGCGGATCGAAAGTGCGCAGGCCTTTCACCCACGCATCGGTCAATAGCGAGATAGCATGGTTGCCGATCATACTGCCCTGCTCATTGGGAAAGGACCAGGATGGAAGCCAGCCGCATTGTTCCTGCGCGTCTAACAGGGCGTTTACATAACGGCCGTGCATGGTGGGGTGCAGCAAGATATTCAACGGGAATTGAGCACGGAACGTATCCCAAAAGCCTGTATCGGTGTACATATATCCCTTGTGTACCGTTCCATCATAAGGGCTGAAATAATAAGGATTCCCGTTTTTGTCGTATTCAAAGAAGGCTCTTGAAAAAAGGCTGGCGCGGAAAAAGCAGGAGTAAAAAGTGGCTTTATCTTCCTCTGAGTCGCCCTCTACCAAAATTCTTTTTAAATGTTCGTTCCATATTTTATAGGCCTTACTTTTTGTGGCTTCGAGGGTCTTATCTCCGCCCAATTCTCTCTCCAAATTCAACCTCGCCTGTTCGAGGCTGATATAAGAAGAGGCCACTTTCACCTGCACTTTGGCGCCGTTCTCAAATTCGAGGTAGGCGCCCTTGCCCCTGCCTTCCGCCTTTCGGGCTCCGGGCTGAAGTGTATTTTGCTGATTCTCCCAGGTGCCATGCGCTTTAAACGGTTGGTCAAAAATTAAAACAAAATGATTTTTCCAACCACGCTGCATACCATGACCGTTGTTTACAAATCCTGTAATCATGCGCGCTTCAGGAAAGATCTCCACACCGCTTAAACGGGTGTAGCCATCTAACACCACGTAAGCAGGATGGCCTTTAGGAAAGCTGAAGCGAATATGCGCGCCTCTTTCGGAGGGAGACATTTCCGTCGTGATTTCATTATCAAAAGTCACTTTGTAATAATGAGGCTTACCGATTTCATTTTCGTGCCGGAAAGCAGTGGCTCTTGCGTCTTCGTTTACTTTTAAATTATCGATCACCGGCATCAGGGAAAACACCGCATAGTCGTTAGACCAGGAGCTACACTGGTGCGCCTGTTGGAAGCCACGAATGGTTGTTTTTTGATATTGATATTTCCATCCTTCACCGTTTTTACCCGTTTGCGGCGTCCAGGTATTCATTGCAAATGGCAAAGCTGTGGTCGGATAGGTGTTGCCCCGTGTCAACTCGAAACTCGAATTAGTACCCTGCAAAGTGTTCACGTAATTGACCAATTCCTGCGCACGCGCCGAAAGCATAAAGCTGCAAGTTACTGCCGTCAAAAAAAATCGAAACCTCATGTATGATAATACTTTTTTTATTTAAAGGTGATCACGCGCCATTCTGTTATCTGGAAGGCATCAGAACCATGGTTTTCTTCAACCTGCCAGCGATAATAGCTGTAAGATTCGTCGTTTGAAAATTCGTATTGCACGGTTTGCGTACGTCCGCTAAAGGATTGATTAGTCCTTCTATCCAGTTCAACCCAGGTACTGCCGTCGTTGGATGCTAAAATAGCCCAGTTTTTTGGATCGCGCTCAGACGCGTCATTACCAGATGTCAATTTATAAGATTGTAAAGAAACCGGTTCGGGAAATTTCAGTTGCATCCAAAGTGTCATGGGAAAGCCGCCGGCCAGGAATTTTGTATTCAGATTATTATCAACCAATTTTTTTGAACCTTCACCAGCGTCTGCGCCACCGCCGTTGTCCTTAGAAACTGATAACACGGCAGCGCCGGTAAGGTCGGTTTCTTTACGGGTAATTTTAATTTTAAAATAGGCTGTTTTTAACTGATCGTTTATTTTGCCGGCAGAACTGCTTTGCAAAGTGATGGGCATTAAATACTCAGCATCTTTGGGGAGCATTTTTGTGTCGATGGTAACTTTGATGCTTTCTGACGTTGTTCTTCCGGAACGGATTACGGCATCCAACCCTGATATCGAAAATTTATCAGAGGGAAGCTTTTTGTAAGACGTTGCATGACTGGCATTATACGCATCTACCAAGGCCGTATCGAGCTTAAAATTGAGTTGAATATCCTGCTGAGGAAATAACTGTCCGCCGTAAGCGCCACCAAAGGTAAAAGACTGCGAAGTGTCGGCTATCAACAAGTTGATGTTACTACGCGCATCAATAGCCTGGGTCATATAAATCACGCCCTCCTCGCTGGTTATTTCATCCTTTTTATCGCAGGCTGTCACCAGCATCAAGCAAGCGATGCAACCCAGAGCAAGTTTTAAATATTTTCTCATTTTTCCGGTTTTTAAGTTTATAATAATTATGATGATTTTTATACTGATTAATTATTTCCAGTTAATTTTTACAGACACGCCTTCGCTGCGGTTGTTGAATTGGAGGCATATCGTTTTTGTCTCTTCATCCCATATTTTTTTTATTGTGCCTGCCAGCAGCGCATCGGTACTGAATTGCACTGAAACCGGCACTGCCGGTAATTTTATACGCATACGGTTGATGGTATGAGATGGGCTTTTGGCCACGAAAGCGTAAGAGCTATCGGTAATGGTTTCATTGTATATTCGGGCTGCGCTTGCCAGCGTCCGCGGCTGATCCGACGTCAAATTTGAAAGATCATACAAGAAAGCCTGCGTGCCTGGCCTTATCTCGCAACGCTTTAAAACCGGCAGCCGGGGATCAAAAAGATCAATCACGGGGCCGTTGATTATCAGCGGTCTTTTATCTTCATGCTCGTCTAAAACCGCCGCTACTATATAAGGGCCGCGGCGTAATACAAGATTATTTTTCAACATCAGGCGACTGCCGGTACGCATTTCAAAAGCATTATTAACATTCGTTATAAATGCCTGGTCTTTATTGGCCGTCATAACTAACTCTTTGGGGTCAACCCGGTTAACCGACACCTGTCCTTTTCCGACTTTCAAAAAACGGCCGTCAAAAACGGTTGGGTCTTTAAGGCCCAATTTCGCAAACAAATCTTCAGATGGCGCTTCAAATTTTTTATCTTTCGAATTCCACCATTCCTGAACGCCTTGAAAAGGGTCTTTATCACGTCCGTAGTAAAGCAGCACACCTCCGCCCTTCACCCATGTTGCCAACGCACGATGGTAGCTTTCGCTCAAAGGTTTCATATTGGCGTAACTCATGATTAATACCGCCACATCCTTCAGGCTGTTTTCGTTCATCAGGTTTTCCATATGAACCGTGGCCACGGGAACACCACGTTTCAACAGCGGCATGGCCATCCCGTAAAAATTGGAAAGCTGCGGATCTTCGTAACCTGCATGAGTTGGAAAACGTTGAAACATCATCGAATTAGACAATAAAACACCTACCCCATGGCTACCGCTCACGGCATTTTGGGAAACGGGAATTTCGTTAAGCGCGTTGACCATCACCTGCATTTGGGTCGCATATTCCGGCGCAATCGGCACACGATCGTCACTGTTTTCAAGCTTAAATTTTCCCTGATAAATCCGGTTGGGCCACGGCATCACTTCGTAATCAGCGACAGAGGGATATAAAAGTTTGGCGGTAAAAGTGGCCTGGTAATTTTTCTTGTAATCGTCCCAGGTCCGGGGCCAATCTTCGATCGGATCGGTAAGCAGGAAAATTTTCTTGCCGGTTGGCTTCACCATTGATATCATTGATCCGTATTCAAGAAAAGCGTTTTCAAAAACCCGCTCCTTTTGCACACCGTTAAAATATACCGGCTCTCTAGAAGTACCCGTCCAGACCTGCGCGATATATCCATCCACATCTTTGATCGAAGCCAGGCTGGCCTCGGGGCTAACGATACGCCAGGACGAATAATTGATCAAAGAATGAGTAGGTACATAACACTGCACATTTTTACCGACGCTTTTGCTGTAAGCCTTCACGTAGGCAAAACATTCCTTTAACGCGTTATAATATAGGTGATACTTTAGTTTTGAGGACTGATAAGTGGCTTCGGGCGAACTGTGCTGCGGCTTCCAGTCAAACCCGTAATATTTGCGCCATTCGTTTTTAAAGGCAGCGCTATAGCCTGCCCGCGCCCAAAACTCAGGCTCTTCGAGATGAATAGCTGAAACGCCCGCATCTATCGCTCTTTTTAGATGCGTTTTTAAATAATTAAGAAAATTGGCCGAAGGCACAATGTAAGGTACATTGTGCCCATGCCAAATTGTGTCGCCATTACGTTCCACCTGTCCTTCGTCCAAATGAGGCTTTCCATCATAATCACCTAAAAAATAGTCTTTATACTGTCCCCAGGCTATGCCGGTCATAAAATGAACTTTATAACCTTTATCCTGCCACCCTTTTACACGGGCTTCAAAATTGCCGCCAGCGTCATTAACCCCGTAAACGATGGCTACATCAGATCGAACATCGTAAGCTTCATTCCAGGGAGCTGCAATCTGAAATGCGGTCTTCTCCTTTTGATGCGCAGGCGTAGGGAGCGGCTGCGCCTGCAGAAGGAAAAACAGTGGCTGGGTCAGCCATAAAAGTAACGCTATCTTTTTCATTACCAGCCCGGGTTTTGAATGAGTTCAAAATCGTTATTTACATCTTCAATTGGTATCGGGAAGAAATAATGGCGGGTGGCAAATACTCTTGTTTCAAAAGGCTTTTGATTATAAAATCCCGGCAGCGGCGAGTCTATATCCAACCCTATCGCAGGTCCATTATCTGTTTGCGGCGCAATCTTCCAGCGGCGGGTATCAAAATAGCGCACATTTTCAAAACAAAGTTCTACCTGCTTTTCCTGGCGGATGGCAAGGCGCATAGCTGCCTGTCCGGAAGGAGCCGGCAGGTTTGCTGAACCATATTGCGGCACACCGGCTCTTTCTCTTATAAGATTTAAATACTTTAAAATATTCGGATCATCGGGATTTGACTCATTCAACGCCTCGACGTAATCCAGATAAATGTTGGCAAGGCGAAGCAAAATGATCACGCTGTTGCCCTGATTCCAGTTTTTCGTTGTAGCGCCTTTCCTTACTACATATCCGGTAGGACAATAGTCGTTGCTGGTTCCTTTCCCTGAATTACCTTTGAAAAACAAGCGCGTCACGGCGTCGCCGGAATTAGTGTTTAACCATCTTCTGTTATCGTATGTGATATTCACATAGAAGCGCGGTTCGCGATTAACCCATTGATTAAACGTTTCCCTGTCCGTGTTATCGTCCGGCGCTCTGAAGTTGGATGTTCCTGAATTAGCATAGCCCGATGCCGGATCAGTGATCGGACGGCCATTGGCCATGAAAAATGCATCAACCTGCCGTTGTGTAGCTCCCAATCCTCCACTTCCCCTCACTTCCGACGCATAGCCGTTGTGGTAAGGTGTCACTTCATAATTGCGTGCATTGTCGTCATCGGGCCTACCGAAAATGGTTTCTTTATTCCAATCGACCAATATGGCATCGCGGCAGGACAAGAATGGGTTTAAGGATCCATCACCATTGAAAGTTCTATGCAAATCGAAAACACCCGGCACAAACTCATCAATAAACGCTTTATAGGCAGCAGCGGCCTTCGCCCACTTAGAGCCGTCATAAGTTTGCGGGATCAACTGCTTTCCATCTTTATTCTTTAAACTCGCAAAATCAGCGTTGCCGTTAAACAGCGGGCTTGCTGCATATAACAGCGCTGTTGCTTTAACTCCGAGCGCAATGGGCTTGGTTATCCTCGCTATGTTGGCGTCGTTCAAAGGACGCACAGGAAGGTCAGCTGCAGCTGCATCCAACTCGGATGTGATATAATCGATGCATTCGTCTACGCTGTTTCTTGGAAGCTGTAGTTCCTGGAAAGGAGCGTCTACTTCTATCACGTCGTTGCCTAATAATACAACAGGACCGTAAATTCTGAAAAGATAGAAATAATAGATCGCACGCAAGGCCCTTGCTTCTGCCTTGTACTGCTTTTTCTGGGTTTCAGTAATGTCCACCGTAACGTTGTCGATGTTGGCGATGAAAAAAGTTGCGTTTCTTATACCTTTATAATAGTCGCGCCAAAAGGCTTTGGTGAAGCCGCTGTTTACATCCCAGCTTCCGAGGTTGATTTGATTGGATTCTACAAAACCCCATAGATATTCAGCTTCGTCCGAACCGCCTGTCCAGGGGCCGGAGTTATAGTTTCCCACAAAACGCTGGCTATGCTCGCGCGGAACAAATGCATACACGCTCGCAAGGAAACGCTCGGCGGTAGAACGGTTTCTAAATGTTTCTTCCAGCGTCAGGCGGTCGTTCGGCACCTGATCGAGAAACTTTTTACACCCTGTAAAACCAAGGGCTATCACGATTAATGTAAATAAATATTTCATAACAGTATGATTGAATAGTTTTTAGAAATTGAGATTCACGCCCAAAGAGAACGATTTGATATTAGGATACCTGGTTCCGTTGCCAACATTCACCGTACTTTCCAGATCCCAAAAATCAAACTTGCTGAAGGTAAGCGGGTTAATCGCCTGTATATAAACGATTGCTTTTTTAAATACGCCCTTGATGAGGTGCTGCGGAACGATATAATCTAACTCAGCAGTTTTCAGGCGGATGAAATTCGCATCTCTTAACCACCAAGAACTGAACTGGGTGTTGTTCCTGTTGCGATCTTCCCCATTGGCAAGCCTTGGATAAAACACGTCCTGGCGTGGGTTGGCTTCTGTCCAGCGGTCGTCAATATTTGCATAAACATTAGAAATACCAGCGCCGTTTGCAAAAGGCTGGATAGCGTCCCCGGCCAGGTAAATATCAGCCCCGTTCTGACCGGTAAACAACACGTTTAACTTAAATGCTTTGTATCCCAGTCCAAAACCAAAACCATAGACCATTGAAGGAACATCGCCATAACCAATATACGTCTGGTCATAGCTATTGATCAAACCGTCGCCATTCAGGTCTTTATACTTGATATCGCCGGGCAACACCAAAGACTTATCACCTGGTACGGCGCTTGCGTCAATTTCGGCCTGGTCTCTGAATAATCCTTCCGCCACATAACCAAATCGCGCGAGGATATTATGTCCGCGGCGGTCCATCCATGAATATTGAGGCACGGGCTGATCGTTTTCCACCATTTCGTCTTTGTTATAGGTAAGGTTGCCGCGCAGATTAAACTCTACCTGGCCAATATTCCCGTTGTACTCAATGCTTCCATCGATCCCTTTATTATTTGTGATTCCCAAATTTCCAAACGGCTGATTGCTAAGCCCCATAAAGAGCGGCAGCGAACCTCTTCTTAAGAATATGCCTTCTCTTCTCTCCTTAAATAAATCAACGATGATAGAAAGACGGTCTTGCAAGGTTTTCACCTCGATACCCAGATCTTGCTTTCTGGCTTCAGCCCAGGCAACATCATATCCAAATTCTGTGACGTTGATACCAGAAGTGTATCCATAATCCCTGGCAAAGCGGTAGCCCTGCACGTTATCAGCGACGATAGTGAGGTAACCAAACCTGCGGCCTACAATATCTCCAATACCGGTCAAACCATCAGAGTAGCGGAATTTCAAATAGGTAATCACGTTTTTCACTGGCTCGAAAAACTTTTCATTCGACGGCACCCAGCCCACGCCAAATGCGGGGAAAGTACCAAACCGGTTTTCAGGAGCAAAGGTTTCAGACCCGTTGTAACCAATATTTCCTTCGATAAAATATCTGTCATCATAAGAGTAGGTCAGCCTGCCTGCAAGGCCCACAGAGCGCTGCGGGATTGCACTGGTAAAGTCCCCGGCAAATTCATCCGAATAATCTTGCGTATAAAAAAGCGCTAAACCGCCTACCCGGCTTTTTCCAAAAGTATTATCATAATTAAGCGACGACTCCCAGTAAAACCTACGGTTCCCGCCATTGCTTCTTTCGTAAGAAAGATAATTTCCCGAACCCACAAAAGTTCTGGTAAGGTTCAAAGAGCCATCATCGTTTCTGGGTTTTGCAGGATCAGGGAAAAAAGTATCTTCTCTTTTACCTCTTGCCAGCGTGCGCCTGTTGGCAGCATCGAAGGCAAACATCGAAGTTGCGCTCAGCCCCTTAACGACGAATCCAAAATCTTGTGTAAGGCGAAGATTGGAAAATAACTGGTTGTTAAATTCCGTATTATAGCCCCTGCGGGTAAGATCCGCCCAAGGGTTGCGATAACCGCCGTTTGGATTCTTTCCCGGAACAAATCCGCCGGTGTATTCAAGCGGATATTCGGTCGGAGGCGTAGACATTGCCGAACCAAAAATATCTGTAACACCGATATAGGGTTGGTTGATATTGCTGAAAAAACCGCGGATACCAATATCAAGCTTTGTAGTCCGCGTAATATTCATATTCACATTAGTGGTTACATTAAACCTTCTGAATTTAAGATCGGCATTGTAATCCTGTAACTTATCGGTGTTCATCAAACCAGTCTCATCATAATACGAAACCGATCCATAGTATTTCAGAAAATCGGAACCTCCATTTACATTTACGTTCGCCGTGCGAATGCTGCCCTGTGGCTTAAAAAGTGCGTCAAACCAATCTACATTGGGATATAATTCAGGGTCGGTATTATTGATAGTGTTGTCGATATACTCCTGTGAGTATTTTGCATTTTGTCCGCGCGTAGTAAAAGACTCGTTGGCAGCTTCGAGATACTGAACCGCGTTGGCCATTTTTGGCACTTGCGTAAACATGGAAACACCCTGGCTAAAATCAATGTTTACCTGGGGCTTGCCTACTTTACCCGTTTTGGTCGTAATCAATATAACACCGTTGGCGCCGCGAACACCATAAACTGCCGTACCGGCCGCATCTTTTAACACCGTAAAAGAAGCTACGTCCTGGGCGTCAATATTGTTGATATCTCGTTGCACTCCATCAACCAATATTAGCGGAGCGGAAGACCCGCCACCAAAAGTAGAGATCCCCCTGATCCAAATATCAGCGCTGCTTCGGCCGGGCTGTCCGCCACGCTGCACACCAATGACACCCGAAAGGCGTCCGGCTAAAAGCGTGTTGATATTAGACACCGGCATGTCGAGTTCTTCGGGGTTAACCGTGGATTGCGCACCTACTACGCTAATTTTTCTCTGCCGGCCAAACCCCACTACCACGACTTCATTCATAGAGTTTTGTTCGGCTTCCAATACTACATTTAAAACACGATTGTTACCCACCACCATCGTAGTCGGCAAATAGCCTACCGAAGAGAACACCAGACTATCGAACTTCGAGGCCCTGATGTTGAATTCGCCTCTTGCATCGGTGATCGTCCCACGATCAGAACCCTGCACCTGGACCGATACATTGGCGATGAACAAACCGGCCCGGTCTCGCACCAGCCCTGAAATATTTTGTAATTCATCTTGAGCATGCAGATCTCCCGCATTCAAAAAGATAAACAGCAGCAGCGCATGCATGCCCTTGTTAAGTACCCAAAGTGGACTTCTCATAAATGACACTTTAAAAATTAATAATTGGCTTTTATTTATATGGAACAAGCATAACCCGGTTAAAACGCAACGATTTCCTGTCGCTGTTTTTAAACAATATGGATACGGGTATAGCGGGATCGTAAATTTCAATTTCACCCAGGTAGCAATCCTGGTCTTTTAACGGGACTTTTTTCCAGCCGGAGGGCTCGCGACCTGCGGCAAGACTCACTTCAACATTGCCGTCGCTTTCTTTAACCTGATGCAGAAAAACTTTATACTTACCCTTCTGTAGCTCAGCCACGCTGATATTCATAGCTGCGTTATCCGCTCCTTCCGACACCGCGCTTCCGTCTCGCAGATGTATATTTCCATTATAAGTAAGATGCTGCATCAAGCGGGTATAAAAAGTAAGTGTGTCTGGCTGAAATACAATTGCGGTTTCATTTTGGGGCGGATGGTTGATTTGCACGGGCCTATTGGCGTAGTAAAAAGCCACCGAGGTGTACCAAACCTTTCGATTATTTTGTTCAGGCCCGTGTTCAATGCTATGCTGAATACTTTTATTGAAAGGGATTTTGTCGGTTAAATAAAACCTGTAACCGCCTGTGCGGCTAAAAGGCAAAGAATAATCGAGACATCCATGCAATGCAGTTCCCAACTTCTCCACCCATCCGCCGGGTTGGGCGTACCAACCTCCATTAAAATAGTCTTCGCTACCCGTTCCATGAATAGCCATAGCACCATCTATTAGCGTTTTATCGTCTCCTTCAAAAAATTCGGTGAAATGGGAAAATTCAGTCGCCTGGCTTTGCAGTAGTGTGCCCATATAATGTCCAGCTCCGTTTCCCTCCAAAAACAAATGAGGCTCGCCGGGAGCCGGCTGACTGCTGTTCCAAAAAGCATACAGCTTGCCTTCTTGCTTTATATTTCTTTTTTCAGCAGTATAAAATACCGAAGTTTTGAGCGATAAGACGGGCTGACCTTCTAACAATTTATTTTCGCGATACACTAATTCAAAGCGGGCCGATCGGTCGAAAGGCATGGGCAGATAACAGTAAAGTTTCGCATCCGTCGCTCCCATCAATTTACTTTTCATAGAACGACTGCCAAACGCAAAACCAAAAAAGTCGGCGATGGGCAGGTTGATGGCAGGCTGCTCTTCACCATCCCAGGTAATTCTAAGATCTACCTGCTTGTAGGCGCCCTCAAACAATCTTGAAGGTGATATCTGCACACCCACCACTCGCCCGCCCTCCGCTAAAGAAGCGAATGACAACGTCTTTCCGGGCTCGAGTTTCAGTTCGTTTTCAATGCAGGCTGTCTTTTTTGTCAACCAGGAAATATCAGTCGGGTCTTCGTCAGCCCAGCTTTCTGCGACGCGACGCAGCAGCTTTTGTTCATCGGCCGTCGTTTTCCCGCTGAAAGACTGCACGCGGTAAGCAGCCCCCAATGTTCGATACTGTATTTGATAGAACATTAATTTTTCTCCGCGCAACACCACTTTACACCCGTCTTTGTAGGGAATCGGAATATAACTGTAAAAGCCTCCGACTTTCGATCCGGCGAGGGGATGAACAAAGGGCGAAACTGCTCCGCTAAACAAGTCGCGAAACTTAATCGAAAAAGAAGGTGAAGCAGCGCCTTCAAAATAAAAATCAAGCGTGTCGTCAGTTGGAGTTGGCGTCCATATTCGCTCTATCACGCCGCTTGACGATGCATCAAAAATGACCAGGTGGCCTTTTTCATTTTTACGAACAAATGAATATTTACCGCTAAAACCGTCATCATTTCCCCCGCTCCGGTCATAAGAAGAAAATTGTTTAACCTCACTATCGGGCAGGTAAACCGGAAGCTCCGGAATATTTCCCAGACGTTTCAATTCTGATAAAAAATTGACAGTAGCCGGTTGTGATAAAACATGAAATCTACCGCCACAAAGCGTGAGGGCAATCAAAAGCGGCAATATTCTCTGGCTTAGAGTCATGGCTTAGAGTCGTAGCAATCGTTAAGAAAAATCGTTTTTGCACCACTAAAGTATAAAACTTTTGTTAATTACAAAAGTTTTTTTACAAAGATTTCCGATTAATGATTTCTGATTTTAGCAAAGTAGCCTGCCCCGCAGGCTCGGCTTTGCCGCTCATTTGAAGCCTTAATATCTCTACCCCTTTTTTAGCAATTTCGGTAATGGGCTGATTAATAGCAGTGATGGAGGGTGTGTAGAGTTTAAAGATTTCATGGTCATCAAAAGATAAGACGCCAACCTTACCAGGTATTTTCCAGTTCAGCTCCTGGAGCGCCTTGAGGCCTTGAATAGCTAAATAGTTAGTGGCAAAAAAGATGGCATCAATATCCTTGTGCTTCTTTAAAAAAGACCGGATATCGTTTTCATAAGCGCCTTCCTGGGCAGAAAAAGGAAGTTCCAAAATCAACTCCGGATCCAGGATATCATGCTTTTTAGCAGCCGCTTTAAAAGAAGCCAACCGGTCTTGCATTTGTGTTTGTTCGAGCGCCGTAATAATGAATGCTATTCTTTTATAACCTTTTTCATATAACAGTTCAACGCCGGACTTTACACTCTTTTTATTATCAACCAATACGTAGGGAATATCGACATCCGCGAAATATCGATCCAATAACACGACCGGCTTACCAGAGGTTTTAAGTTTCAGTACTTCCTCTTTCATACCTTTCGACGGCGTAATGATAAACCCATCTACCTGCTTATGCAACATCCTAATGAGCTCAGACCCTTTTTTATCATCATTTTCTGTACTGCAATAAACCAGGCGATAACCCACATCATATGCGATATCTTCAATCGCTTTTGCCAACATGGAAAAGAACCTGTTTGAGATATTTTCAACGATCAAACCAATAACATGCGTTTTGCCGGTTCTCAGGCTCGCAGCAGACTTGTTGGGGATGTAACCTGTGTCTTTAATAATCTTGCGGATTTTTTTGGCCATTTCCTCACTGATCCGCATTTCCTTTTCTTTACCATTGATCACAAAAGAAACCGTGGAGGGCACCACACCCGCTAAGCGTGCAATATCTTTGATTGAAAGTTGCTTCATGCGTTAAGAAAGCTATCGTTAGTTAATTGCTATATTTCGATTTTAAAGAGGGCGAAAATATAACACTATCAGTAATTCCAATGCTCTTCACCATTAATTTGACAAAGAATTATGGACTTTTTATAAAATGATCCGGCAATTGAATATACAAATTTTCTGCCGGCATCGCCGCGATAATAATCCGGTGCTAGTCCACCGGATAACTACAGGTTGAATCAGGATCCACGGCTATGTTGAGCGAAGACACCGTATGCGCACTGAAATAACCCAATGCCCCACCCTTTATATTTGATGCAGGATTTCCGGGAGAGGCCGATTGAGAAGAGCCCAACGAACTCTGGCTTAAACTATACCAAAACAAATAAATTGCTTTATCGATACTTTGCAGTTCGACGCGCAATTGGTCGCATTTATTCAACGTATATTCATCGTTGAATATAAGCAATTCATCGACCACCGTCCTGCCATTGATAAGGTCGTCCTTCGCCAGAAAAATCGTCGTTTCTTCCTCCCCGTCCACGTACTGCACAAAGCGATACGCATTGCCCAGCGCTGCCGGGTCTTTAAATCGAATAGTAGCGATGCGCCGGTTTTGCCCCAGGAAGACACGTTGGGTCACAAACAAACTGTCTAGCTGCACTTTGCGTGGCATTGTCGAGGTGCTGGTGAAAACGAGCGGACTGTTGGCTGTTTCTGGCATATACTCCACTCTTAAATTATAAGTACGGCCCGGCTTTCCTGTGAAAGGCGCCCTATACACCCCTTTCACCGACGTTTCTGAAAGCAGCACCCCTGCCCCGCCTTCTTCAAAAATCGTTACTCTTGCGTTACTCAATCCACGCAAATTGATGGTGTCGTTGAAATTGCTGGTCTGAGATAGCCTTACGCGGCAGGTACTGTCATCCGTCAGTATTCCTTCCACCACAAATCGCGGCGCGGCATCTTTGATATCAACATTGATAACGCGCTCGCAGCCAATCGCCAGCAACGCGATAGAGAGCACCAACCCTATATTAAAAAAATGACGCACGTTATTTAAACTTAAAGTTATACGAAATGGAAGGAACAAATCTAAAAAGTGAGGTTTGAACAGCTTCCGTTTTTGAAGGATCATCCTCATTTTGGCCAAACGTAATGATATAAGGATTTTCACGGCCATAGGCATTAAACACACTGAATGCCAACTCCGAAGTAAACTTCTTTTTATCTTTCAACAACCAGGTTGCGCCGAGGTCTAAACGATGGTAGGCCGGCATGCGGTCGGCATTTCTTTTTGTGTAATAGAACACCAGTTGATTGTCGATTACATATTTCCCGTTGGGATACGTTACTGCATCTCCCGTGTAATAAATCCAGTTGGCGGCAAGATTCCATTTCCTGTTGAGCTGATAGTTGAACACGATTGCCACATCATGCGTCCGGTCCTGGCGGGCGTTGTACCAGGCGCCGTCGTTAATCCCATCAATCTTCCTTTCTGTTTTAGATAATGTGTAACTGATCCAACCGGTAGCTTTTCCCGTTTTCTTTTTTAAAAAAACCTCCCACCCGTAGGCTCTTCCAATACCGAATAAAATTTGCGACTCGATAGCATCATTGGTAAAAACATCCGCGCCAGGCCTGTAATCTATCTGATTGTACATTTTTTTGTAATACGCCTCCGTTGAAAATTCATAACGCGAGCCCGCGAAGTTTTTGTACCAGCCCAAGGCTACCTGGTCGGCAATTTCAGGTTTGATAATATTGGTGCTCGCCAGCCATTTATCAGTTGGAGCGCCCGTGGTTGAATTAGACATGAGATGCAGGTTCTGCACATTTCTCACATAAGATGCTTTGACAGAAGTGGTGCGGTTTAGAATAAAACTTGCAGCAAGACGCGGCTCGATATTGATGTAATTTTTCACCAGTCGATTTTTCGCGTAAGAAAGCGTGTCGGTAACATTTCCATCGCTGTCAATATTATAGAAATCACCCTCGCCCAAAATAGCAAAGGACGTTAGTCGCGCGCCATAGGTGAGGTTGAGCCAGGGCGCCGCCTTCCAGGTGTCGGTCGCAAACAAAGCATTCTCCCAGGAGTAGCGGTCTTGTAAATAAAAATTATTGAAGCTCGCCGTGCCCGACGACGTAACATCGCCCGGCCTTATTTTGTGATAAGTAGAATTAAAGCCAAAGCGCATCGAATGGGCGCTGCCGGCATACCATTGAAATTCTTGTTTCAGATTCAGGTCACGGATTTTAGAATAAATATCAAGATCGTTATTGGGGTTATTGATATTAATATTATAATCAAAATCGCTGTAGATAAAAGACGTATTTGAAAACAGCCTGCTGTTAAAGATATGGTTCCACCTGGCCGTGCCGGTTATATTTCCCCAGTTGATGCCAAATTGTTGGTCAAACTTTAAATAGTCCCTGCCGAAATATCCCGATATATAAAGATTGTCTTTCTTGCCCAGCTGATAGTTGAGCTTGGCATTATAGTCATAAAAGTAAAGCCTGTTTTTCCTGATGGCGGTATCTTTTGCCAGTGGCACAAATACGTCGGCATAGGTGCGGCGGCCCGAAAGCAAAAAGGACGATTTATTTTTTTGAATCGGCCCTTCCAGGTTGAGTTTCGCTGAAATGAGCCCGATGCCGCCGCTTAATTCAAAATTTTGGTTATTGCCTTCGTTCATTTTAACGTCGAGCACAGACGACAGTCGCCCGCCATACTGCGCCGGCATACCGCCTTTGTAAACCGTAATGTCTTTAACAGCATCTGAATTAAAAGTAGAGAAAAAGCCCAGCAAATGCGACGCATTATATACCTGCGCTTCATCGAGCAAAATGAGGTTTTGATCAGCACTGCCGCCCCGTACATAAAAACCGCTATTCCCGTCGCCCGCCTGTTTGATGCCCGGCAATAATTGAATCGCTTTCAGAATGTCGCGCTCGCCCAGCAGCATGGGAATGGTTTTCACCTCTTGTATGCTCAGCCTTTCAACGCCCATTTGCGTGCCGGTTATCGTTCGGCCTTTTCCGGTTGCAGACACTGTAACCTGTTCCAGGTCCTTTACTTCATCCGGTAAAAGTATATTTTTCGAAAAATTCTCCGTTAGCTTTATTTGTTCTACCGAGGTCTCAAAACTGATCGCCGAAAATTCGATTTCATAATCCCCCTCCGGCAAAGTCAGTGAGAAAAAACCATATTCATTACTCACCGTTCCTTCGGTTCCATTTATAGACCGCACGCTCGCACCAATAATTGTTTCGCCGCTTCGTTGCGAACGAATCGTTCCGCTCAGCGTGTGCTTTTGCTGACTAGTTGCTGCGATGGCAGAAAATATAAAAAGTAAAAAGAAGACTGTTTTTTCCATTGTTTAACGGGCCGAAAGATAATTGATAAACCCGAAAACGCGAGAAGTTGAAATGTTATATTTATTACGGCAACCCGAGATTGGCCGTTTTTTTTGAAGACGCTGATGCCTGGCGGCCGCTTTCAGAATTTTTGGAATACGCTAACCAATGGTCGTAAATTGCCAGCTTCTTTCAAAGGTTTCGTGCGAGGCGAGTTTATGAATCCCCTCTTTTTCACTCAATTCCTGCGAGCTATCAACGGCATCCGCAATACCACACCAGGGTTCGATACAAATAAAGTCAGCATTTGGTGCAGCCCATATCCCGAGATAAGGAAACCCTGCAAAATCGAAAGCAAAGCCTGCCCCTGATTTTGACGATAATAGTTGTAGCTTCGAACTGTTTAAATGCTTCAACACAATAGCATCCTGATAAAATAAGTCTTTTCGAATGGGCAAAATGCTGCTGTTATGTAAAAGCGGCGCTGAAGCGGATTTGATCAAACCATTGTCTAATAACCAACGGCCCGTATTTTCTTTCTTTTCAAATTCAATAGTATAATCTTCGTATTGATCACCCGCAAACAGCGGCAGCTTAAATGCCGGATGGCCACCGACTGAAAAAAACATATCATCGCCGCCTTTATTGATGACGCTATACTTCACTTCTAGGCCGTTGTCGAGCAGGATATAATTAATATAAAATTCGAATTGAAAAGGATATATCGCCAGCGTAGCATCATCGCTTGTCAAAACAAAGGACAATGTCGTGGGCGTTTGCACATGAAGGTCAAAAACCCTGTCGCGCGCGAAACCATGACGCGGCAATTGATATTGCTTTCCCTTAAAATGATAAACACCCTCTTTCAGAGCGCCAACGATGGGAAATAAAACCGGCGCATATTTGGGCCATGGTTCGCCACCGTGCCACATGTACGACTGGCCACTCTTAAGATCTTCGATTTGCTGTAGTTCAGCGCCTTTCGCAGCCACCGCTATTTTCATCCGCTCATTTTGCAGGGTGTATTTCTTGTCCATAATTTAAAAACTTTTATGACAAAGCTTTTTAAACGCCGCTAAAAACAGTGAAGCCGCCATCCACTTTGATGGAAGTGCCGTTTACAAAAGTAGACTCATCGCTCAACAACCAAATCAGGGCGCCGGTGAGTTCGTCCGGATTGCCAAACCTTTTGTAGGGCGTGCTCCTGATTACTTTCTCCCCGCGATCGGTATAGGAACCGTCTTCATTTGTCAGGAGGCGGCGATTTTGTTCGGCCAGGAAAAAGCCCGGCACGAGCGCGTTCATCCGCAGCTTGTCACCATATCGATTGGCCATTTCAACAGCGAACCATTTTGTATAAGCCTCAATAGCCGTTTTTGCCAGACTATAGCCCAACACTCTTGTCACCGCGCCGTGAGCGGCAACCGAAGAAATGTTCACAATACTGCCACGCTGAGATGTTTCCGCAATCGCTTTTCCAAAAATCTGAGTAGGGAGCAAGGTGCCAAACAAATTCAAATCCATTACCTGTTTGAGCGCGTCCATATTCAATTCAAAAACCTGATCATTGGGTTGAACCACCGCGCCCGGCTGGTTTCCACCTGCCGCATTTACCAGCCCGTCTATTTTTTGAAATTTATCCAGCACTTTTTTGCAGGCGGCCTCCAACTGTGCCTGATCACTAACATCGGCGATCAAAGCAATCGCCTTTCCGCCAGCTTGCTCAATTTCAGCAACTCTTTCCTCCGCAACTTTTTCATTACGTCCCAACACGCCCACGATGGCCCCCTGCGTTGCCAGATCTTTAATAAAAGAATGGCCCAAAACACCTGTCGCGCCTGTTACAATAATTACTTTACCGTCAAGAGAAAATTTGTTACTCGTCTTCATTCAAAAAAGTTTGATTTTTAGTTATATAATCCATGTGTAAACTCGCTGTCGCCATCCTGCTCCTTAATCACCGAACCATTGGCCTGCGGCGTAAAAGTAAGCACACTTAGCGTTTGCTTAGTTTTATTCAGGCGCATCAGGCGCATCGTTCCGCTTCCGCCGTTGCGATCTTTCGAACCCCCATAGGGCGGGCTTTGGCGCGATTGATAATCCTGCAAATAGGTTTTAATAATATTTCCGTTGTAGGTATCTTTTCTAAAGCCCTCACCGGCAATATGCCCGCCGAGCATCAGGAAAACATTGCTATGTTTTTTCGCCATTTCATAAATGCTCTGGCCCTGCTTAGTGAAATTGCTTTCGGAGCTATTGTCGCCCATACCCGGCTTGTCGCCACTAGTTGTAACTTTCGGACGGCTCAGCATGCTGTGCGACACGAGGATCGCTTTGCGATCGGGATGAACGGACAACACGCTGTCTGCCCATTTCAAAACTGTCTTCTCGTAGCCGGCATGAAAGCCCTTGCTGCCCGGCTGGTTGTAAGGGAAATAAACGACCATATATTTTTCTCCGTTGGCCGAGAAGATATCAAAATGGGCTTCTGTGTTGCTGTTGCTGCTCAAAGCGCCGCCAAACCAGGACCGGTTGCCGAAATGGTTCCGCCCAAAGTACCGTGCATATTGCGTTGTATCACTACTAAGAGCAGGCGTACCATTGGGCGACTGATCATGATTTCCTACCGCAAGGCCGTAGGGTACACCGGTTGCATCGAGCCGATACATCTGCTCTTTAGCGCGCTCCCATTCGGCAGGTGCATTATGATCAGTAATATCGCCCAGATGAATCACATAAGCGATCTTTTCCTTTTTATAATTTTTTAGAATCCAGTCCACCTGGTTTTCAAACATCTTCATCGTTCCACCATGCCGCAACGCTGTGTAATACTGCGTGTCGGGCAATACGGCAATCGAAGCATACTCATCGCCTTTCTCGATGCCGTAGTCCGTGAGCAGCGACGCCGTTTTGCAACCGGCAATTCCAACAATAATAAAAAGCGCCAAAAAATATTTTCTTACCATACATAAGATTTAGAGGTTCGACATGTTTAATGCTTTCGTGCCACCCCGGTTAAAAATTTATTATATCGCGTTAAGACTGGCATCCCGGTTATTAGTTTAACGTAACGCTTACCACGCTCAGCTTTGGTAGTTTAACCACCAGATTGTTGCCGGACAAACGGGCGCCATCAAAACCAGTGGGCGCTACCTTTCCTTTATTTTCAAAAGTATTAATATCATTGAATTTAGCCGAGGTAAGCATGCGGCCGCTAACATTCTTATAAACCTTTCCTTTTAGCGTTGCGTTGATGGTAATATCTTTTCCTGCATCGATATTCACAAAAGTGATATGAATGTTACCCGCTTCATCTATCGAGGCCGAGGCGTTAACGGCAGGAATTTTTTCAGTTCCATTGGCGTAGTCGGGGCTTGTAAAATGAAAAGGAATCAAGCGCCCGTCCATATGACCCGTGAATAAATCAAATACATAATAGGTAGGCGTAAGCAACATTTCTTTTCCTTTGGTAAGGATCATCGACTGCAAAACATTCACGGTTTGCGCCAGGTTGGCCATTTTTACGCGGTCGGCATGGTTGTTAAAAATATTGAGCGTGGTTCCGGCGATCAGCGCATCGCGCAGGCTGTTCTGCTGATACAAAAACCCGGGATTGGTGCCCGGTTCCACATCCGTCCAAATGCCCCATTCATCGACTACTAATGCCACCCGCTTTTCTTTATCATACTTATCCATGATCTCTGAATGCTTTTGCACCAGTTCTTCCATATGCAGGCAATTCTTCATAGTTTGAAAATATTGCGCCTCGTCAAAAGCAGTGGCCGATCCTTTCTTGCCCCAATTGCCGGTTGGTAGGGTGTAGTAATGAAGCGTCAGGCCCCACATTTGATTGCGCGGTATATTCTTCATCAGCACTTCCGTCCAACGGTAATCACCGGCGTTAGCGCCGCTTGCAATTTTTTTAAGCGGGGCGCCCGGGTAATTTCTTGCGTAGGTGGCGTAGCGCCGGTACAAGTCGGCATAATACTCTGGTCTCATATTGCCGCCGCAACCCCAGCTCTCGTTCCCAACTCCCCAATAGGTCACTTTCCAGGGCTTTTCCCGTCCGTTCTGTTTCCTGAGTTCGGTCATCGTGCTTTGCGCCGGCGAGTTGAGATATTCTACCCATTTTGCCATTTCTTCAACCGTTCCGCTGCCGACATTTCCGGCAACGTAGGGCTCTGTATTTAATAATTCACAAAGCTCCAGGAACTCATGCGTTCCAAAACTGTTGTCTTCCGAAACGCCGCCCCAGTTGGTATTTACCATTTTAGGGCGTTCGGTATATTTACCAATGCCATCACGCCAGTGATATTCATCGGCAAAGCAGCCACCCGGCCACCGCAGGTTGGGAATCTTAATTTTTTTTAATGCTTCTACTACGTCCAGCCGAATACGTCCCTGCTTTCTGACATCCAGCTCTTCATCTACCCAAAAACCATCGTAAATGCAGCGCCCCAAATGTTCTGCAAAATGGCCATAAATATGCTTACTGATAATTGTTTGCGCACTATCGGGCAAAAGGGTTGCCTGCACGGATTGTGCATTCACACACGATAAACCGGAAACAAAGGCAAGGGATAGAAACAGCTTTCTCATTAGATTATTTTTTTTTATTGGCGGGGCTTTAAAACAGATCTTCTCATTTTGCCGGCAAGTTTAATTGTTCCTAAGCCCTTAAAAATATGTAATTAATTCATTGAAAAGAACGAAAACGTTTGAAGTATTTTTTTAAAGACACGCAAGGGTTTTTTCTTTGAAAGCATTTCGATATATCCTAATAAACCTTTAAGATGACTACCCCATGGCCAGCAACCTCCAGACTCCCCAGGCTTTTTAGCCTGCCAAGGTTTTGATGCTTCCATAAATCCCGGACCTTGTACTTATTTTTCAGGCCGAGTTTTTCAGTGGGTATTGTAAAATAAGAAGTTTTATCGCTGCGGTTTAAAATGGCAATAGCATGCTCCTTTTTATTTTTCAAGCGCTTCATCCAAACTTCTGTATGGCCGTCTTTAAACACACGCCGCGCCTGCACCTGGCTGATATCCTGGTTAATAGCAATGAGCTCTTTATTTGTAAGCAACCGAAGCGTTTCATCTGTCATTTTTCGCAAATCATTACCCGCCATCAGGGGTGAATTGAGCATGCACCACATCGAAAAATGAGTCTTATCTTCCTCATAGGTCATACCGCGGCCCACCTGCAAAATGTCCATATCGTTATAATGCCCTGGCGACGCATATTGATATAAGTCTGCATTTTGGTCAATAATTTTTAAAATCGACTTGAAATTATTTCCGATATCGTGCGACATTCTCCAGGAATCGGCGAGCCTGATGGCCCATTCGCCTGGGAATTGCCAGCGGCAAATATTAAACCCGATTGCGGGGTCGATCGCTTTTACGGCTTTGATAATTTTGGTGTATTCCGTTTGCTCATCAAGCTTCATCTTTTCACCACCGCACCAATCTACTTTTAAAAAATCAAAACCCCATTCTTTAAAAAACAGTTGGCAATCCTGCTCGACATGCCCGTAAATACCGACCCCAAAGCCATTAGGATCCTTATCCCAAATGGACCCGCAGGTATTTTTTCCAGCGTCGGTATAAATACCTGTTTTCAGTCCCTTATGATGAATATAAGAGGTGAGCGCCGCCATGCCGGAGGGAAATTTTTTAGCCTCTACAAACAGTTTTCCGGACGCCTCGCGCCCGCCAAAATAGCCATCGTCAATATTGACAAACTGATAACCGGCATCATGAAGGCCGGTTGCAATCATGGCATCGGCTTGTTCCCTGATCATTTTTTCGTTGATGTGGATACGAAATTCGTTCCAGCTGCTCCAACCCATCATAGGCGGCCGCGGCTGCGCCAACAATCCGCCAACCATGTTCAAACAGATAAAACCTAAAAGCAAAAATCCTTTAACCATTGTGAAAAATTATACATGAAAAATAGGCGCCAATGATACAAAAAAATAGAGCTCGTTAGCCATTGCCGTTACCAAACCGTGATTTGATCGATGACCACTCCTTCGTCAAGCGCCTTTATTTTGATCGTGTGTTTTTCCCTGCGCGAAAGCTGATGCGAGGTAATACACAGCGCCTGGTTGCGCAACACGTTTTCTTTCCATTCCTCACTTCTCCCCTGTGTTGCATAATCGACTTCCTGAACCGGCTGCCCATCTACCTGAATGGCATATCGAATAGCGCTGCCTTCCACAGGATGGTTGGGCGCCAACGCTACTTGTATTTTAGCTGATTTTCGATTTCCGGACACAAAAGTATAATCAACGGCACTCCCTTTTTTAACGCTGATCGCGCCACGCTGATACCCTAACCCATGTCCTACCGGTTTAGCTCCACTATATGCTGTAAATTCAATTCCATTAAACAAACGTACCGGACGGCTTTCCTGCTTCAACCCAGCCGAAACAGCATCATGCGGCACGCGTTCAAAAACTGCGAGCCCGCGCGGCTGATCGTTCATGATACCTTTCCATTTGCCGTTTCGCAGGCAGTCATATTGCGCCGTCAGCGCTTTAATGGTATCAAACGCCGCATCACTTGGAGGCCAGCCGGCCTTTCCATGACGCGCCAATTGTGCGAACAATAGCTTCCTGTTAATAGCTGCGGCGCCGCGCACCGGATAAGCGATCAATTGAAACCACGCATCCCGCTTTTCAGGAGGAATGTCCTTCTCTAGCTGTCGAACTTTATCATCAATCGCTTTGTATGCTGATAAGCGCTGGCGAATTTCTTGCTCCGACCAGGGAAGATCCGCAATGGATTTATATTTTGGATCCTTCTCTTCGGTTCTGGTACTGCCCATAAATTCAGGCTTGCGGATATAAGCCAGCCGATAATACTCGTTCATCACTTCCAGCAGCGCCGGCGCATTCGCCGCTCCAAATTCACGGCCTAACCACGATTTTAAATGATAATCCAACCCTGAGCGGCTATTTGCAATCGAATTGATATCCCAGGCTAAGTCTAAAAACATTTCTGTGAGATACTCCGCAGGTTTTATATCACCGACATTTACAACCCATAGATGGCGTGCTCCTTTGTCGAAAGCCCTCTTCATCTGCGTGTATACCTGCGCGGGATGGGTAGTCGCCAACCACAAATAATCGTGGGGCCGCCCCCAGTAAGAAATATGATAGTATACCCCATTACCGCCTTTGCGTAATTTTTCTTTTTCATTTGGAAAATGCCGGATGTAACCATAATTATCATCGCACCAAATCAGTGAGACATCTTCGGGCAGCCTTAGTCCGTAATCATAAATATCCTGCACTTCCTTATAAGGGATAAAAACCTGCGGTATTTTTTCTGCCGCCGGATTGATATATTGTGTTAATAATGCCCGTTGATCTTTAATCACCTGCGACAAAATCGCTTCCTGTTCGGCCAGTGTATTTGCGCCCAGCATTTTACTATCATGTACGCCTCTGATACCTAAGGTGTAAATCGCATTAATACCACTGCTTTGCTGAACCCTTTCGCTCCAATACTTATATATCTCCGGCTGGTTAGTAAGGTAGTTGAAGGCTCCCATCGCCTCTTCCTTCCACTCGTCGACATTATTGCGCAGCATGGGTTCGGCATGAGAGCTTCCAATATAAACCCCATATTTTGCGGCCGTTTTAATATTTTCAGGGTAATGAAAAAAAGCCTTCGTGCTGGGGTGCATCGCCGGCCACAGTAAATTGGCTCTCAGGCGAAGCAATAGTTCAAACACTTTGGCATAGGTTTTCGGACCGATATCGCCGGTTTCTGTTTCATAAGTTTTGGCGGCCCAGGGTTGCAGGCCCCAATCTTCATCATTAATAAAAATGCCGCGAAATTTTACGGAAGGCGCAGCAAATCGTATAAAGCCGTCTTTCAGAACCTGGGCCTTTTTCTTTTGCACTTCAGCGTCGGCCCACCACTCCCAGGGAGAGACACCGATCATCCGCGACAGTTCTAAAATGCCGTAAGCCGTGCCCAGGTTGTCGCTACCGATTACGTATAAATTTTGACCACTGACGCCAATAAAAAAGGCCTGCGATTTTGCCTGAAGCGAATCCTTCCATTTCCCAAGCAGCTGCAACTGCGCGGTGCTTAGATGCCCTAATGTGCCCACTATCAGCGCAGCATCTTTCCGGAAACTTATTTCGCCACCGAAAACGCGGACATAATCTTTGCTAAAAATTTCAAGGGCCGTATGCACGACAGGATCGTGCGTGTCATCGACAGACAAGTTCAGTTTGGCATTTGCCTTGAATACAAAATCGGCATAAGCAGCGATCGGAATAATCAATCCCAACATTACTATCAAACCGATTCTTTTATAATATTGCCTTTTCAATCCTTTGAAAGCATCATTTTATCAAACAAAAATAGTTGCAATAAGAGTTATTCTTATGAAATAACCCAGCTGTCAAAATCCTGATTATTGCGTTACAAATATCGCTGAAGCCGACTTCAACCCTTTCGCTACCGCTTTAATAGTCACCCGCCCCGGCGTTTTACCGGCGCGAAGAATGGCCATGGCAAAGCCGTGATACAACTGTCTGCGATCCCCGTTAAACAGGGCATCACTAAAATGATCTCCATTATCAACGGCTAACAACGAAGCGTTGCCGGACACTTCAAACTTCACCTCGGCTTCATCGGCCGTGAAAACATGTTTCCCGTTTTTATCAACAGCATATACTTTTACATATTGCAAGCCCATACCATCAGCTTTCCACTGATTATTTTCACCTTCTATTTTCAGAGCTACCGGTTTGCCGGTGGTTTGCAATTCATGACGCGCCACTTCTTTACCATTTGTTTTTGCGATAGCCACAATTTTACCTTCGTGATAAGGAATCCTTTCCCAATAAATCATATTCCGCTTTGCAATACTATCAATATTATTTTTTTGTGTTCCGAAAGATTTGCCATTTATCAATAGCTCCACTTCTTCCGCGTTGGTAAAAGTGTACAGGTTTTGCTGACTTCCCGCAGCGCGGTTCCAGTGAGAAGAAAGCGGCAGGTAGCCAACAGTAATATCATTCCATTCAATATTTTCCTTTTGGTTGTCCATTACCGCAATTCTTACCAGAGGGCGATCGCTAAATGCGCTTTCAATAAGATATGCCTGAGGCAGTGGTTCCAAAGAATGATCAAAAAAAGAATAACTCCATCCCTTCTTAGGCCAGCCGTTCGACTCGCCCCAATAGGCAATCGCGCCCCAGTAGGCCAACCCCACCATTTTGTCGCGGTTCATTCCAAAAAAAGGTTGCAACAATTCATTGGTCGTCGCTTCGCTCTGATAGATATTCATATCCGGAGCATGTTTGAGATAGTCGGCATAATTATACCAACGATAATTGAAGCTGGCCACATCCGTTACCGTTGCCAACTCGGGTGGAACGATATGGATATTGAAATCGGGATCTGATTTGCCCATGCCGCCTGCCCGCGCAGGAAACATGGCCACCGTTGATTTGCGTGTGGGATCGTATCGGTGCGCCAATACTTTTAAAAGATTATAAGAGGTCACGCCCCAATCGCCGGTAGGATAACCCGCCAGGTCTTCCCGCATTTGTAATTCATTTCCGAAGGACCACATAATCACCGAAGGGTGATTTCGATCGCGTTTGATCCATTCCGAAATATTTTGAGGCCAGAGTTCCGTCCAGGGTTTACGGCCGGGCCAATAATCTTTATTACTCCATTTGTCATACAATTCATCCACAATCAATATCCCTTTTTCATCTGCCAGCCTTAGAAACGCCGGGGAATAAGGATTATGCGAAGTCCGGATATGATTATATCCAAATTTTTTCAGCAGGTCCATCTGTCGCTCTATGGCCGTTTCGAAAGCGGCAGCGCCTACTGCGCCTAAATCATGGTGATTGGAAATCCCTTTAAGAAAAACCTTTTTACCATTTAATTTAAACCCAAAAGCCTTATCAAATTCAACGGTGCGAATACCAAATTTCTCAATCACCCTATCGACTATTTTGCCATCTAAAACCAACGTTATCACCGCTGAATAAAGATGGGGAGTTTCGCATGACCATAGCTGCGGGTCCGCTACTTTAATAACAGGCATAGGCAACTCAACCGATTGCAGTTTATTTCTTTTGGGCGCCTCAAGTTTGGAAATGCCTATCTGTTTACCATCCGGAGCAAGGATCGCTGCTTCAACCTGAAGATCATAAGATTTATTGCGGATGCCTTCCAGAGCAACCTGAATATTTACGTCGGCAAACTGACTGGTGATTTGCGGCGTTGTAACAAACACGCCATGCCTCGCGACCGACACTTCATGTTTTATAATTAAATGTACATCGCGAAACAAACCGCCACCCGTGTACCAGCGCGAACCACCTTTTGTACCGGTTGAAGCGTGAACGGCCACCACGTTATCCGCATCGTATTTTAATAACTTACTAATATCGGTTTCAAAGCCAAGATAGCCATAATCGGTTCCGCCGATCTTTTCGCCATTTAGCCATACATCGCCGTAGACCATAATGCCTTCAAAATCGAGCAAGACCTTTTTACCGCGCCAAGCCGGATCGGCTTTGAATGTTTTACGGTACCACCCCTCTCCCATTTCTTTAAACCCACGTGCTCCGCCCGCTGATTCAACCCAGGGTTGGTTGATCTGAAAATCGTGTGGCAGGTCCAATTGCTCCCAGGCCGCGTCATCATAAGCGGGAAGCTGCGCGCCTTCTGCAGGGCCGAGATGAAATTTCCAATCAAAATTGAAAAGATGGCGCGATCGTGCCGGCTCCTGGCTATGGACACCAGCGGCGCAGGCGAAAGCTGCGATTATAAATAGCATTAAGTTTTTTTTCATCCGTAAATTTTTTATGGTTCTATGTTCGAATGGAGCTTATCATGTATCAAACTTTTATTTCCCTGTATTGATAGAAATGAAAATTTTACAATCAACGTTCCATCTGATTATCGTTTATATATATTGTACCGAAACTGTATTCCAGTTGGTGTTGCTATGGGCCGGAAAACTTTTATCATTTGATTTTGACAACAATGTCTTTTCCAAATGGATCAAAATCAAAAAGGATTCGATTTCCGGTTCTTCGAATTTTTATTTTCGAGCCGCCCTGCTTGATTTGCACTGGTCGTCCTCCGGCATTTGCTATAACGCCGGTCAATGGCGCCGTAAATAGGGTTTTGTCCAGCGATGATTTTAGATGCACCACAAATCCATTTTTCCTGTCTGACACTTCATATTGGAGGCTATCCCTTTCTTTTTGATAAGAAACTACTTCCCTGAAAGTCGAGATCCATATTTCATCTTCCCTCGATTTTACATCGTTGAGATGACGCCAAAGTATTTGCGGCGTGGCAAAATGGTCATATCCATAACTGATGCCATGCGTCATGGTGACGCCCCACTCGCCATTTTTTATTAATTCATCCGCCCATTTACGCAGGTTTTCATCAGTCGATTTTCCGCCGACGGAGCGCTGGGAAAGCCTTGTACCCACGCGGTTTTGCGACGCAAGCTTTACGCCTTCCGGAGTTTTGGTATTATTTGGATAACAGAACGTCCGTGGCATCACTCCCGTATGCGCATAGATAGCGCTATCATTTTTGCTTATATCTACTGCAATTTCTGCCAGCGGAAACCGACCGAAATTTTTATGGGCCCAGCCATGATTAGAAATCTCCTGCCCTTGGTTTGCCATCTCTTTTAGTTCGCCCCAATCCATTCTTGTAGTATCTTTTGACGGGGCAGCATCGCTATTAATCTTGCTTCCATTGATCCAAAAAGTAGCTTTAAACCCGAGCGCCATCAAACGCGGATACACCAGTGTGTAATGCTCTTTCAAGCCATCATCAAAAGTGTAGGAAATAGCGCAGGCTTTATCATGTCTAAATTTAGCGACAGCGAACCCATGCGTTTGCTGGGCGGCCACCGGCAACGCGCTCCAAAAAACAAAACAAACGATGGTCAATAAATGGTTCATAGTTATCAGCAGGAGTTGGACATAGATTTACTTTTCACAAACCTTAGTTTACCATCTTATAAATTTCAGCTTCGATAATGCTCAGAGTGCCCTTTGCATTGGCATCGTCTCTTGCGACGCCATCGTCTAATTTTTTACCGCCCACTTCTACTTCGTTGTTTTGCCTGGCTACGAAGGAAGTACCAAACAACTGGATCTTTATTTTTTTCCCTTTCTGAGATTGGACCGGAATGGTGCAATAACCCAAAGACGTTGTGGTATTTCCCTTAAACACTTCCTTCCCATCCACATAAATAATTAAGGGGTAGGATCTTGACCTGAAATTATTGAGCTTTAACGCTACCGCGTCAATAACGTCCGCCTGATCTAATTCGTACTCGATCCAGGCTGTTGAAAGTTTCCCGTCATTCACCCAATCTGACAGTTCGTTGTCATCATAGCTCTTTTTAATGTCGCCGGCATTAGCGCCCGCAGTAGCCGATTTAATAAGTAATGTATTTCGAATTTGTTTAAAAGAAGGGGTTGAAGGCGTGGCGCCTCTTGTAAGATGAGAGGGCAGCTGAGCGCCCGGCAAATTAGTAGAAAGGCCGCCCTCCGTTTTTACGGGTTTTGTGAGCAACTGAATAGCAGCCGATTGCAATCCTTCGGAACGCGCTTCGATTTTGATGGCGCCTGCCGTGGTAGTGGAGCGAACAAGAAAACGGTTCACACCCCCTTCCACCGGAAAACTTCTGGCAAGCACATAATTATCCGGCCCCATCGCCATGCCACCGCGCCATTCGCCCGGGCCTTCCAACGTATAATCAATCATATTTAAGGCAGTCGGGCAACGCCGTCCTTTAGCATCAACTACTTCCACTTCTACCAGAGCGACGTCGTTGCCATTGGCTAAAAACGGTAGAGGCCGATCAATCGCTTTTAAGCGCAGCGCCACTGGCTTGCTCACTGTTTCAAGTTGAGTAGCACAAACCTGTTGGCCTTCCTTATCGTAACCGATCGCTGCAATAACGCCAGGCTCCCATTTTACATTTTTGAAAGTGAAAATAAATCCGTCGCTCACCGTGCCATAACCCAATGATTTGTCGTTGACCTTCAAAGCTACTTTGGCAGCAGAAGAGATTACATAGATATCTTTCTGAACGCCGGGTTTATAATTCCAGTGGCCTACAATATGAGCACGGTAGCGTTCTGGATTCACCCAGCCATCCCACATCACTTCATGCGCGTAGTAATTCTGCTTTTTAATTCGCAGGGCATCCACTTCCCCGCTGCGGCGATAGTTTTCTTCCCCCCGGTGATGCGTATTCGTTTCCGACCAAACGATGTTCACCCCGCCGCTGCTCACCCTGCGGCCGGTGCCGGGCCTTTCACGCCAAAACTCATACCAGCGCTTTACATTTTCGAGCGCATGAGACTCCATGTTGCGATTATAAGCCGCCGCTGCCTGCCCGTTGTGCATCGGCCCATCACCGTCTTTGTGATAGGGCGGCGTCCACTCGTCCCAATATTTGCGCGAACCCTCATCGCGCGAGTACTCCATTGCCCACATGGGAATATCAGCGCTTTTATTGGTATAGAGCATTTCGCCTCCATATTCCGCTTCTTTACTATCGAGCATTTCGCGGCTGCCGATTGCGCGCCCCCCCTGAGGATCGTATAAGTCGCGCAGCGCTTTCATTTCACGCATATGCGCTTCACTGATGCTTTCATTGCCACATTCATAAAAAATAATGCTTGGGTTATTTCGATTATAAATGATCGCATCGCGCATAACGGATACGCGCTGGTTCCAGCGTTGACCGTCGACATCTTTTTCGGCATCTCCGGCGGGCATGGCCTGCATCAGCCCCACCCTGTCGCAACTTTCAATATCCTGTTTAGAGGGCGTAATATGCATCCATCTGACCAGGTTACCACCGCTTTCTACCATCAGGCCGTTGCTGTAGTCGCTCAACCAGGCCGGCACAGAAGTGCCCAACGCCGGCCACTCGTTCGAGGTTCGCTGTGCATAACCGTGTATCATGATAACACGATCGTTGAGATAGACCATCCCGTTTTTAAATTCAGTTTTTCTAAACCCCGTCTTCGTATTTACGGTGTCAATCGGCTTGCCATCCACAATCAGTTCCGTTTTCACATCATAGAGATATCCATAGCCCCAACTCCAGAAATGAAGCCCATCCACTTTCGATGCGGCGCTTAGTATTTTGGTTTCACCAGCGGCCAAAGTCGCCGCTTCAGTTTTAAATTGCTTTATCAACTTTTTCTTATCGAAAACAGACACGCGGTAAGTAACCTGCTGCTCCTTTCCGGTTTCATTTTTTATCTCAGATGAAGCATTGATGGTTGCAGATTTTTGTTTGATATCGATATCGGAGGCATAAATGTAAACGCCTGTTGTTTTCAGGTCAGCATAAAGGGGTAAAGTTTGATATAGCTTGGGCGTAATATGTAAAAACACATTGCGGATAAGCCCACCATAATTAGCATTGAAGTTCCTGTCTTCCCATTGGTACTTTGTATTGGTTGCCCGCTCGCGGTAATCCCATGAATTATCAATTCTTGCAGCGATAACATTGTCGCCTTCGAAATGAACCAGCGGGGTAATATCAAATCCAAACGCCGTCACGCCATTTTCATGAAAGCCAATAGGCTGGCCATTTACATAAAAATCTCCGGCCTGCCTTATTCCTTCAAATTCGATAAAAACCTTATGGCCTTTGGCTTTTGCGGGCAATTTAAAATGTTTGCGATACCAAACAACGCCGGTTGACAGATCGCGAATATCCTCTTTAAAAGCCTCATCTTCATTCCAGGCAGCCGGAAGTGTGACCGGCTTCCAATAGGCGTCGTTATAATCCACACCCTTAGCAGCAGCGATATCGCCCAGTTCATATTTCCAATCACTGTTAAAATTGTATTTGCGCTGGGCCGCCGCCTCGCCGCAAAAAAGGGTGGCAAACAAACCGTAGCCGAACACCAAAAAAATCCTGAAAAAACGCATCCTGAAAAATTTTTTAAAATAGCATAGCACGCAACGGAGGCTTCGCCTTGCCCACGCCAGCTAATTTTTTCTTGTTATCCGTTATTGCTTTTTATGATTAATGACAACATCCTCCAAAACAAACCGGTCGATATAATCTTTGTAAATAAGAGGCTGCCGGGTAGCCGTCACTTTCAGTTGACTGAATGAAAAATCTGAAAGCTTATACTGCCCGGATTTTTTAACATTGAAAACATTTTCGCAGGTCAAGTCAATGCGCTTCATGCTGATATGACTGGCATAAGACATTTTGATATCCTTCTCCCCCTTAAGATCGAAAAACTGAGTCCAGGGCTGAATGTAGAGCATATTGACCGCGCTGCCTTTGATATCTTCTACCGTCACATATTCGTAGCGCTGTGGCGTGTCGGGGCGCATTTTCAACCATAGTAAACGCTGGGCGTGGTCGATCTGAATGCGCCGTAAAATGATATTCCTGTTGTGAATAGACTCGCTGCCGAACGTGAGCGCTCCATGGCAAAAGCCGTAGGTATTGTCTTCAATAATAACATTAAAATTCCCACCGTTATCAGGATCCTTATCTGCCTTAGGGCCTTTACCGCCTTTTAGCGCTACGGCATCATCGTTTACCGACATGTAGCAATGTTTAATCAATACATTTTTGCAGGCGTCGAGATCGATGGCATCTGAACTTGGCGCCTTCACCGGTGCGGCGGGCGCGTAAATATAAAGGTTCAAAATTTTTAGATTCTCGCATTTGTAGTAGTGCGAAGTCCAGAACGGAGAGTTGATCAGCCGAACACCGGATACCTGAACATCCTTACTATTAGACACATAAAGCAAACGCGGCCTCATCTCGTCCATGTTGGTGCATTGCGGGTTGAAAGCGCGCCGCAGCCAAAAGGCTTTCCAGTAGCGCAGGCCATTTCCATTGAGCGTCCCTTTTCCCGATAAGGTAAAACCATCGACGTTATCGGCGTTGACCAGCGCTGCAAAATATTTGACGGTCTGCCCCTCAATGCGTGTTTGGAGCAATGCAAAATCGCTAATATCATCGCTGCCTTTCAAAGTAGCGCCTTCTTCCAAATGCAGATGCGTGCCGGGTTTAAAAAACAGGGAGCCGCTCAAAAAAGTCCCCTTCGGAATGACAATAACGCCACCACCGTTGGCAGCGGCCCGATCAATGACTGCCTGGATAGCTGCGGTTTGAAGCAGGCTGCTATCTTCCTTTATTCCATGTTCCCTTATGTTATATTGTTTCCCCAGCTTAAGAATGTTGGTCGGCTCAATCTGCCGGAACCATTCTGGAATCAGGGTGCCGTCGGGAAAGCGGTCTTGCGCTGCAAGACGCATGCTAAGGAAAAGAACAGACATCCACAATATCTTCGCAATAGGTTTATCTACCATAATTTTTATTTTTTGCAATTAGTTTGGTAGAGATCAAAATGCGCTTCCAAATTTAACTGATCAAAGTTTAAACGGCAGATACCATCCTTCTTTATTCATCAGCTTGGCGCGGGCAGCACCTGCATTGGGATCGCCATCTTTCAACAATTTTTGATACACTTTATCCGCCAATATGGAGGGATCGTTGCGACGCCGCGCAATCCGTAACAAATCTGCCCAACGTGTGCCTTCAAAAGCGTTTTCCAGGGCCGTTTCTTCCAACAGCCCATTCTCCAATTGTATTAAACTATCAGCAGGGCCCGTTGCATTAATTTCCAGCGGTGTAAGGTAAGCGCGGCTTCTAACGCCTGTATGACGGTACCAGTCAGACCTATAGCGTGGAATTTCCCCGTTCCTTGCATCAAAATTATACGGCGCCGGGTAGCTCAACGTATTTTGCCACTCCGTCTTATCGACAATACCGGGGTTGTCAGGGTTATTGAATATGCCGCCGATACCACCGGAAACGAAGGCATACGCCAACTTATGCCATCCGTCGCGGTTAGCTGCCTCTGCAAAGCGCATCATCAGCTGGGTCTGCCTGAACAAATACCAATCGCCGTTTTTAACGAAAACATCAGCCGGTAAATTGGTCTCCCAATTGAGATATTTACTGATAAACTTGCTCGCCACACGCTGGCCGCCTATGGTAGTGGTGCTAAACAACCCTCTTGGGTCGTAGGGCGATCCCTCCCTTGCAACATCGGAGGAAGACATCTGCTGGCTGGCCCACATACTCATTACCTGTTGCGAAGGCTTCACTAAATACTCACCTCCGATCGGCGAAAACAACTTGATAAAAGGGTTAGCAGGCGCGAATTTATTATCGAAGGGTAATACCCATATCCATTCAAAATCAAATTTACTAGCGCTGTAAGTTGCGTCAAACATGGTACGCCAACCAACGTTATAAAGCAAATTTGCCATATCCCCGGCTTTATTCCTATTAACGAATGCGACCCGCAAATCTGATATAGTGCGACCTCCGTCATTATCTGCTTCTCCAAACCATCCCATTTTATATTTAGAATAATAACTCTCACCCTGATTTCCAGTGGTACTCGTTTCCATCACTTCCCGGTAATAAGAAGCAGCCTGCGTGTAATTGCCTTTCCAGAGGTACAGGTCACCGAGCAGGCATTTTTTGTTGATGAAGAATTTTTGAGTTGGATAGCCGTCCAGGGTAATATTCAACGAAGAGCTTCCTGAATATTGTTCTTTAAAAGGAATGGCCTCTGTAAACGTGATGAGTGAATCCAATAATGTTTCAAAGTTCAGTTTAGGAAACAATGAAGTGTTGTTTACATCATCAAGTGTTGCCAACGGATTAGTCACATAGCGCACTTCGTCGCCATAGTGGATACCAAGTTGCAGATAAAGGAAGCTGCGCAAACAGGCGATATCAGCGTATCGCTCATAGTAATCGGCCTGGCTTATCTTTTTACTGTCATACATGTTATTAAGATTGGCCAGTACATCATTAGCATTAACGATCACTTCGTAAAAAGGGCGCGGATCTGCGTAAGGATTATCAGCCGTTGCCGTATGATTGCTTATCTGGCGCAGGTATTTATCCGCATTCTGCGTGTAATCGAGCAAATCGGCGCGCAGCTCATTCAGGATAATATAACGCTCCGCCAAACCCATAAATTTGCCGTAAACGCCCATGACAGCAGCATCCGCATCATACACATTCTGGTAGGCGTTCTCAATATCCAATTCGTTTGTTGGGGTTTTGTCGAGCAGCTTGCTACAGGCTGTCAGCATCAGCATGCAGCACAGCGATAACAACAGCGGTAACGTAACTTTCTTTTTCATCCGTAAATGTTTTATGTTTTTATGGGTCGAATGGAACTTATCAGCATAAAATTTTTCATGCTCCCGCGGGATCAAATTGAAAATTTTATAATGAACGTTTCATTTCTAAACTTTAATATTTTTTATTTAATGCCGGCGAGCCTTGTAGTGTAATTTCTAAAACATGCATCCCATACCACACGCTTAGCTCCGCCATTTTAATGCATTATACTTCTTCTCGTTTGCGTTTACAATCCTAACCGAACACCGAGCACCACATTCTTAGATACCGGCGTAAGCCCTGTGTCGATGCCTTGTACCAATGGACTCGACGTTACGCTAAACTCAGGGTCATAGCCCAGGTATTTGGTCGCGGTGAATAGATTATTGCCCGTCAACAATACGGCAATGCTTTTAAACACCCCATTTGATTTTACCGGGAAATTGTAGGTCAAATTCAATGAGCGCAGGCGGAGGTAAGATCCATCTTCTATCCAGCGGTCGCTGAAACGGTTGTTGCCCATAGGGTCGCCCCAGGCGGCTTTGGGCATTGTCGTCTGCTGGCCTTCGACCTGCCAGCTGTTCATCACGCTTTGCAGCTGGTTTTGAACGCCGCTCTGTGACTCCAGCCGGTACCTTACATAATTATAAACATCATTCCCCACGGAAAATGTCACCAATGCATTCAGCTCAAAACCCTTCCAGGTCAACCGGTTCGAGACGCCACCAAAAAAGTCGGGGTTAGCATCACCAATAACGGTGCGGTCGTCTTCATCGATAATTTTATCACCATTGTCCACAAAACGTATGTCGCCCGCCTCAAAAGCGCTTACACTGCCGTCCGTGTTTATTTTTGTCAGACCCGATGCTGCCGCCTCTGCGTCCGTAGCAAAAACACCATTGGTTTTATAGCCATAAAACTGATTCGCAGGCTGGCCCACTGCCGTGACAATTGTTGCGTTTGCATAGTTGGTGTATATCGCATCCTGCGGCACCGCCAATATTTTATTTTTATATGTGGCGATGTTAGCGCCGAAATCCCACTTCAGCTGCTGCCCATTGAGCACCCTGAAATTGAGGTTAGCCTCAAAGCCGTTGTTTTGCAATTCACCACCGTTGGTCAACACCGAACCAAACCCCGTTATTGACTCCATCGGCCTATATACCAACATATTTTTTGTGCGGTTGCTGAACACATCGAATGAAAGGCCCAGCCTGTTGTGAAAAAATGCAAGATCAATCCCTCCGTTAATTTTATAAACCGTTTCCCATTGAAGCTCCGGATTCGAGATACCTTTTCTCACAGAACCTTCTGCCCCGAGCAGGTTTTGACCAACATAGAGTTGCCTTGCAGCGTAGTTACCAATATCATCATTTCCTGCAACGCTGTAAGAAGCCCGCAACTTGAAAAGATCGACGGCACTGTTCGACATAAACTTTTCTGAAGAAACCAACCATGCCGCGCCAATAGATGGAAATAAGGGGAATTGATGCCCGGCGATGGTAAGTCCATTGGCTGCCTTTACTCCAAAACGAGAGGAACCGTCGAGGGCCATATTCAGATCAAGAAAGATTTTATCTTTAAATCCGTATGCTGCTCCCAAATAATTGTTGATCCAGCTCCACTCTCCCATATCGCCGCCCACCTGCCTCAAACCGGCCAGGCCATTTTGCACACTCACCAGGTCGTCGGTGGCAGAATTTGCCGTCGTTACATATACCTGATTGGCTTTATTATTTTGAAATCTAAAACCTAATCTTGCTTTCACCGAATGCTGGTAATTAAAAACTCGGTTATACTCCAGCCTTGTGTCATTAAACAAAGAAAACAATTGCTTCACCTGGGAGCCCATGCGATTATTGGCGATGTCATTCCAAAGCGTATCCATCACAATCCCTTCGCTGGGCACGTAGAATGTTTCGCGGTATTTATCAAATTGAATACCAACCATCGTGCAGGCTGTAAAATATTTACTGATATCATACTGGAATTTAAAAGAACCAAAGAAGCGATAATATTTGTTATAAGCTTCAATCTTATCGGTGATTGCCACAGGATTACTGATGCCCAAAATATCTACGGCTTCCAGATTGGGCGACGCGGTTCCATCCGCTGCCAGTTCGCGCTCGTGAAAAAGCGGGGCTTTCACCAACGCATTAAACAAGGGAGCCGTTTTATCAGCGATACCCTGATCTTTTACATTTTGATCATTGTAGGTGAAAGAAAGATTTGCCATCCCTTTCAGTCTTTCCGAAAAATTAAAATCAGCGTTGAAACGGGTATTATATCGCTCGATGTCGGTGTTTTTAATCACGCCCGAGTTTTTCATATAACCAACGGTAAGCCCGTAAGTGGCAATATTATCCCCACCGGTAATACGCAAATAGACATTTTGGTTTACACTGTTATCCAATACCTTCCCCTGCCAGTCCGTGTTGTTGTGATAGCGGAAATAATCAGTCCTTGACAGATCATCGATCATGTAGGGCAAGCCGGCAATTTGCTCAGCCGTCATACCGCTGCTCGACAACATTCGATTTAAATGTATGCGATAATCTACCGCATTTAAAACGGGCAGTTGCTGAGGAGCAAAATTCATTCCTGCATAAATGCCTGCATCTATCTTTGTAGCCTGCTGGCCGCCTGCATTTACCGTAGTAATAATAATAGCGCCGTTGGCGCCCTTTGCGCCGTAGATGCTGGCAGCATCTTTCAAAACCGTTACGTTATCAATGTCTTTGACATCGATCAGGCTTAAGGGATTGGTATAGTTATTCGCGATAAGGCTTTGGCCATATTCGCTTGCGTCAAAAGGCATCCCATCCACAACAATCAACGGCTGATTGGTTGCGTACAATGAATTAATTCCATTTAAAAATAAATTGGCGCCAGCGCCCGGAGCGCCGGAGCGGCGTATTGCATTGAGCCCGGCTACCTGCCCCTGCAGCAACGCATCAATCGTTTCGAGAGGCTGCTGCCACCCCTGGCCGCGGTACTGCCCCACAGCGGCACTTGTATATCGCTGATACTGCTGACCCAGCGGCATAACGAGCAGATCATCGAAAGTGTGCGTCATATCTGCAAGAAGCAAAACCTCGATACGGTTTCTAAAATTAACCGGAACGATCTGCCTGTTATAACCATCTGCCTCGACGAAAATAGCGGCGTTTAAAAACGGTACTTTAATCCAAAAATTACCCAGGCTATCGGAGATGGCAGCGGAAAAATCCTGAACGCTGATACGGCTTCCATCGATCGGCTTACCAGTCGCAGCATCCTTCACCGTTCCCGTCACAACGATCGTATCCATACCAGTGGGCGCGGCTTTTGCTCCAATAGTCGTAATCTGTTGCCCCAACACAACCGTTGACAAAAACAGCGCTACGCTTAGAACAGAGGTTAATCTTATATACATCTTAGTCATTTTATCCTTTATATGCGAGTTAGAAAACGGGTTCCAGCCTTATATAATTACAAACAATAGCATTGACATTTGCGGATGTGCTGTTCGCCGCCGTCAGATATAAATTAAAAGTGGGCCTGTATTGAGTTAATGTGAACTCACCTGCAAACTGTTCTGCATACCTGTTAAGTGCGACGGTGGCGTAAACGGGTGTAGGAGAATTGAAAGAATCCACTCCAATTTTTTGATTGAAGGTTGAGGTCATACCATTGATATTGTCATTTAGCGCCATCCAGTAAGCCCGGTATTTAATCGACGGAATTTCGGTAAGCCGATAACGCAGGTTGAACATGGCCACACCGTGATTATATACCAGCACGTCTCTGAAAATACCGCCGGTAGTTGAATCGCGCTTATCCCTTATAAAAGTATTTCCCAGGCGGTTGTGGCTGGCTCCATTATAATTTTCAGCCTCAATGATAATATCCCGGAATTTATGGCGCGGCAGGGTCTCCAGGCTTTCCATGATATATACCACGCCATTACTGGTTTTCACAACTTCCACAATATTGGCTTTCGGAATTGCTGTTTTAACACCAAACTTAGAAGTGATCGTATCGGGCAAAGAAGCAACCGTGGGATAAAGTGTGTCGACCACCCAGTCTTTAGCCACATTCCAGCTGGCCACCAGCCTGCTGCTGTCCTCATTGCCCGGCACATTGAAATAAGGCTTATATTTTTCTACCTCCGCCTGCCAGGCCGCATCGCTTACCACAAAAAGCGTATAGTTTTTTGACTCGTTTGTCAAGTCAAACACTCTTCTTTTAAACAAACTATCTAACACGCCCGACAGCACTGCGCGCTGCAACGCCGGCATTCTGGCATCAGAAGCAACAAAGGCTGCCGTATTTTCCAACAGCGGAAGCGCTTCGCCGATCACCTGAAGCAGGCCATTTTTGGCCAGCAGATTCTGACGGCTGATAGCAATGTTATCAATGCTTGTATTCGTAAGGTCATGGTATTTTCCGCTAAGCGCAGCAGCCCGAATGGTGCCTTCTATTTGCGTTGTTGTATAAGCGCTGCTGAGGATATGGCCCGCTACAAAACGTTTTAACAAGCTCGCATCCTGGGTGATATTTGGAGGCAACGCCGTTAACGCCTGATTGGTTGGAGCATACACGGTGTAGCGCTTAGAAGAAGCAACGGTATCCGCATAACCAGAGCTGGCAAGCAATTCAGCAAAGCGGCTCAACTCAGGGTCCGCTTCAATGCGTTGCAAAAGGTTCATGCCCGCAGCTTCTTCGGTGACCCTGTTGTGATCGTCCCATTTTTTACAGCCATGCATGATCCCGCCAAAAACAATCAACCATAAAAAAACCGCCTTAAAATATTTGTACTTATTCATCCTGATTATTATTAAAAATTGATCGCTGTTGTTTACTCGAAAACCTGGTTACCTTCCCTATCGAACCTGGGCAGTATTTGATTGTCGTCCACCGGAATAAAATGAATCATATCAAGGCGGCAAATTTGACCGCCCGATCCGTTATGCTGAAAGCGAACCGTCTGTGAACCTGTAGTAGTAATATCCACAATGCCCACCAAACGGGAGTTGTGGCGATTAGGGTTAGAAGCTGTAACATAATTTTTCCAACCAATGGATTCTCTTTCTTCGGGCGTACCGGCTGGCATGTATTCTCCAAAATTGATGGGCCGCGCCATTTGAATGCCGTTTACAAAAACATCAGCTCCTACCGAGTTTTGAGCGATATAACAGATCCAAACCTTATATCGTCCTTTAATCAAAGGCGGCGATTTCAACTCCCACCATTTACCCCGGTTATTTCCAAAATGCAGGGCGATGTGATCCCAGTTTACATTATACACATTCAGCGTACCCGTTCCACCATAATTATATTCCAGGTCGTCGGAAGACGCCATCCATTCCCAATCGATGCTTGCAATAGGATGATCTGCCGCACTTGCCCTTACAAAACTGTAAAAGGCTTTTCCATAATAAGCAGGCTGGTTCATGATTTCGGGGAACATCGCCACATCCCAATAAAGCGCAGTCGGCTGTCGAAACTTTGCCATCGTATGCGCGTTGACACTATGCCAAACCCCATTGGTGGCCGAGTTATCGCTCTGCGGCCGCAGCACTTTTACTCCCGCTTCCAACACACCATTGAATTCATTTTCATTTAGCAGGATATCCTGGTTATTCAACTTCACACTGATCACCTCTTCCGGCAGCAGCGTTAGCTGCGTTTGATAATTGATAATATCACCGAGAAAATACAAGCCATCTATAATATGATAGGCCACATACATATGCAGGCTATCGTCGGGGTTTTGAGGATTTCCGGTTTGGCTGTATTTAGCTTTTAAAGCAGCGTAGGTGGCGTAACCACTGTCTGCCAGCGCCTGGTTGGATTCCGCAATTACAGTTTTCCAAAGTTTGGAAGTATCGGTTTCAACCTTATTTAAGGTGTCGTAAAAACCGGTCTCTTTCATGGCCTGAACGAAAATGGAATAATCAGGATTTGCTTCCAGCTCCTGCGCAATGGTTCTGGCAGCCGGCGTCAACATCCGGTCGATTACGTGAATAACGCCGTTGCCCACCCTGAGATTGGAGCGAACAATGGATGCCTGGCGGTTCACGGTATAGGACGACACGCCGTTGACAAAGTTCACCCCGGTAATCAGGTATTGGCCATACATCGTAGGAGTAGGCAATTTACCGTCGGTAAAAGAGCCGGTCGTCAAGGTATCTTCCAGCAAATGAAAGCGAACCAGGTTTTTAAGCATATTCACGTCGGCGGCAGCAATTGAAGAAACGCCGACCGAATCCATCCAGCGTTGCACTCCGTCGTTGGTAACAACAAAACAGGTGTACGCGCCATAAGCATTCAGAAAAGAAGCGCTGCCGGTTACTTCCAAGACCTCTTTAAACAAAGAGAAGGAATCGAGCCGGGCATCGATAAAACCCGTGATATTGACATCGTCGGTCGTGGACACGTTGTAATCAGGCTTTTTACAGCCGAACAACATCCAGCACGCCAGCGCGAAAAAAGCGGCAAAGTGTACGATCAATAGCTTTTTTTTCATCCTTGTATGTTTTTGTTGGCAGCAGGGCCACGATATTTTTTGTCCGGACCCAACTTGATCTGTGGCCGGGCCGCCATGAGGCTGGCATTTCGTTTTTTTAGAAAATATCATCGCGCTTCGTTTCATCTGCTTTATTTTTTTTTAAACGCCTTGTGGGCCGCTGCCTGTTTCTTTATTATTTGTAATATGGATTTTGTTCCAAGAGCGGATTCGTTTGCAACTCGTAAGCATATATGGGCAAATAATGACTGTTCGGGTCGCGCAGCTTATTAAACGCCGCCTGTTGCAGGCTCGCGGGAACACTGATGGCCGCGGAATTCAGTAAGAAACTAATCCCCTCATAATTGTTGCGCTTTGCGGCGCGCAACAAATCAAACCAACGCTTTCCTTCAAAAGCAAACTCACGTTGTCTTTCCTCCAGTATAAAGCTCTGCATCGCCGACTTGTCGGTGCTATCCATGGGCGTTATTTCAAGCGCCCGGCCGCGGGCGCGAATGGCTTTCACCAGTCGAGACGCTTCGAGCGGCTGATCGAGCTGGTTGATAGCCTCGGCTTTCATCAGCAAGGCGTCTGCCAGGCGATAAAAAACCCACGGTGCAAAGGACTGATCAAGCGTTCTGTAACTGCCCCCCTCATTATCGGCGCCTACGTATTTCCATATCCCAAAATCTCCGCCTCTGTATGCCGCATCCTCTCCGCGGTAGTCGAGCTGCGGTTCCGCGTTTACCAGGTCCAGGCCAAATACTTCTTCCGGAAGATGCAGGGCTCCACTCCACCTTCTCCTGGATGGTGTATGCATATTATAAAAGGGGTTGAGGATTTGCTGATCATATTGCAGTTCAAATATGGTTTCGCGCGAAGCGCCGGTTAGAAAAATATCGGTAAAGAAATCACCTCCCGCAACCAATGAAAACGCATTGGCATTTATGATCTTATCACACTCCGCAGCTGCTTCGGCATAATGCTCCATCCACAAATAAACATCGGCTAAGATCGCGTTAACACCATACCGGGTAATGCGGCCTTTATCAAAAGAGGCCGTTCCTCCATAGCTTAGCGGCAACTTCTGCTCCGCTTCTTTCAAATCAGCAACAATTTGGTCGAGTATGATATTAGAGGCAGATTTGGGGATAGGAGTGATATCGTCATCGCTCACGGTAGCATCCAACTTTAGCGGCACATCCCTGAAAACGCGAACCAGGTAAAAATACATTAACGACCTAACGGCGAGCGCCTGGCCTACAGCCCGGTCGAGATGCTGCTGCGTAAACGTGTTATCGCGCGACAAAACTTCCGGCGCCAATTGTATTAACACATTGCAATAGTTAATCGTCTTGTAAAACCCAGCCCAATTCGCGAACAGATTGGTTGGCAAAATATTCAGGTTGACGATATCCAGCTCGTCCTGGTTGGCGCGGCTACCCGGCGTGACCATATCTGCGCGCGCCTCACCCCAGATAAACATATACTCGGTAAGCGCCAGCGACCTCGAATCACCACTTGCCAACATAGACGCGTAGATGCCGGTTACTGCGGCGTCTACCTGCTCTTTGGTTTGCCAAAACTCATCGCCGACAATTCCATCCAGCGGCTTCAGGTCAAGCCATTTTTTACAACCTGTAAAAGCCGACAACAAGAGCGCCGCCATTACAATTTGCTTTAGTATATTTTTTTTCATCCGTATTTTTTTATCTTTTGGTAGATCGAATGGAACGCATCAGCTATAAAATTTTCGTGCTGCTGCGTAATGAAAACTTTATATTGAACGTTTCATCGTTTATATTTTCCTGTTACCCTGTAACTTTATTTGTTCTCTTTTCTTCTTTTCATCGTTTAAAATCCGACCACCATACCTATCGTGAAATTCTTAGTGGGCGGCGTCATGGAATTATCGGTCATCACTCTAAACGGATCAGATGCGCCGGACCGGCTTACTTCCGGATCCTGGCCCGTGTAGTTGGTGAAAGTGTACAGATTTTCTGCCGTGACATAGGCGCTCAGCGCTTTGATACCGATAGATTGTAACCGCGCCGGCGGAACCGTATATCGAAGTGTAATGGTCCTAAAGCGCAGGAACGAAGCGTCTTCCACATAGCGATCGCTACCCAGCCAGTTGTAACCGCCGCTTATGATGGCGCGTGGGATATCTGTCACATCACCTTCGTTGCGCCAGCGCCTCAACACGGCGGTACTTTGATTGTCGTAGTTGGCCATTCGCGTCGTGCTCATTTTGGTACCATTTACGACGTCCACATCATAGCGAAAATTGAAGAATGCGGAAAGGCGCCATTGGTTTTTCCAACTGATATTCGGGCCAAACCCTCCGAAAAGCCGGGGATTATTGTTACCCAGGTATACGACATCTTTATAGTCGATATTACCATCGTAGTTAATGTCTTCATACATCGCATCGCCTGGTTGAAAAACGTAGTCCACCGTCGGATAGCTAAAGCGCATGTAAACCGTTTGGCCGTTGGGGCCAATAATCTTGTTACCGTTAGCGTCTCTTGCGATCGTGGCATCCGCATCTTTGTAAACGCCTTTATATTTATATCCGTAAAAAGACCCAAAAGGATTGTCAATCTGTAATAAAGCCAGGTAATTCCCGTTGGCCGCCATATTACCTCTCTGGGATGGATAGTATTCAGAAATTTCCCTGATAATATTTTCGTTTGATGAAATATTAAAATCAAACCCAATCGTCAAATCTTTTGTTTTGTAAGGCTGCGTCCACAAAGCAAACTCCCAGCCCTGATTATCCATCGTCCCCACGTTCATATTCACGCTGCTATAACCGGTATAGGAAGCAATCTGCAAACCATTGAAGAAAAGATCTTTTGTGCGGTTTTTATAAATATCGATATCGCTGCGCAAGCGGCCTTTAAATAAGGAAATATTTAAGCCCAGGTTGCTGCCATGAACCGTTTCCCAACGCAGGTTTTTCAATTCCATAGAGGAAGGAAACACGCCGCTTAAGCCCTGATAGCTCCAGGCATAGGTGCTGTAAGCATTGTAAAAGGTGTAATCATATCTCGGCGCGTTGCCGGATTGAGCATAGCTCGCTCGGAAGCTCAGATCGTCAAGAAAGGACATATTCTGAAAAGGCTTTTCATTGGAAATTCTCCATCGCAACGAAACCCCGGGAAATAATCCATATCGATAGGTTGGCCCAAAGCGGGAGTTGCCGTCTCCGCGCAAACTTGCATTTATCAAATATTTGTCCATAAAACCATACTGCGCCTGAACCACAGCGCCCAAAGAGCGGGTCTGCGTTAGGCGCGAGGCTGCCTGCAATTCTTCATTTTGAGTGCGCCCTTCGGTTGTTACATCTACCAGCAGCGAGGAAAAAGCGTTGGACTTCATGACTTCCTGGGTATTTGCCGACTGATCATTTGTGAACACATTCAAAAAGGCCATGAAATTGTGGTTCCTGTTCTTCAGGCGGGGCGTATAATTAAGACTGGTACGTGTGGTAACATTATATACATCGATATCGCCATTATAAGACCTGTTCACCACGGTTTCCGTGTTTGGCCTTCCGGTTGCAATCTGCGGAAGAAAACTGCTGTTATTGGTATTATTAATATCAAACTGCACGTCGAATGTAGCCCTCAATACATTTTTAATAAAAGAATAATCGATCTGGAAACGGGGCACAATGCGGTTGCCGATCACTGAATAAATCGCCTCACTTGCCATTGCCACAGGATTATAGATGCGACTGTATTGTCCTTGAATATTCTGCGGTGGCGAAAAGTAATTTGTCGTCAGATTTCCAAATTCATCATACTCAAAGATGCTCATATTCGGCATTTTCAAATAGGCAACATTCCTGATCGCACCTTCATTATTGCTCGTATAGTTGCGGTTGCGATCAGTGTATGTGTAGGCAATGCTGGTAAATATTTTCAGTTTATTAGAAATGGTATAATCAAGATTGATCCTTGTATTCATACGCTGCAGATCGTTGCCGATCACCGAGCCTGTCTGATTTACATAGCCCACGGATGCAAAATACCTGGCCTTTTCGCCGCCACCCTGCAGGCTAACCGTATGATCCTGCAAATATCCCTGCCGGGAAATAGCATCAACCCAATTTGTGTTGTTGCTATAGTTGTAGTACCAATAGGGATTGTAGGGGTCGTAGTTAAACTCCTGATCCTCGACCGGGTTTAAGGTAGTCCCGATGCGGTTCATATAAGCCTCGGGTATGAGCGTAGAGTATTGATCACCGTTTAACATAGGAATTGCGGCAGGCCGCAGCGAGGTATTGGCTTTGAAAGTGTACCCAACGGAAGGTTTGGCAACGCGCCCGCGTTTGGTATTGATTACCAACACGCCATTAGCTGCCCGGCTGCCCCAAACAGCCGTCGCTGCTGCGTCTTTTAACACCGTTATGTCTTTGATATCAGCGGGCGAAATGTTTAAAAGGCTTGCATACCCCTGCTCGTCTGCAGCGCCAAAATTAAAATCACTTGGGATTTCTGTTTCGAAAGGCATTCCATCCACAACGATCAGCGGGTTGCCATTTGAACTAATGGAAGAAACACCCCTGATACGAATATTCATTGCTGCCCCCGGGTCGCCGCTATTGGCGGTGATGTCCACACCCGCCAGACGGCCCTGTAAAGCCTGATCGATAGAAGTCGCAGACATTTCCTCCATTACCTCTGCATTAATTCTGCCCACCGAGGTGGTTAAATCCCTTTCGTTGATATCATTCAAACCGTTGTTGGCCCTGCGCTGGCTAATCACGATTACTTCTTCCTGGCTTTTCAAGCTGCTTTCTACTGCGATATTGACCACCGACCGGCCGGCAATTGCCTCAATTACGGTGTTGTAAGCAATATGTGTTACGGACACCGAATCGTCGGTATTGGTGATGCGCAAAATATAATTCCCTTCCACATCAGTAGAAGTCGATTTTAAAATACGCCCTTCTTTATCAAGTTCTGATACAGACGCGCCTTCGACCGGCAGTTTGGTCGCTTTATCTATAATCTTCCCTCTCAAAACGGCTGCCGCGGGGCCATCCTGAGCGCCCGCCTCTGCAACAGTTATAAGCAGTATAAAAAAAAGTATCATAACTTTCAGAGTAGCATGCATCCACTTCAGATTATTTCTTTTGCCGATAGACAAACCTCCGCTGACAAGCATTACCTGAGTTACAAATGGTGATGGTTTAATATATTTCATATGCTGATAGTCGATCGTTTTAATAAATGTATCGGAGGTAATTATCTACAAGGTGTATCACGGCCCGGTTGGCAAGATGGTTGCTTGATGCCGTAATCGTATGGGCCGTCCGGCCATTCATATCGGTAAGCGTAAGCCCGCTCACAGAATTGTTTACAAATATGGTCGTGGCTTCTCCTAAATTATTTTTAAGAACCGTAGGAAAGGCGCCGCTTTCTACGCCATCATTGGCTACCGTGCGTTTGTCAAGAAAATGATATTGAATGAACCTTAGCACACTTTCCCGCTCTGCGGCATTTGATGGATTGAAATTGGGAACTTTGTTAGGCGCCGTACCGGTTCCAGGCAAAATACCATCGTTCACAGCCTGAAGTATCGCTGCATTATCGGGAATAAATACGGTATAAAAACTGCCGTTGGCTACGCCTGCAATCAGTTTGGTTGAGTTATTCCAGGCAGCCGTACTATTGCGCAAATACTGCCAAAAATAGTTAAATTCAGAGCTGGCGGGCGTTCCCAATCTTTCTATATCCAAACCAAGCGCCTCGTCGCTAAACTCCATGATACGATCGGCATAATATACCCTTCCGTTCTTCGCCACTTTAAAATTTTCGATTGTGGCAACATTGTTTGAATCCACATTTCCCGCCGTAAACGACGTGTTGTTGACATATCGCATATACTCGCCGCCGTAGGTCATGGCTATGCCGGGCGTATTCAGATCCGTTAATATTTTCGAAGGAACGACATGAAGATTTAAAATGCGCTGCAGCCGCGCTCTCGTAGTTGAGCCGGTGCTGGCGGGGATGGACGAACCGGGAGGAGGAATATAGCGCCATTGATCATTAACGTTGGTACTTATAGACTGATCGACGAAATAACCTGCATCGTTGAACATCTTATTGCTGATCATAAACATCGTGTAGTTGTTATAGATATTAGAGATTGAGGGACGCAGCTCAAGATTCAGCAAAGAGATCATCATAGTATATTCGGGATCGAGATAAGCCTTTCCGTAAACGCTCGTAAATATGTTCGCATCCTGCACTTTGTTGGTACCGTAAAAAATGCCATTGCTCAACATTTTTTTATCGATGATATTGGTCGCCGGATCAAACCTGGCTTCTTCATTGACAAAATTGAAAGTCGTTTTAAACTGGCTGGGCCAAACCGGCACCTGCCACATATGAGCGTTTAAAAAATCAGAAATGATGGAAGGCGGCATCTGCTCGAGCGACGTAAAATGCTCGAGTAAAACCGTGTCGATATACGCCTGCAACACATTATTAGTAGGTGCAAAAATGCTATAAGCGCCTTGCTGCGCTTCGTTTCCTGACGCAGACAGATAGGATTCGTTGTTGAGCGAAAAAGCCAGCGCCGGATCATAAATCTTAGTGTAAACCGGATCGCTTCCACCATTGACCAACTGGTTATTTTTAGTCATCGTGGGATTGAGCGAAAAAGACACCAGGTATTTTTCATACAGGCTTTTAAACAGGCTGTATTGATCTGCCGTGTTTAAATACTGATCGATAGACGGCAAAGCCTCAATCACTTTATCAATGACGTGGATGACACCATTTTCGGCGTTAATATCCTGCTCGGTCACCGCCGCGTTGGCTACATTAAATCCGGTGTAGTTGCTGCCGGGGTAAAAGTATTGATAATCTGAGGCCGACAGATTTTTGGCCGACATGAAATTGTCGACAAAATAGGGGATGTATTTATAATTATTATCGTTATCAACATAGAAGGTAGTTCCGTTGTTGTTGCGATTACTGGCAATGGCCTTTATAGCTTTCCCGTCTTTATCGGTAGCATCATAAACGCCGGTGTAGTTAGCAGTGCGCCTTCTGAAGGCCTGGTCTTTCACCCAGCCGGAAGCGGATTGAAAATCGCCAATACGTTCTTTTTTATAAGCATAATAAACCAGGCAATAGGTCACGATGTTACGACATTCCTCCACCGAAAGGCCATCGACTCCGGAGACACCTTTTTCTGCGAAATAGCTTTCGAATGCAGCATTGGTTGGCGCAAAGAATGTCCAGTAGCCTGCTGCGTCCAGCGTGTTTTTATACCCTGCTTTATCGATCGCAGCAAGCAGATGCGAAAAACCCCCTTTCTCCTGAAGGATGCTGTAGATCGGCTTTGCCAGCCCTTCGGGACGTCCGTAAAATTCATCCCAGCTTTGCTTGCGACAGGCGGTGAAAAGAAAAACGGCCAGGCAAACAGCAACGCTTTTAAAAATCCACTTATTCATCTGCATAAAATTTATTTTTTGACAGCAATTGTGGGGGGCTGATGTGTCACTTCCGCGCATACTAATCCATTCAGCATCCCCGACGCTCGCTTTTCGGAACTACTTAACTTTTATGATTGATCAGGAATAGACTCAGTTGTTTTGCTGCTATGTTTTCTCTTTTCGTCTGGTTAATCTTTCAATGCAATCGTTATTCCTTTCATCGTTATTTAATACGAAAATAAACAACCACCCTTCCTTTACTATCCTGTTGCATCCTGTCATTCTAAAATTTTTTTCAGGTTGCCGGGAAATAAAAGATGGTAGTAATAAGAAAATAAGTGGATTCGGCGTAGAAGATGGAGTCAGGAATAAATGACATTTCCCAACACCATTGTTGGCGTTTTTGCGGCAAGTATAATGGCGATGTAGAGCGAAGGGCGTAACAGTGTCAAAAAAATTGGCAGCGCAATCCCACAGGCTCGCAAACCTCCTCAACCGAGGAGAGGTAAAAACATAGCAATACCAGTGGGCTTAAATTTCAGTCAGCGAAAAAATCAATCTTTACTTATAAGCTCAATAAAACCACCTTTTTCACATTCCAGTTGCAAAAATCCGTTAGGCAATATTTTTGTCTTAGCGTTCCTCGCCTTAGCTATCTTATATGCCCGGAAGGGTAGTTTTAGTTGCGTCACGCCACCCATTTCCGAAGCAACGCTGAGATGGATTATTTTATTGTCGACTTTTTTCGCACTGACCAAAAAAGCGCCTTCAGCGCGGAGATTTTTAAAACTAATTGAGGTCCACGCTTCGGGCACCGCCGGCATCACTTCGATAAACCCTGCATAGCTTTGCAGCAACATTTCCTGCAAACCTGAAGCAAATGCAAAGTTTCCTTCAAGCGTGAAAGGCCGGGCAGTCAAATTTGAAAATCCGGATTTAGTTTGGTCGCCATTAAGATGAAAACTATTTGGTGAGCAAAAAGCTTTCGCAAAAATCTCCAACGCTTTCGCCGCTCCCCGGCCATCCTTTGCACGGGCCTTAAGGTTAGCCAGCCAGGCATAGCTATATCCACACCAGGCCGAGGGGCCTATTTCATCGAGCTTTGCCAGTGACTTGGCAATAATATCCTTCGATTGCGGGCCATCTTCCCATTTTATAAGTCCGAGTGGATAAATAGCTAAAAGATGTGAAAAGTGGCGATGCGACTCTTTATAGTTGAGCTTCGGCGCTATTTTCAACGTATTATCCGGCTCAAGGGCAAAAAAATCAAACTGTTTTAATACGCTTATCCAGCGCTTATATTCCTCCTTATAACCTAATTCAAGCGCCATTTCCGCAGCTTTTTCGAAAGTAAAACGCATAAGCGCCAAATCAAAATTGGTGTTTTGTTTAAACCAGGCATCTAAACGATTATTGTTTATTTCCGGACTGGCACTGAGCGGCAATTGCCTTTTACCCTCATGATTTATGGAAGTTATATTTTCCAGGAAAAGCGCAACCTCCTTAAACCACGGATAGGCTCGTTCGGAAAGAAATTTTCTATCCATACCATAGCGCCATTGCCAATAATAGTGATGACCGATCCATGCGGATACGGTGGGGCTGCAGGTGTATTGAAACCAAGAGCCCATTGGGTTGCCATTGAGCGACATGACGCCGGGCATCGCCAAGCCTGATACCTGAAAAAAATGTTTTGTATGGGCATAATAGGCGGGCTTATTTTTTTCCTGAAAGTCGATAAAACCCATACTTTCTTCCAGGTGATTTCCTGAATAAGCAGGCCAGTAGCTTAATTGTGTATTCAGGTCATTGTGATAGTCGCCATGCCATGGCGGCACCCGGCCATTATCGGCCGTCCATACCGCCTGTAGCGAAATCGGAGCTGCGCCCCGTCGGGCTACAGAACCAAACTTATACTGTTCTAAATACCATTGCTTTTCGATCAGCTTGTCTGACAATTCTATACTTGACTTTGACCAATAATTGCGCCACCAGACTAAATGCGTCGCAAAGCTTTCGCTAAAACCAGCCTCCAAAACCGGAGGTACCTGATACGTTTCATGCGGCTGTTTTTTAACAATAGTCCAGTAACCCTCGATCGTACCATCATCCAATTTTTTGGATCGGACAACTACATAATACTTCTCTCCACCCCATATTTTCTGTTCGTAAATAATTTCCCCTTGTTGTTGTTGAACGGGCCCCTGCTCATAACCCAAAAGTGCCAAATCATCGGCGTGCAGGGTTTCACGGGCTTTGGATGATTCATAAGCCGGCGGCAGAAACCTGATCGCTAAATCATGCTTCAAACCCTCAAATCGAAACCAGCCCACGGGTTTCGTAGCATGAACAAAACTCTGCATGGTAATACCCGACTTCCATTTTACTGTACATAAGGCGCTGTCGGTCGACAATCGAACATCTTTGACTCCCCAATCTTTGATATTAAACTCAATGGCTCCTGCCGGAATTTTTGAAGGGGCGGTTTTGTTAGCCATAAATTTCTCGGTATAATCTAACACCGGCTGATAATTTCCAGCATCGACATGTTGCCTAATCCATTCGAGGTTGAAGCTGGAGTTGCTGTAGCCCTCAATCGGCCGATTGTCCCAAAGATCTGAGCGATCCAGCGAAAACCGCAACGCGCCTTCCTTCTCCCAAATCAGTGCGCCAATGGCGCCATTACCAAGCGGAACGGCCTCATCCCATTTTTGGGCCAACTGGGTAAACTTCAAAGAGTGCGACACCTGCGCATCCACATTGAAAAAACCCGGCAGGAACCCAAAGGTAACAACAGCAACGAGCTTTTGATGCCATTTGCTTCTTTTAAATCTCATTATTCTTTTCAAAAACATACCTGTCATTTACGCTACCTCTTTTATAATTTTTAGTTCGAAATAACGAACGGGGCTACCTCCAATCGAAGAGGAACTTATTCTTTTTAATACCCCGCGTTCTGCTGAAGCGCAGGGTTCTTATCAATTTCACTTTGCGGGAACGGCAACACATTATTTTTCTCTCCGAAAGCAAGATTCAATGGAGTATAGGGAGCCGGATTTTCAACTTTTTTCAACATTTCATCCATAATGCCCCATCGCTTCAAATCAAAATATCGGAGCCCTTCGCAGCAAAACTCCACTCGTCTTTCATGGCGAATATATTCGCGCAACGCGGCCTGGCTATTATATAATACCTGATCCACAGGTGGCAACGCCACTTCTGCTCTCCCCCTCACTTTGTTGATGGCGCTATAAACCGAAGCGTCTGGCCCTGAAGCTTCATTTTTAGCTTCGGCATACATTAATAAAACATCAGCATACCTAATATGGATAATATTAACATCTGTTTTAACAGAAGAAATGTCTCTCGAAAAAGGAAAATGCGTCATGTCTAAATATTTCTGCATCATAAATGGCGTTTCCTGAAGAGGATATTCAAACACACTTCCGTCGGAAAAAACATAATCTTCATCGGGCAGCTTCAAGGTAATATCCATGCGCGGATCCCTATTTTCAAAGGGCTTGGCCGGATTATAAAGCGGTGAAGAAGTTATTGGTTTACCATCTATGCATTCATATTCATCAGCCATGGGTTGATAAACGCCCACCGCTCCATACCAACCCACTTCGGTTTCCAAACCTTCTCCTGAAGCGCTGTGCGTACGATTGGGCGCGAGATAAGAAGTAGCAAACATGATTTCAGGATTCTTTTGTTGTGTTGCCGTTAAAAAAAGTCCGGAATAGCTGGGCGCTATATCAAACACACCCCCGTCTATAATTTGCTTTAGCAAAGTTGCCGCTTCGGGCCACCTTTTTTGAAACAATAATACTTTCCCCTTTAATGCCTGTGCAGCGCCACGAACGGCGTGGCCAAAATACCGGGTGTCCGGCAGGTTGGAAATAGCAAAATCCAAGTCTTCATGAACAAAAGCTAAAACTTCATCACTTGAACTGGCTGCAATTTTCGCTTCCTCGACTGTGGCAGGTTCCTGCTTATAAAGCGGTACGCCACCAAATGCCTGAACCAGATCGAAATAATACATCGCCCTAAGGAATCGCACTTCGCCTTTGAATTGATTTTTTAGTGATTCGGCTGCTTCTACTTTGTCGATATTAGCCATGAAATAATTACACGCCGCAATGCCACTGTATGGGCCGCTGAAAAAACCACCCGGAACATTAGTCGCATTTACCGTACCCTTGGTCATATCCAAAAAGGACTGAATTAAAAAAGTGTATGCGTTGTCAGAGTAGCCTTCCAGGAAAACTTTGGTATAGTTGTAATAACTGACGCTGTTTAACCTCGAGTAAACACCGGTCAGTCCCATACGTGCGTCATCTTCGTTTTTCCAGAAGTTACCGCTCGAAATAACATCACCCGGATTTTTATCAAGGAATTTTTTACAGGAAAAACAAGATATAAGCGAGATAGTCCATATTATATTTTTTATGAGTACGTGTTTCATGACTATTGGTTTTAATTAAATACATGTTCGAACGAACGATTCAAGTTTAAAGCTTGCTGCGAAATGCAACCGCCCACTCTTTAAAATTTGATGTTTAAGCCAACTGTTACAATTTTGGTTTGCGGAAAAGTTGCATATCTCGTTTGATCGGTTCTTCTTTCCGGGTCTGCACCTTCAAACTTGGTAAACGTGAGCAAATTATCTCCCGATAAATAAACAGTCAGGCCTTTAGCGTGAATTTTTTGCAGGAGTTTGTCGGGAATTTCATAGCCCAAATAAATATTTTTTAAACGCAGATAGCTCAAATCGTTTAGGTAGTAGGTACTGGGATAACCTGCAACGCCCGGATAAGTCCATCCGAAATACACAGCAGGCACCGTGTTGCTTGGATTAGTCGGCGTCCACGCATTCAGAAACTTCGAAGGTGGTGGTGCATTTTGCAAAAATGGGTCTACACCCCAACCTTTAAGAAACATGTATTGACGCTCTACTCCCTGGAAAAAAGCGGTGAAGGTAATTCCCTTCCAGGAAGTGTTCAGACCAAAAGAATAGGTAAACTTCGGAAATGGATTGTAAGTGGCTCTATCTTCGGGGCCTACCGTGCCGTCACCGTCTTTATCAACTATTTTAATGTCCCCCGGCTTTAGTGTCCCCGAACTGGGTTGCTTTGCCCAACCGTCGATCTCTGCCTGATTTTGGAAGATTCCCGCCCACTCATATATGTAAAACGACTGGAAAGGAAGCCCCACGTCTGTGAGCAAATTAGGGCCGCCGGCACTGCCTCCCATAGTAGAAATGGCGCGGGCCAAAACGTTCGTTACTTTATTTTTATAGGTGGCCAACCTGAAAAATAGAGAGTAATCAAAAGCGCCAATTTTATGATGATGCCCTAAATCGAACTCCCATCCTTTATTTTCCATCGATCCGATATTACTGATAGGCGCTGAAAGACCTATACTTGCCGGAACGTCCAAGCGTTGCGTGATAATGCCTGTTGTTTTTTTGTTGTACCAATCTATCGCCGCGGTAAGCAAACCGTTCTTTACGTTTATATCAACACCGAGGTCCGTAATCTTGGTATCTTCCCAGCCTAGCGCGGGATCTACCAATCGGGTTTTCACGGCGCCGGTAGCTAATACATCATCAAAAGGATAAGTCGAAGTAGATAAGATGTCCTGGAATGCATAATTGTTCCCAATCTCCTGATTACCGAGCGTACCCAAAGAAGCCCTCAGTTTAAATTCCGAAAACAATGGAAGCGCAGTCGCAAGCCAGTTTTCCTTCGACAACCGCCAACCTGCAGATACACCGCTATAAGCGTTCCATCTGTTTTCGGGCGCTATCCGCGAAGATCCGTCGTAGCGAAAATTCCCTTCCACCAGGTATCGGTCTTTATAATCATAATTAACCCTGCCAAAATAGGATTGTAGCGCCCACTCCTGCGTATTCCCATTTGTCACTTGGTTGACCGGTGATCCGGCATTGATTTCTGACAAAGTACTATTGGGAAAGCCGGTTCGCATTCCATACAGATAAGGGCTGCGATTATTGATTTGTTCGTAGCCAGCCAGCAATTTTAGGTCGTGCGCTTCACCCAATCGAGCAGCATATGTTAATGTGCTGTAAAGCGTTTTGGTCACCGATTGTGATAGCTGTTGCCGCAATCCCAAAAAGTTAGTTCCGGAGTTATTCACGTATTCATGAACGCCGTTTACATCCGGTTGGTAGAGATACTGAGACACTTCGTGCTGGCGGTTCCGATACTCATTATTTTGAAAGTAGACGGCCCCTTTAGTTGTCCAGTTTAAGTTTTTAATAATTTCAAGATTAGCGAAAGCCTGGGCATTCACCGTGTAATTTTTATAGAATTGCCCGCTATTGTTCATCACCGCGGTATAACTTCTTTGGCCTACTTCAGAGCGATAGGCGGCCGTGGCTAACCGTCCGCTGCCATCGGGCAAATAGGCTCCATAGGTCGGGCCGCCGTGGTATATGAGCAAAATCAAATCGTCGTTAGACAGCCAGGGTTGCACGATATCCTCAAAAGTCATGTTCACGTTGGACCCAACACTTAGCTTTTTATTGATCTGAGTATTGAACGAAGCCAGAACGTTGTAGCGGCGGTAATCGTTCTTCGCCAATATACCATCTTGCTTTAAATAGTTAAACGACAGGTTGAAAGTTGTTTTATCATTTCCTCCTGAAAAACCAAGATGCTGGTTAATGATGGCCCCATTTTTAAAGGCGAAGTCAAGCCAGTTAAAGTTGGGATATTGTAGCCTATCGGTTGAGCTGGCGTAGGCATCGATCTGATCCTGCGTGTAGATAGCACCCATCCCGCTGCGCGCGCGCGCTTCATTGAACAAACGCATATAAGTTGGTGAATCATAAATTAAATCAGGCAATACCGTCGCTTTGCTGGTACCAAAACCGCCGCTGTACTCAAAGGTAGATTGTCCTTTTTTTCCGGATTTGGTAGTAACCAAAATAACACCGTTAGCTGCGCGCGAACCGTATATCGCCGCCGACGCCGCATCTTTTAGAACCGTGACATCTTCGATATCTTCCGGCGACAAATAATTGAGCGAGTTGACCGCTACTCCATCAACCAAAATCAACGGCCCGGATGAACCCGTGAAAGTTCCCTGCCCACGCAATAAAACTTCTGTAGTTCCCAGGCCGGGCTGGCCTGTATTCTGACGAATATCCAATCCCGCCACACGGCCTTGCAGCAAATTGGTTGCGTTGGGAGCCGGACGTTTGGTAAGTTCCGCACCAGAGACGCTTCCCACAGCGCCGGTAAGATTTATTCTCTTTTGGGTTCCATAACCCACTACGACTACGTTGTCCAAATCGCTAACCAAACTGGTAAGCACTATGGTGTTAGCAGTCAGTTTTTCAACTTTAAAGGTTTGAGGTGAAAATCCTACCGCCGAAACTCTTAAAAGATCGCCTATTACTCCCTGAATTTTAAAATCGCCTGCATCGTCGGCCGCTGTTGTCAACCCATTATTGGTGTTCAGAACAGTAGCTGCGGATACCGGGCGCTGACCCTCTTCAACCACACGCCCTTCAATACTTTGGGCGCATAAATCGGTTGCGGCCATTGAAAAAAGAAGGTTGAAAAGCAGTAGCCAGACGGGTCTGAGCAGTTTAATTTTCTTCATAAACTTAATTTTAATTTCGATATTAGTTGGTTTAAATCACGCGGGTGAATTTTTTAAAAATGATACTTCATCCACGCCATGATCCTTTAAGGTATATGGTAATTAGTCGACGGTTGCTCTACCGAGCTATAGCATAAAAAGCAAGCAATTGTAGATAGCATAGCACAAACATCCCACCGATATCATATGTTAAAGCGTTAAAATAACCTGTGCAAAGCCTATTCGAAGTTATTATTAAAACCAACGGAGGAACATAGAGCATCTGGGGTATTTATTGCACTATCTTATCATTTATCAGAAAAACTAAAATGACGATGGAAGTATTATATCACAAACAATTTCAGTTTCGATCGAATGCCAAGCGTAATATTTTGTTGAGCCTATTGGGCAAAAACTTCTATTCGAAAATCCTGAGGATTTTTCCCTGTAAGCCTGATATATCTCACTTGCTTTCCGGGCACCTGGGCGCCGGCTATTGTTGTTGTCACTAAAAGGACACCCCTTTTAAGCCGCACCAATCCGACCTTATCCCAATTTTGGCTGTCGGCCGAAACATCTACCCGCGCATTTTCTTCCAGTCCTGAGATATTTAGAATAGTCACCGCTTTTTCTTCTCCCAGGTCAACTACCGCCGCGCCATCATCCCAAGCTGATTTTTTCACCGTTTTGATGGTGAATTTCTCACCATAAGCAGGGTTGTCAAATAAATTGGACGAGCCTGTCATGATATCATTTTCTTCGATTGGTTTTTCCATAGTGAGTTTCAGGATGGTTACGATACTGTCGGGCAGTGCAGGCTGCTCAAAGCGAAGCGAGTCCTTTTCCGTAAACCAATTCAAGCTTTCTGAGACATTTACAAATTCGGCCTTTTCGACTGCGTTATGCTTTAAAGCTTTAAGTTTTAACGTCGCCTCTTTCCAATTAAATACATACAAATACACTTCTCTACCTTTATAAACCGCACCAAAATCCCGGCGCGGCATCCACGGGCCACCTTTGGTTCCGTAATAATATTTTCCATACTGCCGAAGCCATGCTCCTATGGCTAACAGTGTATCTTTTTGAGGTTGGTTGAACGCGCCATCGAAATTAGCGCCCCAACTGAGTAGCACGTTGCCATTGCCCGAAGCTGCCCGAAGGATTTCTGAAATCAAAGTTTTAACAGACTTATTGGGATATTTCGGATTATAAGCCCAGCGGCCATTGATCGTCATGCAACTTTCCCAGGGCCTTTTTTGATACATGCCGATAGTTTGCTCGGGCGTATCAAAGTCTCCGGGAAGCCCGGTCCTATTATTGATGATAATATGAGGTTGCAATTTACGCATCATGCGCGTTAGGTTTTCTGCATCCCACATTTGGGGTGGATACATGCCACCGCTCCAGGCGGCGTCAAACCAGAACAGATCAATCTTCCCATAATTTGTAAGCAGTTCCTTTATGACGTTGTATTGATACTGGATATATTTTTGATGAGTTGGCCCTGGTTCGGCCGTTTGGCCAGGCTTCGCTTCATAAAATGGCTGCCGGGGAAGCCTTATCGTCTTCGTAGTGTCGACGGGTGCGTAATCGGGATGATACCAATCGCGCTGTGAATAATAGATGCCTAATCGCATATTTGCCTCGTGACAGGCATCTGCCAATTCTTTTAAATAATCACGTCCAAAGGGCGTATTTGTAATTTTAAAGTCTGAGAATTTGGTATCCCACATATGAAAACCATCGTGGTGTTTCACAATTATTACCATGTACTTCATGCCGGCCGACTTAGCGATAGCTACCCATTTTTTCGCATCGAATTTTTCCATCTTCCACAAAGAAGGCCAGGTAACCTTCCACGCGCTATCAGGGTAGGTTCCATGCCCCGGATCCGGCGCTTTCCTGTTGTAAACAATCGGCCAGCTAAGATCTTCCTGTACATAAGAGCTGAGGCCGTAGCTGATAAACATGCCGAAGCGGACATCTGTAAACCACTTCATATCTTCGGGTGTAGCAAAATTGCTGGCATTCCATTGTTCCGGGGTAAAAACGTTCCAGGCCGGAGACATTCCACCAGGTTGAAGGATTCTGGGGTCGTTGTCCAGCACGCTCCATTGTGCATTCGCAGGCGCAACCGCAAAAAACAATATAAAGGATAGCAGTAAGTATGTTTTCATGATCGTCCGAAATTTGCAAGCTTAATATGCCCGGCTGGTTTAATATAACCCAAATTGTCTGATATCGGGGGTTCCGACAGCATCCGTAATATGGAGTTTTATTTTTTCTAGCCGATGTTCTTTGGGAAGTTCCCAAATCAGCTTATGGCCGATGGAGCTACCTGAAAATAGCCGTTCCCATTTTCCTTTTCTATACCCCAGTAAATCAAATTTTCTGATTTTCTGGCCACCAGCCAGGCCTTCTTGTATGATCACATTCTTTACGGAAGCGCCCCGGGGTATTTGGAGACTAACTTCCCGTTGCCTGGAGTCCTTCACAACTGCGACCGGATTTCCAAAAAGCGCTTTAATCTGCCGCCCGAAAGCTGAAAGGGTATCTACGTCGGCCTGATCGAGAAGTCCCTTAGGATTTGGCGTAAGTCCGATGATTAGCGTGGAGTTGTGCCCGACGGAATTGCGGTACATATTTACTAAGCTCGATACAGGGTATATATGGGAAACATCATCAGGCTCCCAGAACCATTCGTGCCGGCCGTTGAATCCGCGCAACGGCGCATCCGACATGGCCGGCATATAATATTTTCCATCAACATCGCCGTGTTTCAACAACTTGAAGTTGTCCTTATAGCTTTCTTTACTATACGCGGGATCAACAAATGAAGGAAACGTAAAGGTAGACCAACAAGGATAAGGAACCGTCCCCGACTCCGAACCGCCCCAACGAAAATCTGCTCTTTGAGCATTGTGATAAAATAGCGCCCCTGGCTGATTTCTAACAACAATCGGCATCACATCTGCTCCATAAGTTTTAGGATCAGAGGCGCCACCATCAAACCAAACCATAAACAGATCTCCGTAGCGGGTAGTGATTTCCTCCACCATACCTTCGCACATTCTTTTGTATGCCTGCTGCCTGTTTTTTACGAACCGGCTATCACCTTCTATAATAAAGTCGTGCACGCCCAAAAATGCGTTCCACCGGATGCCTAAATATAAGCCGGGCTTAATGTTGTATTTCCTGCAAGAGTTTACAAAATCTCTTACAATATCGCCTTTACCATTTTTCCATTTCAAGATTTTCATAGAGTACGGATTTACGTCGCTCTGATATAAGGCAAACCCCGTTTCGTGTGTTACCGTAAGCACGGCAAAAGTGGCGCCGCCCGCTTTGGCCGCTTTAACCCATTGGTCGGTATCTAAAGCCTCCGGATAAAAAATATTATAATCTTCGATGGGTGTAATTCTGTTACGGGCCTGATTATATTTTTGGCCATCGGCAACATGCAGATCGTAGCTAACAAGCACGCCTATTTCGGCTTCCTGCCAGCCCATCTGCGACGTCGTAGGCAAGGGCACCTGGGCCGAGGATAATAAACAAAACAGAATACCTAAAATAGAAATTTGAACCTTCATACTAAGCAATACTTTTTTGATTTGGGCGATTGACTATCGCAACTAAAAACGAAATCTTTGTTGAACCAGCTTCTTCATTCGATCCATACTTCCTGGCCATTTAGGCATGCACGGTATTTACGTTATTCGCCTGCCAACAGTCGGTTCACCTTCGTCACCTGGGCGCGACTGTAGCGTGAGTTTGGGTTTCAACGACAACGATTCGAAATTACCGATGAAATGTTTTCGGGGAAATAGATGATCTGATGCATTTATTGCACTATCTTATCATTTCGCTTTTTTAAAAGCTGGGTTTTAACTTATAGTAGCGGATGGCAATAGTAAAAATAAGCGGATGGCTCATTGGGCAAAATAAAGTAAATATTTAATTTTGTCTATCCTCAGAGACCTACTTTTACCTCTTTGCGATTATGAACATTTCCAGGAAAACAAATAAAAGTTATTGGCAGGGTCAGGGACGAAAACTAATTGTTCTTCCCACGGAAACACTACAGTCTTCGGTGTTGAAAAATGAGCTTCACAAACAGCTTTATGTTACTGATTTGGGATTTTACCCGGCTGCGAAAGACCATTACACTTTCAGGGAGACGGGCTGCTCAGAAATGGTGCTTATTATTTGCGTAAGCGGCAAGGGATCCTACGAAACTAAATTTGTAACCACATCGGTTTCTCCGGGCCAATTTTTCATTTTGCCGCCTAACGAACAACATCGATACGAATCGGACAACAGCGACCCATGGAGCATTTATTGGATTAGAATAGGCGGATCACATTTGCAGGAATTCTGCAAAAACCCCTTGGTTACACTTTGCTTTAAACCGTCATACACCAACCGGCTGATTGAAATCTGTAAAGTTTTTGACGACATCTATGCTTCTCTTGCAAAGGGCTACAGCCACAAGAATATCGCCTACGCAAATATGTGTCTACAATATTTGCTTGCCAGTCTGATATACGAGCACCGCGAACATCCGAAAGAAATGAGCATGCCCGAAAAGGTAATCCTATTCATGAAGGCGCACCTTGATGAGCACTACAGCCTGAAGGAGCTGGCTTCCAAGTTTTGTTATTCCACGTCTCAGTTTTCAAAAATTTTTAGACTGGAAACAGGCTATGCTCCTATCGATTATTTTATTCATTTAAAAGTGCAGCACTGTTGTCAAATGCTGGATCTGACATCAAAAAAAATATATGAAGTGGCTGAGGCGGTAGGCTATGACGATGTATTTTATTTTTCGCGATTGTTTAAAAAAGTGATGCAGGTTTCGCCCAACCAATACCGGCTGTTGAAAAAGGGGTAGCGTTCAACGCCATCTCCCCAAACTCTTCTACCATGGCCGATACAACTTCAAACCCCTGCGTTTCCTAAAGATTTCATTTTAAGGCACAGATCTTGTATAAGTGGAATTAAAAAATAATATTATGAATGTAAAACGCGTCTTCGGTACAGTACTTACCATTTTAGGTATCATTGGTATGATTTATACCGGCTATGAACTGATCAATAAAAGCGAAAGCTATACGCAGCTGATTGTTATCGGGGCCATCGGATTGATCTTTTTTTTCGCAGGCATTGGGCTTGTCAAAAATACCAAAGACGAAGCCTGAACCGGCTGCCAAAACGCTTATGGGCAGATGGCCGGCTACGAACCCGGCACTGCTGTTTTATTCCCAGCTATTTCGCGGTTGTCTTGAATGTAAATTGTAATTTTAGCAGCAAAGACCGATCATGATCGTATTTGCTTTGAGTGCTGCATTATTTATAAGCCCTGCTGCCATTCCAGACACTTTTTCTCATCCGATAAACGGATATGAATTGATTTGGGCGGACGAGTTTAACAAGCCGGGGAATGTCGATACCGCGGTATGGCAATTCGAAAAAGGTTTTGTACGTAATCATGAATTACAATGGTATCAGCCTCAAAATGCCTGGTGTGAGAATGGCAAGTTGATTATCGAAGCTAAAAAAGAAGCTTTACCCAATCCTTTGTATAAAGCTGGAAGCGACGATTGGCGCAAGTCAAGAGCACAAATTCAATATACATCTTCAAGCATCAACACCCGAAAAGCTGCCAGCTGGCAATTCGGAAGGTTTGAGATCCGCGCTAAAATTGTTGCTAAACCGGGCCTCTGGCCTGCGATTTGGACGCTCGGCATGTCGGGCGAATGGCCGGCCAACGGCGAAATCGATATCATGGAATATTATAAGGGTGATATTTTGGCAAACGTTGCTACAGGCACGGGCAAACGGTATCAGGCGAAATGGTTTACAACGAAAAAGCCGGTAAGCTCATTTAACGAGCCTAATTGGGATCAGTCTTTCCACGTTTGGCGGATGGATTGGGACGAACATTTTATCAGGCTTTATGTCGATGACTTGTTGTTGAACGAGGTAAATGTAAAAGATGCCGCTAATCCTGATGGCAAAAACCCATTCCATCAACCCCATTATTTGCTCCTCAACCTGGCGATCGGTGGCGATAATGGCGGCGACCCCAGCGGCACGGCATTTCCAAGCCGTTATGAAATTGACTATGTCCGGGTGTTTCAAAAAAAAGAAATTCCTTGAATGTCGCTTTCAAACCCCGATTCCCGATTCCCCTCGCTGCACGCGTTTGGTTTATCGATAAGAAATCGATTATAAATCAACCAGGCAATCTGACAAAATATCGTCATATAAGTATCAAATTCAACAAGATAGCATCGGTAATACTTACCTTTACAACATGCCCGTTAAATTGGTTCAGCTTGTACTAGCGCTGATTGTTTTTTTCCCGATCGAAATTGAAGCCCAGGTCGTTGACCTAAGCGCACATAACCCTGCCAACAATCTCGGAAGAAAAATAACCTATTTCAAAGATTCAACAGCGGCGCTTAACCTGCAGCAGGCACGGGAATTATTCAAAAAAGGAAAATTTGCTGAGGGCAAAACCGACATATTGAATTTTGGAAATAGCCCGGCAGCTATGTGGGTGAGGCTGGAGATAAAAAGTTCCATTGACATCACCGACTACCTTATCGTTGACGTAGCCAATATCGAACGGATCGATTGTTATACCGGCGATGGAAGCGGCTGGCGCAAGCTGTCGGCAGGGTCTTTAACAAAAGCAGATCCCGGCGTCAGAAGCAACCACCAATATATTTTTCCGCTTGACAACCTGGAACGCGGCACTGTAAACGAAATATGGCTGCGCGCCCAAAGCCGGAATATTATGCTGATGCCGCTAAAGGTCGCCAGGGCCGACAATCTTTATCTCGTGGAAAATGCCACTTCAAAAATCATTGAATTGTGCTTTATCGGTTTCCTATGCGCCCTCATATTGTTTCACCTCTTTATTTACGTTAGCCTGAAAGACAGGGCTTATCTATATTACTGCTTGTATATTCTTTCCTTAGGGATGTATACCATAGGTTATTTAGGCGGATATAGTTATCTGCTGGGCGAACCATTCCGCATATTTACATACACTTATCCCCACCTTTTTTTTGCGATTGGGTTTGCCATGTCGATACTCATCACCAACCGGTTTTATAATTTAAAAAATTTATCGCTGCCGCTTTACAGGTGGACCAACCTGTTATTTGCCAGCCTGGTCGTATTATTCCTGATCAGCATTTTAGGCTACAAAGCCCTCGCGGCCTGGGGCGCACAGACATTTGGCCTGCTTGTCCCGCTGACGCTGGCGATCACCAGCCTATTTGCTTACAGCGCCGAAAGGAAAGCGGTCATCAGCTTGTCAGCAGCATGGCTTGTGTTTATTGTAGCAGTGATTTTTTACGTACTAAGCCTGCAGGGAACGATAGAATATAAATCTTATAGCCGTTTAGTACTCCATTCAGGCGTCCTTTTAGAATTCATGTTACTAGCCATCGCGTTGGGCCAACGGTATCGATTCATTTTAGAACGGCAGCGAAAAGCGGAAGCAGCCAATTTCAAGCTGATTCAAACGCATAATGCCGAACTCGAGCAAAAAGTAGCGCAACGCACCGCGACATTGAACGATGTGATCATCAAACTAAAAAACTCGGATGAAATAAAGAGTAAACTGTTTTCAATCGTCGCTCACGATCTGCGAACGCCCTTCGACAGCATGTTAGCTATCTTATCATCAGATAATATCGATTTGTTCGACGCGGAAGAACTGAAGTTTATGCTTAGAGCTAACAGCAATCATATCCAGCAATTGAAAATAATGCTCGACAACATGCTCTTCTGGGCCCGATCTCAAATGCAGGATGTGAAGGTCGTGGCCGAAAACTTCGACATGCTTGAAACCGTGGACTTACTTACTGCCATTTATCAGCCTATCGCCAGGGAAAAGAAAATCGAAATTAAAATTCAGCATGATAGCAGGCGGATGCGGGTGAGGGCGGATAAAAATCATATTCAATTGGTGCTTAGAAATCTTTTTGATAATGCCGTAAAATTCACGCCGCCCGCAGGCGCTATCGATATCCACCTTTATAATGCTGAAGGTAAAGTCCATTTTACAATTGAAAATAACTGCCTGCCGGCCGCACCTCAAAAAAACAATGAAGCAGAGAAAAAAGGATTGGGCCTGGGCCTTAGCCTGTGCGAAGATTATTTAAATAGAAACAAAAGTTCGTTGATTAGAAAGAGCAGCGGCCAAAGCATCAGCTTTGCCTTTGAGCTACCCGCCGCTGACACTGAAATTTAATGCAAAAGCCGAAAGCATTTATTTTATTTAAAAAGATGAGCAATCGCATCAGATTTAAAAGCATTTTGTAGATCTTTAGCGTTTCTAAATACTAATTTTCTTGTCATGCGTTTAGTCTCTGTATTGTTGCTGTGTTGTTTTATTAAAGTAGCTGTCGCCCAGCAGTTGGTATTGCCCGGCGACCATCCCGACCCCTCCGTTGTTAAAATTGGCGACGAATACTGGGCCGCTGGTACTACCTCCAATTGGTTTCCTGCTTTCCCTTTATATCATTCTAAGGATCTTGTGAACTGGACGCCGGCCGGCCATGTCTTCCATCAACTTCCGGCCTGGGCCGATTATTATCTTTGGGCGCCAGAGATTACTTATGAGAACGGAAAAGTGTACTTATATTACACAGCTCATAAAAAGGGCGGCAACCTGTGTATTTCAGCGGCTGTCGCCGATTCGCCCGCCGGGCCTTATAAAGATCTCGGCCCGATCATGTGTCAGAAAGATGGTTCGATCGACGCTTTTCCCATGCGCGACGAAAACGGAACTTTATATATGATCTGGAAGGAAGATGGAAACAGCGTGGGCCAGCCGACGCCTATCTGGGCTTCACAAATGAAAGAAGACCGAACAGGGCTCATCGGGGAAAAGAAAGAATTATTTCGTGCGGATGCAGATTGGGAGCGTAACCTGGTGGAAGGTGTTTCCATGATGCGGCACAACGGATACTTTTATGCCTTTTATGCTGCGGCCGGGTGCTGCGGAAAAACCTGTTCTTATGGTACCGGTGTTGCCCGGGCTAAAAATTTGCTGGGCCCATGGGAGAAATATGATCAAAATCCTATTTTAAAAGACGAAGCAGATTGGAAATGCCCCGGACATGGAACGCCAGTCGTAAAAGACAACCGCTTTTATTTCCTGTATCATGGATATAGCACAACGGGCGGCGCGTATACTGGCCGGCAGGGGTTGTTAAATGAGTTTACCTTCACGAGCAATGGCTGGCCAAAGTTTACCAATAACAAAAACTACGGCGCACGAGTTCCCCTAAAAAATATAGCAGATGATTTCTCCGCGAAAGAGCTTGCCGACAACTGGCATTGGAGTATTTTCCAACCCGTAGGTTTCCAGCTAAAAAATCAGGGGCTGCAGCTGAATGCGTTGCAGGTTCCCGCCGGGGCTTATCTCGGTCAATTTGTATTAACCCCCAACTATGAGGGATCCATCCTGGTAAAAAAAGGGACGACTTCAAAAGCAGGCCTGGCGCTGATCGGCGATGACAAAAACATTGTGACGGCTTATTGGTCGGCCCATGAAATCCAGATCGTGCAAATCAAAAAAGGCGTGGAGCAAATATTGTTGACGAAAAAACTGGACGCTTCCGTAGCGCCGGCGCTGAAAGTAAGAGTAACCGATAATACTAAGGCCATTTTTATGTTTAGTCAAAATGGAAGGGCTTTCACGCCTCTCAACGACCAGCCGATTGATATATCTTTCCTGCCGCCATGGGACCGCGCGGTACGCATTGGCCCGGCGGCTAAAGGCAACCCCGGGCAATTTGCACGCTTCGATCAGTTTTTACTCAAAAATCTTTAATGTTATTTAGATCAGAAATCATAAAATTGCCGTAAATTTTTTTAAACATTTTGTCGTAATCGAAGACCGTTTTAATTTTCATGTTTTACGGTTCTATTTAGGATCCGATAACGATATCATTGCGGAACATCCGCCAGTTAAAATTATGAATTGCAGCATTTTGATATTACGCTTTTGTCTTCTCTGCGCTTTGTTTTTTAGTGTAAAAAATAAGGCTGCGGGGCAGCAAATAGTCTCTCAATTAGAAAATTACGCTACGCGGTTTAGTCCCGAGCGCGCTCATCTCCACTACGATAAATCATCTTACGCGCCGGGCGAAACTATTTGGTTTAAAGCTTATCTGCTCAATGAAGTTATAGCCGCGGCGGAGAGCAAAAATTTTTATGTAGACTGGATCGATGACAAGGGACGCATCCTCCGGCACACGGTGGCACCCCTGGTACAGGGCCTTACAAGCGGCCAATTCGATATCCCGGCGGATTATAAAGGAAGATATATTGCGGTGAAAGCCTACACGAGCTGGATGCTCAACTTTGATTCTTCATTTATTTATAAAAAGGCAATTAATATACTCCACAAAGATTCGGTAAAACTGCCGCAGGCAATTGTCATTAAGCCCGAATTACAGTTTTTTGCCGAAGGCGGCGATCTGATCGCAAATTTCCCGAACAAGGTGGCGTTTAAAGCGACCGATCAATGGGGGCGCCCTGTTAAGATAAAGGGCGTGGTGCAGGGTAGCGACGGAAAAGTGATCGACAGCCTTCGCGTGCAGCATGACGGAATGGGGTACGTGTTATTAAATCCCGCGCCCGGCGCGTCGTTTACGGCAAAATGGAAAGACGAACAGCAAAAGGATCACAGCACGCCGCTGCCTTCTGTTAAAACGAGCGGCGCACAGCTACAGGTCACCCTGTCTCCAGGCAAAAGAGCGTTCCGCGTGCAGCTCTCTCCTGATATTGTCAGTGCTTCCGACAGTGTTTACGTCATGGGAACTATGTTTCAACATCCGGTATTTACCATTGCAAAATCCTCAAAAGGTGAAATTACCGGCATTGTGCCCACAGCGAATTTACCCTACGGCATTTTGACCATTACCGTTTTTGATAAAAGCTGGAAGCCGATGGCTGAGCGCATTACTTATATCGATAACAATGCGCCGTATATTTTTAAGCCAGAGATGGAAGTGCAGCGCTGGGGACTTAGCTATCGGGCCAGAGATGAAATCAAGATAACGGTTCCGGCGGATATCGCTTCTTCGCTTTCCATCGCAGTCACGGATCTCAGTATTGATTCGGATAGTTCCGACAATATTATATCAGAACTGATGCTGACCAGCGAACTAAAAGGAAAAGTGCATAATGCGGCCTACTATTTTACCAATCCTACTGAAAACAAACAACAGCTGCTCGACCTGGTCATGCTCACCAATGGCTGGCGCCGGATCAAATGGGAACAGATTATAGCAGGTAGTTTTCCTAAAATCAATTATCCGCGCGATACGTCTTACCTGTCTTTGTCGGGGTCGGTTCAGGGCGTCATGCCGGGCTCTATCGGCAATGGCGCTTCGGCCATGATGATCGTAACTCAAAAAGATCAGCAAAATAAAATGTTGCTGGTGCCGATAGAACGCGATGGCTCTTTTAACGACCGGTCTACCATTATTTTCGATACGGCACAGATTTATTATCAGTTTCAGGATAAAGCGCTGAAAGGCGCGTCCATCAGTTTTGTTCCCAATAAACTAAGAACGCCTGCGGCCGGCAAACCTTATACTAATTTGCTTTGGCCGGATACTACGGGCATCTCCCGGCATTTGATGTTGTCGGACGAGAATAATGCAAATATTCAAAAGTCAAAGTTTAAAGAACTTGAAGCCGTGACTGTAACGGCAAAAACCAAGCCGGTCATCGACCAGATGGATGAGAAATATGCTTCGGGCTTGTTTAGCGGTGGCGACGCCATTCGCTTCGATGTCGCCAACGATAAATTTGCCAATGTGGGCGATATATTTACTTATCTGCAAGGCAAGGTGGCGGGCCTGCAAATTACAGGGCAGGGCGCCAACGCTTCGTTGAGCTGGCGCGGTGGCAGTCCGCAAATCTATGTGGACGAAGTGCCTACCGACGTGAATATGGTCTCTTCTATCAACATAACAGATGTGGCCTTTATCAAAGCTTTTCGCCCGCCATTTATGGGAGGATTTAATGGCGGCAACGGAGCGATTGCCATTTATACGAGGAGAGGTGATGACGTCAAACGTGATCCAAGCACAGGCATTCCGAGCGGCAAAATTGAAGGCTATTCCAACATAAGAGAGTTTTATTCACCCCGGTACTTGACCACCGAGCGGCCTCCTGACGCGGACAGAGATGTGAGAACGACCTTATATTGGAACCCCAACGTTACGATCGACCCGGCGACGAAGCAAGCAGTGATTTCCTTTTATAACAATGATGTAACAGACGCATTCCGGGTTATCATTGAAGGCATGACTGCTGACGGAAGGCTTGCCCATCTCGAAGAAAAAATGGAGTAACATCCAACTGATTTCAATCATTAAGCAGCGCCGGCATCGAATGATTGTCGGCGCTTTTTTAAGGCTGTAGTTCTACACCATCGACCACAATCGAACTTGCACTAATGCCAAGGCTAACGGAGCTGCCGTACTCATAGCTGTAGGGAGCGTAAGATTCAGTAATATTAGTAAACATGGCCTTCTTAAGAAGCGTTTCCTTTTGTGGCTCTTTTCCATACGAGTCAGTCATTGTGACACGTATATCATAGCTGGCTTTTTTGTTTTTGATAGCCATTAGCAGCTCTTTTTCGAGCTTTTGCGGCACTACCGAATAATAAATAACTTTCTTAGCTGCATAGGAACTGTCTTCGTCATACACGTCGCGGTTGATACTGTAACTGGCAGAACTCAGCGGCGCTTTCACGGTTTTACCTTCGTAAGTAAAACTCATCTCAATCACATAGCGCTTTTCGTTTTGAGCCTTTGAAGGAATGGCCCACAGCGTTAACGCAATAAGGATGGCAGTCAGGGTGTGTCGTTTTTTCATTTGATTTGATGTTTTAAAATGATAGGTTTTTTTAACCACTCAAAAGTGTTTCTTAAAATGTTAATCCCTTTAAAGATAATGATATCTGGCTTGATGTTAGCTCACGCTACTCTTCGTTATTAAAATACAATTTATAAAAACGGCCTTTATCATCTTCGCCGTGCTCAATCATATTTCGGTTGCCGTGGATATAAATATGAAAATTTTTATCGAGCTTGATGACACTTTTATAGGCGCGGTTCTGGCTTTTTACGGCAGCCGGGGAAATAGAAAAGCTGTCTGCGACTTCAATATCGCGCTCAGCAGCGTAGTGTTGTTTATACTTGTCAAAACTTTCAATAAAATCTTCGTGATGCAATACCTCGTTGTTGAAAGTCTCCTGGTCAAAATGTTGCTTTTCTTTAAAGAAGGCAAGGCTGCGGTTGAGCATATCCGCCTGGTCGGCTTTCGTCACATTAAATTGCTCGGGCAAATGATCCACGACATAAGTTTTATATAAGGCCATCGTACTTTGCGTATTGAAATATTGATCCTGCCGCTGTTGAATCCGCAGAAAACTGTCGGTCCAGTAGCGGGCTTCAGCCGATTTGTTTTTCGTATCCACCACCGACACAATAAACCCGTTATCTCGGTCGGCATTATAAATCATGCATCCTTTGTCGAGTTTATTAATATTGATCCCTTCTTCGCTATCGACCTCAAAAGCGTCTTCTACCGGCGATACTTTCAAAAAAGGCTCTTTTTGCTCTGATTTAAATAAGCCAATCGCATCCAGTGTTTCACCATTTAATAAGCCTTCTTTAAAATAAACGACATAAAATTCCCCTCCCTTCACGTTGGGATGGTTGCCCAGGTTGTAAAGGTGTTGGGCAAGTTGCTTCGACTGCAACAGCGTTTGTTCGGGATTGTCAAAAATCGCACCCACCGATTTCCAGACATCATTTTGGCTGATAGGCCCGTCGCTGAAAAACTGAAAATATTCTTCGGACTTGAACGGTGTCAAAAAATATTTGATCAGCAAATCTTTTACCTCCGGATCCAGCACCAGTTCTTTTTTAGACAGCGTTAAATATTCTCCTTCTGATTCGTTGCCCACTTTATGAACAGCGATATGGGTAATGGAACTTCCTTCGAAATATTGCATTGAGTCTTTTTTAAAACGGGGTCTAAAGTAGCTAAAAAAGGATTAACCGACGTCAAGTTTCCCCAATAAGAGGAAGCGTTATTTCAATATTTTAGTTTTGGGTGTGTTCGCCTAAATCCAATAGGTTCAGGCGGAGCGACGGTTTGCGGTGATAAGCTGGTCGCAATTTGCGACTACCGTTTCTTTTTCTACAGCTGTCAGTTGCAACATAAATCAGCTGGAAAGCGTTTGCAGTTGCACTTCAGCTATTTCGTTCAGGCGTTTCGTTGGCCCCCCGTTTAATTGAGCAAGGTTTCGATCAATCATTACCCGCCGGTTTCGGATGATGCGTATTTTAGAAAGTAGCAGCTTATCCGTTATCATCGCTCTGTTTTGCCTCAAAAGCCCGATTTTGCGCCCCGCTCCTATCAACACAAATTATCGTACCTTTGCCCGCCTTTAAAGAGGTTTAGCATATGAAGCATATTAGAAATTTTTGCATTATCGCGCATATTGATCATGGTAAAAGTACCCTGGCCGACCGGCTATTGCAGTCGACCAATACCGTTAGCGACCGCGAAATGATGGATCAGGTTTTGGATGATATGGACCTCGAACGCGAAAAAGGCATTACCATTAAAAGCCACGCTATCCAGATCAATTATACATCGAAAGCGGGCGAAGCATATACGCTAAACCTGATCGATACGCCCGGCCACGTCGACTTTAGTTATGAAGTGAGCCGCGCCCTGGCTGCCTGCGAAGGCGCGCTGTTGTTGGTCGATGCCACTCAGGGCATTCAGGCTCAGACGATTAGCAATTTATACCTGGCGATTGATAACGACCTGGAAATCATTCCGGTTATCAATAAAATTGATATGGACGGCGCCATGATCGAAGAGGTTCAGGACCAAATCATTGACCTGATTGGCTGTAAACCCGAAGAAATTTTATTAGCGAGCGGCCGCACCGGCCTCGGCATTGAAGAAGTTTTGGAAGCGATTGTGGAAAGGATCCCCGCTCCCAAAGGCGATGAAAATGCGCCCCTACAGGCGTTGATTTTTGACAGCGTTTTTAACAGCTTCAGGGGTATTATCGTTTATTACCGCATCTTAAACGGCTCGATCAAAAAAGGTGATAAAGTTAAATTTGTAAGTACCGGCCAGGAATATGAAGCGGATGAAATCGGCATTTTAAAACTCAAAATGACCGAAAAAAAGGAGATTAAAGCTGGTGATGTAGGCTACATTATTACCGGTATCAAAAATGCAAAAGAAGTTAAAGTGGGAGACACGATCACTTTGGCGAGCAACCCCAACCCTACGCAAATCAAAGGCTTTGAAGAAGTGAAGCCGATGGTATTTGCGGGCATCTACCCAGTGAATACCGATGAGTTTGAAGAGTTGCGCGATTGTATGGATAAACTGCAATTGAATGATGCTTCGCTGACTTTTGAGCTGGAAACCTCGCAGGCTTTGGGTTTCGGTTTCCGCTGCGGATTCTTGGGAATGCTTCATATGGAAATTATCCAGGAACGTTTGGAACGTGAATTCAACCAAACAGTAATTACGACCGTTCCCAACGTAAGTTTTATCGCTTACACGACGAAGGACGAAAAAATTATTGTGAATAACCCTTCTGAGTTTCCCGACCCGGTAAAAACCGAGCGCATTGAAGAGCCATTTATCAAAGCCCAGATCATTACGAAGCCGGAATACATTGGCAATATCATGACCTTATGTTTGGGGAAGCGGGGTATTCTTGTCAATCAGAGCTACTTAACAACTACGCGCGTTGAACTGGTTTTTGAAATGCCGTTGACGGAAATCGTATTTGATTTTTACGACAAACTTAAATCTCAAACCCGCGGTTATGCGTCTTTTGATTATCACCCGATGGGCTATCGCGTCAGCGATATTGCGAAGATGGATATATTGTTAAACAGCGACAAGGTTGATGCTTTAAGCGCGCTTATCCATCGCAGCCGGGCACAGGATTTTGGACGTAAACTTTGCGAAAAATTGAAAGAGTTGTTGCCACGCCAGCAATTCCAGATAGCCATTCAGGCCGCTATTGGAGCAAAAATTGTGGCGCGTGAAAATATATCGGCGATGCGAAAAGATGTAACTGCCAAATGTTATGGCGGCGATATCAGCCGGAAACGAAAATTATTAGAGAAGCAGAAAGAAGGTAAGAAAAGGATGCGCCAAATCGGAAATGTAGAAGTGCCGCAAGAAGCATTTTTGGCGGTCTTAAAGTTGGATGATTAATATTAAGAATCGGGGTAGCCAAAAAAGATTTATTTCATAATTAATGGGCTTTGCCAGGTTTATACAATCGTCTTTTTCTTTACATTTGCAAACTCCTCAGCTTTTTATATGAAGAAGCGTTGCCCGGGTGGCGAAATTGGTAGACGCACTACCTTGAGGTGGTAGCGCTGCTAACGCGGCGTGCTGGTTCGAATCCAGTCTCGGGCACAAGCCTCGCAATCTGCGGGGCTTTTTTGTTTATATTGACAATGCAAACATAACCCGCGTTCTGGTGGCGAACCTGTCTGCCGACAGGCAGGATTGGTAGACGCACTACCTTGAGGTGGTAGCGCTGCTAACGCGGCGTGCTGGTTCGAATCCAGTCTCGGGCACACAAGCCTCGCAATTTGCGGGGCTTTTTTTTGTCTATATTGATGATGCCAACGTAACCTGCGTTCTGGTGGCGAACCTGTCTGCCGACAGGCAGGATGGGTAGACGCACTACCTTGAGGTGGTAGCGCTGTTAACGCGGCGTGCTGGTTCGAATCCAGTCTCGGGCACAAGCCTCGCAATTTGCGGGGCTTTTTTTTGTCTTTATTGATGATGCCAACGTAACCTGCGTTCTGGTGGCGAACCTGTCTGCCGACAGGCAGGATTGGTAGACGCACTACCTTGAGGTGGTAGCGCTGCTAACGCGGCGTGCTGGTTCGAATCCAGTCTCGGGCACAAGCCTCGCAATCTGCGGGGCTTTTTTGTTTATATTGATGATGCAAACACAATCCGCGTGTTGGTGGCGAACCTGTCTGCCGACGGCAGGATTGGTAGACGCACTACCTTGAGGTGGTAGCGCTGTTAACGCGGCGTGCTGGTTCGAATCCAGTCTCGGGCACACAAGCCTCGCAATTTGCGGGGCTTTTTTAATGCAAATATTCCCAAATGCAACCCTCTAAAAAACGGCTGCTTGCTAACTTAAATAGGATAATTGATGGACTGAAGAAAGAAAGGAGCCGCTGCACAGGACAACAAACTCCTTCTAATTTTTCCTCTTTCCACGAAATCCACCAATCGATAATAGGGCTATTACCGGGCTGTGGCGTGCGCATTCTCCAAGCTTTTATCTAACACCAATAGCGAAATACCCAACGCCATTATATCCTTGAGAATAAAAAAATCGGTAACAAGCATTCCATCCACCTTTCTAAACACGCCGGGTGTGGTGAATAAAAAACTGAGTGTTATAATAAAGGTAAGTATCCCCAATAGCCCCGCAAGAATTCCTGCCTTTTTCCAATAGAAATGAAGTAACAGCGCTATTCCGGTAATTATTTCAACAATACCAATCAGATTTGATACGCCTTGTTGGCTCCATATTTTGTAGAGCCAGCTCATCAGAAAACTGTTGCTCACCAACCCTTCGATAGCTTTAGCCTCGGTTGGGGTAAATTTGAAGGCACCCACCCAAAGTAATATGATCGCTACGCCCCACACACTGATGGTATAGCCTGCTTTATGTAATGATATCTTGTTCATCTTAATTTATAAATTGAAAAGATGGGGGTATGGTTTACACCCCATCTTTTGGTAGGTTATTGAAGGTTTACTTTTATTATTTTGTTGACAGACGGCAAGCTGGTGAATGGATTCGCATGGGGCACAGCCTCAATGGGTTTGCTTTCCTCCAACGGTGTTCCTTCCAGATTAGCCTGCGTGAGGCCTGCGCCCGGGAACTGGTCGATGGCGGTTCCGTTGTCAAACAGGCCGAGCGAGGTTGAAATATCCCCTTTTTCAGTTGCATCTACGCCATTGCCTTTGGTTGCAAAAAACCAATCGTTGGAGAAACCATACATGGTGGCAATAGCTAGTCTATCCCCTTTTACAACACTTAATTCCTGAGACACTTTTCCTCCGTCACCGCCATTTGCCTTGGGGAGTAAAACAGTGCTCATGGATTCTTTTAACACATGCACCTCTTTCACGCCGGGTTTTGCTTTTAATGCGGCCGCCAGGATATCTGCATTGCCCGTTTGTGCCAATGCTTTTAGGCCTTCTCCGCGGTCATGTTCACCCGTTGTGAAAAAAGGATTTTCATCACCATGATAAACGACGACCAAAACAGGAGATAATGGAGTGAAAAGTCCGGTTCTTTCGGTTAAGTAAGCGCTTAACGCAGCATTGTCGCCAGCTTCAGCAATATTTGTAAGGCCGTTTGCCGTTGGCTGGCCTGCCGTAAAGATTGCATTGGGCAGCAATTGATTTCCACCAGCCACATAGGATATGGCCCAAACGCCGGGGCTAAAAGGCGTTTCGTTTGCAGTGCCTGCTGATTTATTGGTAATGGTTATTGTAAAATTAGAGTTGCCGTTATAGGCTAACGACACATTCATTAACTGCGCAGCGGCAAGATAGGTATGGCCATATGCGTCCGTACCGTTTACTTCGCTAATGTTTTTCGTTGTTGCTTCCGGCGTGCCAGGATGTGCAATGCCCATCCCTGGCTTCTCATTTACACGGGTACCATTGTCCCATAGTTTAATTTGGGAGGATACGTCGCCTGTTATTGGCGCGCCGTCGCTTTGATAAAGAGCAATTCCCGGGTTTTCCGGTGCAAAAAACAAATCATTGCTCCACCCATACATGGTGGCAAAAGTCAGGGTTTGACCCTTTCCTGCATAAAATGAAAAAGACACCGATTGACCCGGAAATATCACCGGTGGGTCTCCCGAGCCCATAAAAGTGCCCGACTGCACTAATGGCCTGCTGTCCAAAACATTTTCAATGGTTATGGTATTACGCTCCGTTATAGGTGTATTGTCGCTTTTGCTGCAGGCAGTTATTGATGCGGCAACAGCTAATACAGGGAAGCATTTTAAAAAACTGAATTTCATTTTCCACGATTTTTTGATTAAACAAATTGTATTGAATAACCTTTTAGTTGCAGAACAAAGTGAAACCTGACAAAAAAATAAAAAAATTATTTATTTTTTTTGAGCAGCTCACAAATCTTGTCCTTCAGTTCCTCATTCATATGTTCCGGAACCTGCCCGGAACCGGACTTTTGGGAATGGGATTTTAAAATATTGTCAATCACCAGGCTTTGCTTTTTGTATCGCCGGCAGGCTTTACAAATGGCAACGTGGAAGGTCATCAACATTTTTTCACGCAAGGAAAGTTTCAGCACAGATTGCTTGTCGAGCAATTCGGTAGCCTTTTGGCAGGAAAACAAGGGGTTCGTATGTAAGGTGTTTGCCATTATAATTTAAACCAGTTATATTCTAAACATTTTCTTAACTGCAATTTTGCTCTATGCAGTATCTGCCAGAAATTAGTATCCGTAATGCCCAATTCCTGACAAATTTCACTTCCGTTTTTTGCATCTATAAATTTTAATTGGACGGCTGCATGCCAGTTGGGAGGTAATGCTTTAAGACAGTTGTGAAGCTGAGATTGAAAACCGGCATCATCCAAAAGGCTTTTATCAGCCTCAGGCCATTGTTGCGGTATCTGGCCTTTTCGCCAATGTTCTTTTTCATCAAATATCCGGTCAATAATATCATCATCAGCTACCACCGGCGTGCGATAGCTTTTACGGAAATGGTCGTTTATTTTATTATTTAAAATGGCGAGGAGCCAGGTTTTGGGCTGGCTGTCGCCCCTAAATTTATCAAAGGCCTTTACAGCTGCCAAAAAAGTTTCCTGTACCAGGTCCTCTGCAGTCTCCTTACTGGAAGTTTTATGTAAAGCCCGGGAGTACAAATGATCGGAATACAACTGCACCCAACAGGTTATGGCTTCGGCGGGTTTTTCTATACTCATTGACTCCTGCATTGCGCAAAGGTAAAGAACATCTTTTGCAACGATGTCTGAAGCCTGCTTTTAAACCCGATGCGGATGATATACCTCCTGTTATTTACATCCAATCAAAACACCCTAATATAATTTGAATAGTAACAAGTACGGCAACGCCCTATGACGGCTTTGTGCCTTCTTAGGGATCAGAATCCAAATATTTTTAACCAATCCCGCAAATATTTGACCTGATCCAAATCAACTTCATCCTTTTTAGATTAGCTACAATTTATGCCTGACCGCTATAATCCGCCTTTTTCAACTTGATCCATTATGCACGGAGGCTTTGGCATCGTTGGAAAAAGGAGAATCGCCGATAGCGATAGCTATTTTGTCAAAATATCTCAAAGAGGCCAAAAGTTATAATAATTGCAGACAAAAAATTATTGCAAATATTCTACTATACTTGAGCCATTATAGTCTTGAGCAGTTCGGAGTTATTTTACAACTTCCAAAAATTCTCCGCCAAACGTTACCTCTCTATCAAATAATAATTCAAAGTAACTAAAATCTGATACGTGTGACATAGAAGGATCTTCCCCGAAAGGACTCAACCTGGGCACTGGTGGTGTTCGTAAACCTAGCACCTTTGCTCACTCAAATACATAATCATTATCCGATTTATCTAAGCTATTTAACCACCATACATATATCATCATATATGAAGAAGTTGCAAAAGCAATATTGGAATGTTTTTCCTATTATTATGGATTGATTGTAAGGTGCAGCATTTCTGCTTTTTCCTATTGCATGAATAAAATCATTCTCATTTTTTTAACCTGTAATTTATATATATGAGTGGCATTATGAATTGGGCAGATGAGCTCGAAGGCTATGGACTTAACTCTGGACCAGACATGAACGTTTGTAGCACTCATTTTAAAGATTTAGCTATAAAAAGTTTCATAAAAAAGGGAACGGAAAAAAATGAATTCGATTACTGTGGTAAAACGAGAGTAATCAGACCACTGGAAGATATAATGAAATTTTTGATGGAGACAGTTAGCTACTATTTCACCGATCCAGTAGAGTTCGCCTCATATAATTCTGCAGAAGGGGGCTACTTGGTACCACACAGAGATGCTTTGGAAATACTCCAAGAAGACTTTGAACTAGATATTGACGATACAGCACTATTTAATGACATGGAGGATTGGGTTGACGTCAACAAACACTGGGCGGACGAAAAGGCGCTACATAGCGAAGGGCATTACGCACGTCCAGATTCTTGGTCACACTTTTGCTATCTCGTTAAGCATCAAGTTAGATACCTTTTCCCAGCCTATTACAACGAACTTGACACATGTTCTCATCGGCCTCTTGAAGTATTGAAAGAGATTGAAAGGATGGTCTACAGATACAATTTACTCACGACTTTAAATGCTGGAACGGAATTGGTAAGATGCCGCCAGCACGATAAGAGTGAAATCATTTTGGCCCATAAGCAAATGTGCGCTCCAGAGACCATCAATTGCAAAAATCCAAACAGAATGAGTTCGGCTGGAATATCGATGTTTTATTGCGCGTTTGAAGTAGAGACGGCACTGAAAGAGACGATAGACAAATCTTGGAAGCAATCTAAATACACAACAGTCACATTTTGCAAACAGCCGATACGCCCATCATACAGAGAACACCTGCGCTTTGTAGGCTCGGCAAGGGCGCTTTATACAAGCAGGCTATACAGACCAGCCACAGGGGTATAAATAAAATACAAAGTGGCAAAAAGCAATGCCACAGCTTAATGGCTTCACCTCTTTTAAAGGCTATTGCTTCTATCTGTCCAGGCGTTGTTGCGTTGGGTATAAGGCTGATCGCCGCTTGTAAGCGCCCGATGTTTTCGTACTGCGCAAATGTTATAATGTTGCTTGTAGCGCGAAGCCAATTGACGGGCCTTGCCTTCTTCTGCCCATTAGTATCGTGTATCATAACTCCGGTTTTACCCGAAATTGTAAACGTACCCAAACTTCGGCAGTAATGAATTAGAGAGTAATCTTTAATTTTAAACTGTCAAACATGAAAAAAACAAGATTTACGGAAGGCCAGATAGTGGCCGCGATCAAAAAGCAGGAGTCAGGGATTTCAACAAAAGAGGTATGTCGGGAACTTGGTATAAGCGAGGCAACCTTTTACAACTGGAAGGCTAAGTATGGGGGAATGGAGGTGAGTGATGTAAAACGGATGAAAGAAATGGAAGCTGAGTTAAGCCAGTATAAAAAAATTGTTGCGGAGCTCACTTTTGAGAACCGGGCAATGAAAGGGTTAATAGAAAAAAAGTTGTAACGCCTGCTGAGAGAAAAGAAGCTGCTGATCATTTGATACATGAGGAGCAGTGCAGTACCAGTAAGGCTTGCAAATTAGTGCAACTGCCACGAAGTAGTTTTCAATATGTTCATAAACCCAAAGATGATAGCGTCATACAAGAAGCCTTAACAGCCATCACAACCAAGCATCCTTCAATAGGTTTTTGGCAATCGTATTATCGGTTCAGGAACCGAGGGGAAAAATGGAATCACAAGCGGGTGCGCAGGATTTATCGTGCCATGAAGCTCAATATCCGCAGGAGAGCAAAGAAGCGCCTGCCAGACAGAGTGAAGCAGCCGTTATTCTGCCCACAGCGCCGAATCAAATATGGAGTATAGATTTTATGAGTGATAGTTTAACGGATGGAAGAAAGTTCCGCCTGTTGAATGTTCTGGACGACTTTAACCGGGAATCATTGGCCATCGAAGCGGATACATCCTTGCCTTCGTTGAGGGTCGTACGAGTGCTGCGACATAGGAAAATTCAGGGCTATCTTTTGTTCCAACATTGAAGGATTCTTTATCGGAATTGCCAGGAAGCAGGCGGAGGCCCTGGTTATAAAGCTGGCCGATGGTGGCGGCAACTCCCTGACTGTAATCTATTTTTCCAAATGCTTTTTCAGACAGGATTTTATTTTTACGGGTCTCCTTATGAAGACCTTTATGATCCATTGTCAGACGCTCCAGCAAATGAGCGGCGCTGTAATTTTTTCCCAGGTCGCTGCCGTTGAATACGGACATCGAGCGGTGATCGACAAAAGTTACGCCGTAAATTCGTTCGGCGTTTTGCCGGAATACCACATCAATATCATCTGCCTTTAACTTAGACACCAGCCCCTCTTTATCCTTTGCCTGCACGATTGCTTTATCAACAGCGCTCTTTAAGGGTGTCTTAAAACGCCACCGCTCCTGCGCATTCTTTATAAATTTTTCTTCGAGATGGGCAAGCGTCGGCTTACTATAGATGGAGCTGGCCTTAATGGGCACACCCATCTTATTACCCTTTGCATCAGTAATAAAATAACAAAGTCCCTTTGCTGCGAACATTTTACTGTCAGGCTCGCCGCGGTCGGCAACAACGTTAAAACTTCGAAGTACCGCGTTTAACTCGGCCAGGGTTGTAAAATTATACTCCCTTACCACTGTTCTTACAATATTAGAAATCGCTCTTTTGGTTTCGCTCTTGCCATATTGTACCGCTTCCAGTTCGGCAGGTTTTAAATAGGTGCTATCCTTCTCACGGCCTTCCGAAGGGATCAATCCAAACTTTTGTTCCATCGCTTTTCTGACCGGCTCAGATCTCTCCCTACCTATATTGTGAAGCGAAATACGCTGACCATCGGACTGGATATTTGTGGTAACTATATGAATGTGCGGATGACCGGCATCTGTGTGGCGATATACCAGGAAGGGCTGGCCCCCCAGGCCAATGCCCTGCATATAGGTTTCTGCAATCTGCGCCATTTTTTCCTCCGGTAGTTTTTCGGTCGGTTCAAAGTTTAGCGAAATATGAACGCAATTTGTTTTTGTGCGGCTGTTGCCTGCAGCGAGGCGCTCCAACCGAAGCAACCGGTCCCTGAAGCTCAAATGCTCCGGCGATGCCGTATATCCCGGTGCGGCAATGAGGGTAGCCGAGCCTTTTTTTATCTTATCCTCGTTATAATTAACGGCGCCCTTTATGGATTTTCCGGTCACAATGCGCGCTACCATCTTGCATAAATTTTGTCAATCACTTCCTGAACACCATCAATTTTTAACATCAGATTTTTTTGAAGTTCCGTGCAGGTTTTCAACCAGAATGCTTTGTTGGGGACTTCAGAAAGCTTATGAATGCGTTTGACTACTTGGTTAAAATTGTTGGCTATGATCACCAGTTGCCTGCGGTTTTCTGCCAGCTCCTCGATAGTCTTGTCTCTTGTCGGGTCCACCACCACCTGCCTGACAACCTCGCCCAATAGTACTGTTCTTGCATAATCGCTTAAGGAGCGGTTAAGCGTTTTCTGTTGCCTGGCTGCAATTTTTTGATACTCATTTTCGGTAAGCCTGACCGTTAACCATTCGGTTCGCTGGCTGCTACCCGGGGGTAGGGCGTTACGCTTTTTCATTCTTCCAAATAATGTAACTGACAGAATAACCGAGTTCCGAGTGTTATTCGATAACCCTTTTTGCGACTTCGGAGTAAGGGTCAAGATCCGTTTGTGCCACAAACGTACATCTTGCTCCTTTCATGAGAAAGGTAAACGGCCCCGCCAGGCCCTGCCCGCGCCACTCCTATGAGCTATGAAGCCGGTTATTCTGTCAGTGGGTTTAAAAAATAGATTTACTTCGCATGTCAAGGCCCAAAGGCATTACCAAAAGCCATAACTAAACAAAACTTAAAAGGGCCACAGGTTGTCTAAAAATTCCTTGAAACTGGCTATAGCGGAAAGTACCCTGGCGGTATGCTCCGAATGTCCCTTCTCTCTGGCTTCCAGGTAAGCGCGGGTATCAGCAGATATGGCTTTAATGCCGCCTCCTGTAAATTGCGCGGGTGAAAAAGGAATATAAAATTCCAGATGCATATTGATCGTTTGCAGATTAAGCCAACGGTATGCAGAACTGCCGGCTACCGAAAGAGTTCCCAACACCCTTTCTTTTGCACTTGCCGTAAGCGTCTCGCTGGCGGCTGCCTGCTGCTTTAACAACTCAAGGTCTGCCTTAAACCGGTCGTAACCGAGGCGACCGGCCTGGCTGATCAGTTGGAACAATTGCGCAAAAAATGGATATTCCGGTGTTTTGGGGTCCCGGTTTTCTAATGGGTTGCTACGCATTTCGCTAACGCTTTTTAGTAAAGCGGGTGCTGCTTTTTGAATCAGCGCTTCGTCAACCGGATGGTATTTTTGATAAACCTTCATCATGATACTGTAGGCCTGCATACCGTTACGGGTACGGTTGTTAAGCGCATATACCAGCGCAGAATCCAGCATCATGTTGTGATAAATACCGGTACTGTCATAATAATTTTTGGTAACTGGCCTGGTACTTTCGGCTATACTTACCGATAAATTTTGTTCTGCCTGAACAGAGGTGGTTTGTTTTTTCTGACAGCTAAGGATCGCCAGTGCGGACACTGCCAGGAGCATTTTTGCTTTCATGTTGATTTGTTTTTATGGTGATAAAATATTTACAGTGAAAAAGGAAACGGGACAAAAGGGACGATCATTATCAGAAGTCCGGCATATAGTCGAAGGCGTCATAGGCCCAACTGCTGGTGGCTGCGGCCTCAGTAATAGCCGTCGGCAGATCATTGTCCGTGACCATTGTTTCTACCAGGGAAGAGATATCTGTCGTAGCAGCACCAACAGCCCTTATTAACTTCCAGAAAAAACCGCGGGCTGCTGTGCGGCCGTCTACCGAAGTATTCAGCTCGTCATCATTCAACCAGTAATAAGTAGAATGCCGGGCGACGGAGGCAGCAGACAACAGCAATTGTTTTTCATTTTCAGAGAACCCGGAGCTTTTAAGAAGGTCGTCTTCCATCCTGACAAGACGTGATTGGACGACGGAAAACTCCCCATTATCTTTTACCGTTTTAACCTGCTGATAGATACCAACTATAGTATTTTTGGCGTCGCGGCTTATAGGAAGTCTTGACAGGTTAGCCCGGTATCGACTGGCGGTATCATTAATTACATGATAAACGGCCTTGTCCAGCTCTTCAACATTGGTATGGGTGCTGGTGTGGTTCATCAAAAACAGGTTACGTCCTCTTATGGAATTGTCACCACCGCTCTCGATGTACTGTTTCACCATTGCCAGCAGCCGGTTATGCTCCCTGCCTACAAAGTCATAAGGATTCAAAGGATTATCCGGCGATGCGTTTTCTTCAGCGATCACATGCCCGAATGGCTGAGGTTGAGCGGCAGCATCACTTATCTTTTCCTTTTTGGAACAGCTTACTATTCCCACAGACACTGCCATAAGCAGCAATAATTTTAGTGTTTTCATCTTTTTTGATTTAAAGTGTTTGAAAAAAAGTTTGTCCCGTTTTTGTCCCATATTGTGCCATTTTCCATAGTATTTTGTCCCGTTTTTTTAAAGCGTGTTGTTGACTATTAATATCTTGTGCAGAATTCTTGTCCCGTTTCCGCGTATTGTAGCATTATGGGACAAAGGCTGTGTGGGCCTTATTGCTTGTTTTCATCACTGCTTTTATCTGCGTCCAGCCACCGGTGAACGGTCGATTTGCTTTTGCCGAGGATCACCGCAATCTCCCGGAATGTCTTGCCCTGCTCTTGCAGGAGCCTCGCTATGTCCTGTTGCTCTTCTTTTTGCCGGAGGGTCTTAAGCCCAATATGCTCGGCTTCGTTTACATGCTCCTCTACCAGGTCGAACCACATAGTAGCAGGATTAAAGCGCAGTAGCTTGGCATCGTCCGCTTCTTCAAAGTGCCGGGACTTACCGCGCCTCAGCAGGCGCAGGTATTTATCCTGCCCGCTTTTACGGAGAAAGAAATCACCATCGGATAGGTCCGTTTTAACACCGCTGCCGGTTTGCAGATCGCTATCGCTTAAAAGGGACGAGGTATGTTTTTTAAAATGATCAGTGATAACAACTGCAGTCTTGGAACTCTCGCATAAGGCCAGCAGCGTAAACATCATCTTAGTGATCTCCCTGTTATTATTCGTGTCCGTATCCGTAAAGGCCATTCTAAGATTGTCGATAATGATCAGTACGGGACTAAAGCGTTCCACAATCTGAAGGACAGTTGGCAGGTCTTCCGTCAAACTATTTTTGGTCGTGAATGCACGCGCTTTATATTGTTGATCCACCGGAAAGGGGCAATGGGCATGCAGTTGCAGCAGCCTTCTGCGCAAGGTCTTTTCCGATAGTTCATTGTTGATATAAAGCGTATTGCCGTGCATGGTAACCGGCTCTCCGAGGAAATCCGGCACCCCGGCCGCAACCGCCATGCAGAGCTGCATACAGAAATAACTTTTACCGACACCTCTGGGGGAGGGAAAATGAATCAGCGTTCCCTCCGGGATATAGTGACCGAATAGCAGCTTCACGTCTTCCAGGCGCTTCGCTTCTTCCGCTAGCTTGCCAAATGACTTCAGCGTTGGCTTGAAATAAAAGGACACATCGTCCGTGATCTTTTTTATATTACCCATTGCTGCGCATTTGGTACACTGCCGGAAGCTGGAGCTTCAGCTTTACTTCTATTGTTTGCGGGCGCGCTGCTACCTGGTGCATCCATATCCAATTATTGGCTACTGTCTTCCAACTCCGGATGGGAAGCCCCTTTTCGGTTTTCCATTTGCGTTGCCGCTGCGCTTTGAAGAAGGCCTCTGCGGCCTTTGCCGCAAGACCCTTCTGGTCAAAGTAAATAACGACCTCTTTTAGACTGGGGATCATACAACCCGCCTTCCCGGGAGACTTTCTGCTCTTATCCATATCGGTTATGATTGAGTGGGTAATTGACTTGCTGCCTGCAGCATGCGATTGATCTCGTCGGCGTCGTAATACAGCACGCCGCCGATCTTGGTAAAGCCGAGCGCTTTTTTGCGGCGCAGGATCTGTAAAGTGCTGGGAGAAATACCGAGCAGCTTGCGGACCTCATGACTCTTCAGCCACTTTTTGACTGGCTGTCCATGCAGCTCCTTGATGAGCTGTCGGATTTCGGAGAAAAGCTGTTTGCGGAAATCGAAGAGATCGCCCAGGGTAATAAGCCGCGAAGAAAGATGTTGATTGTTGTCGTCGGGCAAATGATAGTAAGGTGAAGACATGCCGATTATTTTCGGCTAAATTCATCGCGTTTGATGCCGAAAACACTCAACCTAGGCACTGGTGGTATTCGTGGATTAATTTCTTGGCCAGCGCTTTGACGTCAAGAATGAACCTTTTGAAACCATACTACAGGCTCACTTGCAAATTGTAAATAACTGAGGTTTAAACAACTATTTCGCCTATAAAAACAATAATATTACATTTGTTACTAGTATCAATGTTGCATCCATATGGCTGACTTAGCTCCAGGCCCCATGGCGGGTTACCTATTTCAATTTGAAAAGGCGCTGTCTTTATTAGCTAGCTTAGAAAATTCTAGCGAGGCGGTGTCTGTAGAGGTATTTGATGATGTCGCCATTCAAGACGGAAGCGGCCTTGTAATATTAAGCTTGCAAGCAAAGCACAGTATCTCTCCCAATGGCACAACTTTCGAAGACACTAGTGTGGCTTTGTGGAGGACATTGCAAATTTGGATACAGAAACTCAAAGACGGTACATTTACAAGAGCTACCAAATTTGTTTGTGCGACAAACAAGCGAATAGACAAAGACGCCCTACTGCGAAAAATAACGATCCTGGATTTTGACACTGTAAAAGCCGAGATTAACGACCTTTTAACTCTGCAAAAGGAAAAACTGAAATCTGTTATTGAAAAGGGCGAGAAGGGTCCATCAATCAAAAAGAATATAGAACTAATTCAGTTTGCACTCGACAATCTCCTAGAATTTGAGATTGTAAAAAATAACCTCTCCATTGAGGATAACATTACACCTCAACAGAAATTTTTTGTCTCTATTCATATGGCCAATAAAGCTTATAGTGATGAAGCTCGCTCACAAACCTTTGAGACGATGTATGGATGGATAATAAAATCTTCCAAAGCTAAGTGGCTTAATTCGGAACATGCTGTATTCACAAAGCAAGAGTTTGAAACCAGACTGTCACTTTGCTTCAAAAATCCGTCAATCATTAACGCATTATTCAGAGCAAAAAAGAAACTGGGATCGCTTGACAGTACAGATGTTGATAGTTTAAGAAAAGAATTATTCATAAAACAAATTGAAGACATTAAAAGAAATAAAGAGGCCGTCCAACGAAAAATAGACCGCGCGATATCAGACTATTTCTGCCATGGAATAGAAATGAGTTATATAATTACGCAAGGAAATTTAACGAAGGAAGATTTCGACGAATTCGCAGAACGCTGTTTTGAGAAGTGGCAAATATGTTTTGACGCCCATGTTACAAAGGATTTAGAAGACTATTCTGAGAACGAAAAAAATCAACTTGCAATCACAATTTTTGATTTTATAATGGAAACTGTCGAGATCAAATTTCAGGATGGAATAGATTTTACTTCCGACAACAAGTATATTCACAACGGCACATTCCTCAATCTGTCGAATCTCCCTAAAATTGGTTGGCATCCAGAGTGGGAATCTAAATACGCTAGAAAATGAAAAGCTCAGCACACCTGGTCGGAGACACGAATTTATTCGAATTACTCCAAAACGACGCCCTCGGGGTAATAGCTTTACATAGCTTTACTCTCGGCTATCATAATGTTGCAAAAAGAAAAGAACACAAACTTGACTTTCCAAAATTAGAGTACATGTTTTTTGTGCTTCCGATAGTATATAATTACTCCTCTCTTGCTATTTTTTTAAGTTCTAACGAAGTTTATACCGCATTGCACAAAGAGCCAACAATAAGACTGGGCCTTCAAGAACGCGCAGCCAAGATGGCTGGACAAACATTTGACGCTATGAATGTAGCTTTTAGCAAGCGAATTCTAGGATACCAGAAAGAGAATGCCACGATCACTCTTTTGAGGCCATTTTCAAGTAATAAACTCATCCTCCCGCTTTCATCTAACAGCCCGGCTAATAGCGTCAAAAAGATTCAAACTTGTAGTTATAAAGTCGGGAACATATTTGCTAAGCGTAATGAAAAAAACATACAACAAGAGTTAAACATTGTATTTTAATGAAATTGAGAATTAAAAATATTATACTGTATCCCAAGAACAACGACCATCCCGTTCGGTTCATAAAATTTAAAGAAGACAAGGTTAACGTCATAACTGGGTATAGTAAACGCGGAAAATCGGCTATAATTTCGATTATTGACTATTGCTTGGGTAGTAGTGAATGCGATATTCCCATCGGTCCCATCAGACAAAAAGTCGACAAATTTGCAATATTTGCCACGATAGGTGAAAAGTCCGTTTTCATAGCTAGAGACAGTCCAGGTAACGCCGCTAAGGCATCGGACGTAATGTATTTTTACGAAATAGAAGGAAAGGGTGAAAATCCAGCCTTAAATACGACTGAATGGATAGAAGATTCAAATCAATATAAAACTAGCAGAGAAAATGTAAAGAGCTTTTTGGCCGTTAATGCGGGGTTGGAAAATATATCTCTTGCTAGCAAAGATAACGCAGGTAATGACGAACCTCCGGCAAGCTTTAGAGATACCATGGCGTTTCTGTTCCAGCCGCAAAACATTATTGCAAATCCCACCACGATTTTCTACAAGACTGACACCTTTGAACATCTCAGACGTTTGAAGATTTTATTTCCTTTAGTATTGGGGTATAAATCCTTCGAAATGCTAACGCTGGAGCAAGAGATTAACGATTTAGAGAAAGATGAAAAGGACAAACAAAATAAGCTGTCCGACTTGAAGGCAAAATATGAAAATTGGCAATCGGATATCTATGAATATTATACTACAGCCGTTAATCTTAATCTAACTGACGAAGACGTAAGCATCAAAAGTTCCAGTGTCAATACCATAAAAGACACTCTATCAAGAGTAGTATCAAGTGTTAGGTCAGATCGTTTTTTAACCGAAGGTTCTGCGTTGAGATATTCCGAAAAGCTCGAAGAACTTGAAAAGATGCGCCTGACGTTAATTCGTGAGCTAGATACTTTAAAAATTGAACTTCAGAAAATCCAACAGTTTGACCGTTCAAAAGAGGAATACCTGCAAAATGTTGCAAATGAAATTGACGAACGATTGAAGCCTATAGATTGGTTTTTGGACCAAAAAGGCACAAATACTTGTCCCTTTTGTGATTCAGTATCGGATAAAGCCATTAATCAACTATTGCGACTAAGAGATCAGCGCGACCAAAACAATAAAGTATTAGAAAAAGCGAAGCTGGAAATATTCAGCTTCGAGAACGAAAAAAGAGAATACAAGAAAAAAGTTCGAGATAAGGAAACGGAAATTTTGAAACTTGATGCAAACATCAAAATTTTGCTGAATGAAGATGAGAAGCAACTAAAGAGGTATCAGGAAATATTCGAATTCACTGGAAAGATAGAGCATGTTCTCAGTAATTTAGATAAGATTTCTCCGTCCGCTGATTTGGCGCTCCAGCTAGAGAAGATTTCTCAGGAACTAGCAGCTAAAAGGAATGAACTAAAAAAATTGAAGGAAAAGTTCGATAAGGCGCTCTGCTTGTCGAAAGTAACTGCAGATATTTCAGAATACATAAGAATATTGCCAATTGAAAATAAGCAACACAGGAAAGTCCTACTAGATCCTGACATCAGTATCGGAATTCGCATTGAAGACACCCAAACGAACAACATCAATTTTCTTCACAAACTGGGAAGTGGTTCTAATCACATGTGTTTTCACCTGGCAACATTCCTAGGTCTCCACCAATACTTCCTTAAGCTTGTCGGTGCAGGCAAACGAAACTATGTGCCTTCATTTTTGGTTTTAGATCAGCCAAGTCAAGTTTACTTTCCCGAGCTCACAAAGGATTTGCCTGATGTGTCCACTGAAAAAGATCCCCAAAAGAAAGAAAAGATTTCAGAAGACATAGCTAATACAAAGCTGATATTTAAAGCATGCAGCGAATTTATGAAAGCAACCGAATTTCAGACCCAAATAATAATCCTAGAGCATGCCTCCAGTTCTACGTGGGAAGGGATTGAACACATAAATCTTGTTGAGGAGTGGCGGGGAGAATTTGAAGATCCTCAATCGAACTTTAAAGCCCTTCTACCAAGGAGTTGGTTTGAATGAGAAAAATGATGTTGAAGACAAAAGGGCATTTATATGAATTTAGAAACCGACATAGACAATCTGACTCTTGATGTTTTATCCACCAGGTTGAAGCACTTAGTGAGTCCCCTTGACATTCTTAGATGGCTAGGAAATTTTAAAGCAGGAGAAATGAAGATGGCAAAAGATTTTCTAGCTAATCTTACTGTATATACTACGTTTGAAATTGAAGAAGCTCTAAATGAAAATTTCCAAAAGATTAAGCAGGGCTTAGAAAAAGAGGAGATTATCGTTGTTCACCCTATTGGAAAATTTGGGAAAAGCGGAAGTATGATATCATATTTCTTTCAAAAAACTACGTTTTTCAGAGATAACAAAAAGCACATCCTACTACTTTCGTCGTTGGACGAGCTGTCGCTACAACAGGGAAAAACTTATGTTCTAGTTCTTGTAGATGATTTTGTTGGTACTGGGGGGACAGTTGAAAAGTATGCTTCACAGATTATAGCGGACAAAATCAGCACATTTCGCAAAGTGTTCTTCACAGGCGTTGCTGGTTTGACTGTAGGGGTTAATCGCGTTTTAAAGTCTATCCCGAACGTCGTTATATCCAAGTCAAACATTTTCCTAAAAGCGTTTTCACCTGACGGCAGTTATTTCGGTTATCGCTCATACTTCGAACATCGTAATTTGGCCTATAAATACGGTAGGTTGTTAACCGCTCCTAGAAGGTTGAAAAATGGAAATAACAAACACATACATGCCCTTGGACACGAAAATTCACAAGCGTTGGTTTCCTTCGCTTACGGCACACTAAATAATACACTGCCCATAATTTATTCTACAGGCAATGACAGTTTAAAATGGACTCCACTTATTCCTCGGTTTTCGCAAGATAAAATCAGTGTTGCTCGTGATTTCAGAAAATCCATTTCTCACGAATTGTCTATTCTCAGAGAGTTTGGTAGCGACAATATTTTGGACAACTTTTTTTCGCTTAAAGTGAAAAAAGCGAACAAGACTTTTACGACTGTAAATCACATCGATTTTTCCATATACGCGATAATAAAGTTAAAAAGGAACGGCTTGGGGGAGGCTAATATCTGCCACAGGCTGGGTATTACATACAGTGATTATGAAGGCTATATTAAGCAAGGTGTTCAAAGGGGAATATTTGATCAGGACGCTGAATTAACTATATTTGGTCTGGAACTTTTCGGAGAAGCCAGAAAATGTATTTCGCTTAGAAAAAAGAGTATTAGTTATGAAGCTAGGAATACTTTTAAAGTAAGAAACGTAAATTATATTCCAAAAATATTCAATGGACGGTCGTAAGTGGCAAGCTATTTCAAGCTGCATTCGCTTCGGTGTTTGTGGGCGAGAATGTTTGAGCAGTTGCTCAAGATTGGCTGAAGCAAGTTTTCAATCTCATACTACACAACATCCTTGCAGGACTTGTGTAATATGCTTCGCATCAATTTAAAAAAGAGTTGCCCTTATGACCTTTCCATTGGAACAATTTTTAGTAGATGTTAAAGCTCTTGATCATTCGGACGATTATCAAAAAGATATTACAGACTATATTAATAATCTTCAGTCTCAAAAGCTCCCTGTCATCTTCTCACTGCCTCACTTGTGCATTTTAGCAGGCGTTAGTATTCCTAGGATGTTAGATGGAAACCATAACAACTATAAAAAAAACTACAAACGGTTCAAGCTAAGGAAGAAAAGGGGGGGCTTCCGGTATATCCATGTACCCGACGGAGAGTTGAAATTCCTTCAGCGGTGGATACTGCAAAATATTCTGGAAAAAATCGACTCACACGTAGCCTGTAAAGGGTTCGATAAAGAAGCTTCAATACTGAAAAACGCGGAGGTTCACCTAAACAAAGAGGCTATTTTAAAAATTGACCTACAGCGTTTTTACGATTCAATAAATGAAAAGCGTGTATTCGGGATATTTAAGAGTGTCGGCTACCACAGTAATTTAGCAGTGTCCCTTGCCAAAATATGCACGTTTTTGCCTAGCTTCTCTTTATTAAATTCTTTTACAAAGACTGAAAAAGAGTTAAAAGATAAAATTCAACAGAGCCGGGAGGGAATACTTCCACAAGGTGCACCAACAAGCCCAAAACTAGCAAACTTGATATCGCGAAGGTTAGATAAACGGATAGCTAAACTTGCGGAAAGAAGAGGCCTTTCGTATTCTCGTTATGCAGATGATCTTACCTTGTCGGGGAATTATGAAGAACTTAGAGCAGTTAAAAAGGGTGTTTTTCGTATAATTACCGGCGAGAACTTTTATGTAAACAACAACAAAACTAAACTACTTAGAAGAGGCAATCGGTTTTTAGTTACCGGACTATCTGTCCATAACAATGCCGTTTCTGTTCCGAAAGCAAAGAAAAGAGTAATAGAGCATCATCTATTCCACTGCAACGACAACGGTGTTGAGCAACATTTGAAAACGGCTAGCATCAAAAACAGAAACTTTAAAGACTGGCTTTTGGGTAACATCGCGTTTGTTTTTTCTATTGAAAAAGAACTTGGCGAAAAGTATTTTGAACAATTTAATAAAATCAATTGGCCTATTTAAGTGAGTTTTGACGCTCAAAGAAAAGTCAACATCAGTACACTATCAACTTGATTGTTGATCCTCCACACTGTTACCCTCAATTTTCCTTTTAGGCGAAGGAATATTCCTTCCATACTTTTCTCTTCGTAGCTTTCTATTGTAGCATAGACAACTGTGAGCCAGTCATAGTTAAATATGTTTGTTCGCTCTCGCATTTAGGTAGAAGTGCAAATTATTTATAAATTTACATATAGTTGTAGGTCAACCACTACCACCTATTTTATCTTAAAAATGAAAAGAGCCAGAAACTATGGAAATTGCTTATATCTCGATTGCAAATTTTAGAGGAATTTCTGATGCCAAAATTTTTTTCAAGGGGCACTCTGTGATAATCGGCGATAACAATGCTGGAAAGTCAACGATCGTTGAAGCGATAGATCTCGTATTAGGGCCAGATCGATTAGCTAGAACGCCTGTTGTTGACGAACACGATTTTTATAATGGAAAATATTACGGTGAAGATGCTGTTGTCATAGAAATAGAAGTAGCAATTATCAGCTTGTCTGATGAGCAGATATCGCGATTTAAGGGACATCTTGAATTTTGGGACAGAGCTGCAGAAATAATTCTTCCAGGGGGCAACATTGAAAAAACAGACGATCCAAACGTAATTGAAGCCTTAAGAGTGAAATTTGTCGGTTCTTACAACGAGGAAGAGGATGATTTCGAGGGTGAGACTTTTTTCCTCTCTCCTATAGCGGAAACAGGCAACCAACCTAAATTTTCGAAGCAAGATAAACGAGAGTGTGGATTTCTATATTTAAGAGCACTACGTACAGGCGCCAGAGCCTTGAGTTTAGAACGAGGCTCCCTGCTGGATATAATATTGCGTATAAAGGAAATGAGACCTAAAATGTGGGAAGATGTGCTTAGTCAACTACGTAATACAACTTTGCAGTCTGATAAGTCTGCTGGTGTCGAAAGTGTTTTGGAAAGTTTACAGGAGTCAATGAAAGAATTTGTCCCTATAGACTGGGGAACTCAACCTCATCTGAAAATCTCAGATTTAACCAGAGAACATCTTCGTAAAACTCTGACTGTATTCATGACCACCGGAATAGATGGCTACGCCGCTCCCTTTCATCATCAGGGAACAGGGACGATTAATACAATGGTTCTCGCTCTACTGTCACTGATTGCAGAGGCGAAAAACAGCGTCATTTTTGCGATGGAAGAACCTGAAACAGCATTGCCGCCATATACTCAAAAACGAATTGTGGACAGCATTAGAACTAAAGCCTCTCAGGCTATTTTCACCTCCCATTCACCTTTTGTACTTGAAGAGTTCGCTCCCGAACAAATTATTTTGGTACAACGGAATGACAGAGGAGAAATGTTAAGTAGGTCGATGAAATTCCCTGCTCATATAAAACCTAAGACTTACAATCACGAGTTTAGGACAAGGTTTACCGAAGCACTTCTAGCAAAGAGAGTCCTTCTGACAGAGGGAACAACTGAAGCTTTGGTCTATTCTGCCGCTGCCAGGCGACTAAATGAACTAGCAGCTAGAAAGTTTACTTCTCTTGAGGGCTTGGGAGTTGCCATTTTCAATGTTGGGTCAGAGAATTCCGTTTCGATTTTTGGCAAATATTTTGATGAGATGGGTAAACTAACATTCGCTGTTTTTGACAAGCAGACACCAGCCAAATTAGATATAATACAAAACAGTATCAAGTATCCTTACGAATGCAGTTATAAGGGAATTGAAAAGTTACTTGTTGAAGAAACCGACTACAAAACTTTAAAAAAGTTCTATCGATCATTGGTGACTTCGTGGCCCTCTCATCTAAACCATCATAAAGAGGCTGTTGAAACTGAAGATACTCCGGAGAATACGAAAAAAGCTGTTCTTAGTTATCTCAAATGGGACAAGGCTGGATCAACTGCAGTAGATCTTTTAGGATCGTGCACATCGTTAAACCAAATTCCAGTTTTTATAAGAGAAGTATTAGCAGAAATTAAATCACAACTAGAACCGGCAGTGAAAGAAATTAATTCGGAAGATGCGCTCTAATATTAAAATTGACGAACGGAGGTCAGATATCCTATCTGCCAACGGCCATCTACTTATAGAGGGAGGTCCAGGCTCGGGAAAAACTACTATCGCATTATTAAAGGCAATGCGCCTAATAGACGAAGGCAAAATTAGTAGGAACCAAAAAATACTGTTCTTGAGTTTTGCACGTGCAACGGTTTCTAGAGTCGAGGAGCAAGCGGCTCACCTTTTAGCTTCCGACCACAAGCGCAAAATCGAAGTAAACACTTATCACGGCTTCTGTTGGTCAATTATACGGTCTTATGGTAGTCACCTTGTTCCCCACAAACAGTTCAGGCTCATAACACCTCCGATCTTGTCAAGCCTTACCAGCAGTTTAACAAAAGAAGAGCGTAAAATCTTTATTGAAAAACAATTTATTGAAGAAGGCAATATTGCTTTTGATTTATTTTCGAAAATTACCGCCGATATCTTTAAAAGGAGCAAAAAGATTTGCACTATTTATTCAAAAGCATATCCCATAATAATTGTCGATGAGTTTCAAGATACTGATGAAAATGAATGGAATCTGATTAAACAGTTTGGAAAAGATAGCACAGTCGTTGCTTTAGCTGATTTACAACAACGCATATTTGAATTTCGTGGTGCCTCAATTACGCGTGTACCGGAATTTAAAAGTCATTTTGCGATGACAGAATTTAACTTAGGCAAACAAAACAACAGGAGTTCAGGTAAGGACATAGCTCAGTTTGGAGATGATTTGCTAACTGGCGCAAACAAAGGGAAGAAATACAATAACGTTACAGTATCGACATACATACCATATCAAACCGATCCAAAAACACAACTACGTTACTCAATTCTAGCGAGCATAAAAAGATTGAACACTCAACTTTCTATTAAAGATTGGTCAATTGCTATTTTGGTCAAAACCAAAGCAGAGACACTTCAGTTATCCACTTATCTCACTTCAGTTAATATTAGGCACGAGGTTATTATTGACCCCGCTGGTCCTTCCTTATCCGCTTCATTAATAGCGAAGCTAATGGAGCCATTCGATGAAAGTAAAAAATTATTCACAACTATCGTTCAACTTCTTATTAGTCACATCCGTGGTAGGAAAGAACAATTAACAACTGAAGATGGAAAGATTTGCGCTTTCCTGGAAGGGTATCTTAGAACTGAGAAAACTAGGGGAAGCAAACAGAAGCAATTAATAGACGAAATAACAAAAATAGCTCAAGATCGGCAACTGCTTATTTTCAGCGGTATACCCGAAGATGACTGGCTTGTGGTCCGAGGGTTGTTTCAAAGTGGAGTTTCACCGTCACTAAAAAATGTCTATGAAGATGCCAAATATTTACGTTTACTAAATCGCGGGGCGGTTCTTCGGGAAAAACTAGCTATGGCTTGGCGAGACAACCGATGCTATCTTAATGCCGCGAAGGCCGTGGACGAAGCATTAACTCAAGAACATTTTGCCATGACTTCAAGAAAATACAGTGGAATCTATGTCATGAATATTCACAAATCAAAAGGAAAGGAGTTTGACGAGGTAATAATTTGGGAAGATGCGTTTAGATCTCTTGTATATAAAAATGTCAACCCATCGACCAATGACAGAATCTTATTACGGGTGGCCGTAACGCGTTCACGTATTCATACTACAATTTTGACACCTAAAAGCTCCCCATGCATTCTACTGTAAAGTAGTATGCTGAAAATTTCAAAGTTTGACAATTTCTTTAAGCAAAACGGAGAAAAAGCCCCACAAACGTGGGAACCTTTACTATTGCGGAATGCTTCTCTAAGCATAAAGCAGAGCTTGCGTGCGCCCTTAAAGTTGCAGGCAAAGCCAGCTAATCTTGGCGAAGCACTCCGTCAACAAAAAGAATATTCTCAATGTGCTTCATATTCTTGCTAATCTTCCTCTTTGTAACTTTCGCGTACCGTTCCGTCGTCCTAATCGATTTATGCCCCAACATCTTACTTACAGTGGAAAGAGGAACGTCATTCTCTAATGTTATTGTTGTTGCAAACGTATGCCTGGCGTCATGTGTAGTAAGATCCAATGCAATCCCACATGTTCTGGCTATTAGTTTCAGATCGCTGTTGTAAGCCTGATTGGAAGCTATCGGTAGCAATTTATTAGAAACAAGCCGGCATGGATGATTATTATAACGCTCAATGATATCGACAGCTATAGGGAGTAAAGGAACACGTTCAGTAAAGCCGCCGGTGTTTACCGTCTTAGTCCTGGTAATCCTCAACCACTTCTTCCCATCTAAGCCAGTATAAATATCATCGTAAGTAAACCTCCGTACTTCTTCATAAGCGTACCCGGTGAAACAGCTAAAAATAAATGCGTCGCGTTTTTCGTTCAGGGGTTCTCCGAAGTCTGTGTTGATCAACTTAAGAACTTCTTCCATTTCCAACGCGGCTGGTTCGGGTTCTATATAAGTACATTTAAATTTACGAAGAGGGTTGATTAACTGGTAGCCGTTTTCTACTGCACGGTCATATACCTGTTTGATTAACTTAATATGCTTCATGGCAGCGTTATTATCACATACATCCACGATGGTCATGTATTCGTATATCTCTTTAGCATACTTAATCTTGATGCTGCTTGCAGGCAGATCGACGTTTTTAAAACGATACCAGTTAAATGCCTGTATTTTCTCATGGGTAGCGCTATGGCGCCTAAAGGTTGAGAAAGCACAAGTACCTGCAACAGCTCTTCTCAAATAATAAAGCAGGATTTCAAAAGATAGATCAAGCAACGCCACCTTTGATATGTCTGTACTTTCAAAATGTATGGCAGCTTTTAGGGTAGCTTTTTCAATATCGGCCTGAAGCTGCTTATGATTTTTTTCATATTGTGCAACACGATGGGCTTTTACTAATTGATGCTTGTACTTATCCAGTTTCCGTTTCTCCAGGTCTAATTCCTTCGCCCGTTCAGAAAGGGATAGCACGGTTTTACGAATATCAAAATCACTATCCGCTTTTGCTACAGACCGACCCAGTTTACTACCTACGACGGGAGCAGCTGTATGATCAGAAGAACAGCTCACAGAGGTAGTATGCTGTGGCTTTTTAGCGATAAGCCCTTTGCTCTTCCTATATTCCTCTCGCAACCTATCAGAGGATACAGTTTTGCCTTGCAGCTCCATCACATCATAGAGCTTTACAAGAGTCGCTTTAATTTCTGTTAGCTCGTTGTTTACAGCCCTTGCTTCAGGCGACTTTGTTGTAACACTTTTCTTCTGATTGCACCATTCAGTAGCAAGACATTGCTGGCCGGAAGAAAACTCTTTTCGGTCTTCGTTGATGGTGATCCGAATGTAAATTGGCGCAAGACCGGTGACAGGATTTTCCCTCTTGCGGCTGAGGAAAAAAAGAATCGAAAGTTTTTCGTTGACTTTCATAAATGAGAATTTTTGTAGTTAAAAAATTGCTCATCTGATTCCACTAAAGCGGCCAAAAAGGGGACCTAAATTTAGCTCATTAAAGAAGTCCCCTTTTAGGTCCCCCTTTTTTTAAGCTAGTTTGATTTAGGTTCAGTATCGATTTTTTCGCAAGACCGTAATTCTCATATAGTTAAACGAAAACAGCACTCAATAATGAGTGCTGTCTGTGATTCCGCTGGGGCTCGAACCCAGGGCCCCAACATTAAAAGTGTTGTGCTCTACCAACTGAGCTACGAAATCAACCGTGTTCCCGTTTGGGAGTGCAAATATAGAGATATCAACTTATTGAGCCAAACTTTTTGTCAAAATAAAATCAGTTTTTTTTGAATTAAGGCAGCCGCTCCAGCTGATAGCCCGCCGCCTGCAATTTTTCAATCATTCGGCCCATTTTATTATAAAACTTATCCTTACGCCGCGGATCGGTTCCCAAATGAATCAGGATCAGGCTCCCAGCCAACCCGCTTCTCTTTTCAATATCAAACAGCCGGTCAAAAATCTCATCGCTGCTTTTGTAATTCGGCAGCTCCGGCCAGGTGTAATCGGCATTCGTGCCCAACCCGGGCGTAAAATTGATAACCTGAAGGCCGTTTTCCCCGCACCAATTCACGATATCTTCATTATACCATTCATAGGGCGGCAAATACCATTTTCCAACGCGTACACCTGCCGCTTCTAAAGCTTGTAGCCCTGCGCTTAAATCGGTTTGAAAAGAATCCTTCGACACTAGCAAAACTCCTCTTTTTTCCCAATCGGCATAGAGCAGGTGTTTGTCTGAATGGGACCCGATGTAATGGCCCTCGCGAATAGCCCTTTTGACAAAAGGAACCAATGCCGGTTGCCGTAAAAAATCGCCGGTAAGGAAAAAACTACCCTTTACCTGGTATCGCTTTAAAGTGTTTAAAACCAGTTCCGCTCCGTCAGCATATTCATGTGCCGAAAAAAGCAGGTAAATTTTCTTTTGGCGGGCGTTCATTTTAATGATCGCTCCGGCATCATCCCGGGTGGCCGATGCTGCATCGGCGTTCGTTTGCATTGCCGATAAATAATAGCTCAAACTGGCCGTCCCGTCCATGGTGGGCTCATTGGTCGAATAGTCCCCGAAATCGTCATGATACACTACCAGGTCTGATTGAAAATCATGAAACTCATCCGGCGCATACAATTTTATCCCGATCAGCTTTTTCCAGATGCTTCCATACACCGGCCCATCCACCAAACCGCCGGAAATCTTGTAGTTGTATAAATGCGTAAATGCGGAGTGCGGGTCTTTCGGCGCTACGCCTTTTTCGGGCAGGTCGCAAATCATACTGGTACCCCAATTATTACAACCAAACAGCCAGTCTCTTAAAGCCGCCTCAGCTTCATCGTAACGGGCATCGCCGGTTAATTCCTTATAAAGCCTGATCTGCGTTAAAATGCCTACTACCAGATTGTTGGAACACCAGATAAATGGCACGCCCACTTGAAAAGGGTTTTGAGCGCCCCTTTTGACCACGCTGTCAATTCCTTTTTTGATAAATGAGATATACTCGTTCCGCCGCGCATTATCGAGTTGGGCGCCCCAATAATGGCCCAGGTTGACAAATGGATACCATTGATAGTGATTGGCAGAATCCGCGCCCATCCACGGCGTCACCGGTTCCTGCCGCGCATACTGTATACCTTCGTCAAGATAGCGATCATCGCCTGAAAGTTGAAAGAGCGACAATGCGGCAAGTTCCATATCGTCAACATAATTATCTTCTGCATAGATATAAGGCGCTTTCACCGAAAGCGTTTGTGTATTGCCGGGGTATTTTTTTCCAAACTGATATGCGTCATACGCCCTGCGGGCTAAATCTTCTGAAAAATCCGGATAAAAAGGTTGCATCACCATAGCGCCGAGCGCGAAGGCGGAAGCGAACTTGCCGGCAGAAGAAGCCACGCCGCGGGTTTTATTTTTATATTTTTCTCCCTGCGGTTTTCCCGAAATAAAATAAACAGGGCGCGCCCATCCATGCCGAAGGCTATACCTCACGCTATCTTTCGTAGGCAGGCGGAGCCCCGCATGATCCCTGTCATCAGCAAGCTGGTTATAATATGTTGCGGCCGCCGGGTTCATTTTCACCAGCCAGTCCAGCCCCCATTTGGCTTCATCAATGATGTCGGGAATATGATTGCCGCCGCGGTTTCCGAAAGCATCATAATGATCGGAAAAGCTGGCCGGGTTTTTCAGATAGGCAAACAGCATCTGATACGTGGCATTTGCCGAAGTGGGCAGATATTGCAGGTAGTCGGACGCATCATGCCAACCGCCCGAAACATCCAGATAAGTGGAATCTTTGGTCTTATCCCGATGATAGACAATAAACCCATCCTGCCGATGGCAGCTGTCTTTCAAAAAAGGATTATATCCGCTGCGCTGCTGCCGCATGTATTGCAGTATAAAATCTGCACTTCCGGCGTAAACGTTTTCATCAATGCGGAAAGCGGTTGACTGTACATCGCCTGCTTTTAAATAAAATAACCCTTTTGCTTTCACCGAAGAAAAATCGAGCCGCCAGCTGCCAACAAAAGGCCCGTAGGCTCCATATTTTTTGCAAACGCCCTGATAAACCTCCTGGCCGGTGGCCTGCTCAATGAGGGAAAAACCGGGAAAGGAGCCACGTCCCTTTGTCACCAAAACAGCGGTCTTGACATCGCCCGGACGATAACCCATTTGATTGATTCGTATCCAGCTTTGCTGGGAATGGCCGGCAAGCGCGGCGGCCAGCATGAAAATCATGATTAGTAAGCGCATGACAGGGCTTTTTTAAACAGTCGAATTTACAAAAATCAGCCGGCACACTCTTATGGCATTTTGCCTTTTTATAATTAGGTTTGCTAAAAACCTTTCCCTTATACAATGAACGGGTATTTTAAAGATAAAGTGGCCATCGTTACGGGCGGAACAGACGGTATTGGAAAAGCGTTGGTAACCGCTTTGCTTTCAGATGGCGCAAAAGTAGCCACCTGCGGCCGCAGCTACGACAAACTTTATGAGCTGCAAGCCCAGCACCCGTCGCTTCCACTACACACCTTGGTAGCAGATGTCAGCCATCCGGGCGAATGTAAACGTTTTGTAGAATCAACCGTAAATACTTTTGGCCAGATTGACCTGCTGATCAATAACGCTGGTATCAGCATGCGAAGCCTTTTTAAAGACCTTGAGGTAGAAGTGATTGAAAAGATCATGAACATCAACTTTATGGGCGCGGTTTATTGCACCAAATTTGCGTTGCCGGAGTTGATCAAAAGCAAAGGCACCGTAGTCGGCATTTCATCGATTGCCGGCTATCGCGGCCTGCCCGGCCGCACAGGCTATTCGGCAAGTAAGTTTGCTTTGCAGGGCTTTCTTGAATCGCTTAAAACAGAACTTATGGACGACGGCGTTCATGTGATGTGGGTAAGTCCCGGTTTCACAGCCTCCCGCATCAGGGACCACGCTTTAAACAACAAAGGTGAGGTACAAAAGGAGAACCCAATGGATGAAGACAAGATGATGAGCGCCGAAACCTGCGCGCAACACCTGCTAAGGGCCATCATGAAAAAGAAAAGAACACTGGTGCTGACCCATACGGGCAAAGAAACGGTTTTTCTAAATAGATTTTTTCCGGGCCTTGCAGACAAACTGGTGCACCGTTTTTATTTTAAGAACAAGCAGCTCATAAAATAAAACAACGGGCCACATCGAAAAGGATTTGCAAAGAAATAGGCGCTTCCACTTTTATCACATTATAAAAATAGATACATTGCACCCCGATAGGAAATCAGGCAGTCAGTAAAACATTAAATGAATTTCGTAACACTTACATCGGATATTGGGCACAACGACTACCTGGTCGGAGCGATCAAAGCTCAGTTGCTGCAAACCAATCCCGACCTGCATTTAATCGACATTTCTCACAATATCGCACCTTTTAATTTCCCGCAGGCGTCTTATGTCTGCCGCGGCGCTTTTAAAAATTTCCCGGAATTTACCTATCATATCATCCTGGTCAACCTGTTTGACAAAAAGCCTAAAAACCTGCTCCTGGCTTTTCATAAAAACCAATACATCTTCTGCGCCGACAATGGATTGCTCAACATGATTTTGGAAGAAAAGCCCGATATCGTGATGGGGATCGAACTGGAAAAAGAGGCGAATAAAAATACACTTTATTGCACGCACGTGATTGCAGAAACCATCGCGCGTATTGCCAACGGAGAATCTATACAAAAAATCGGTATGCCCGATGTAAGCTTTGTTGAAAAGAACCCGCTGTTGCCTTTAGAGCATAAAAATTTTATCGAAGGGCAGATTATCTTCATCGACAATTTCGAAAATGTGATCGTGAATATCACCAAAAAGCAATTTGAAGACCAGCGCCAGGGGCGTTCGTTCAAAATCGTTTTTTTGAGGGATGAAGTGATCAATAAGATCAGCGAATCGTATGCTGATGTGCCTGACGGCGAAAAGCTGGCCCTTTTTAACAGCGCCGACTATCTTGAAATTGCGATCAACAAAGGCAATGCGGCGGGCTTGTTTGGATTAAAAAATTATTCAGAAAATTTGAACCGATCGTCTGTCATCATGCAAAACCAGTTACTGTATCAAACAGTAAAAGTGTATTTCCAATAAACAACGCATTGATCTAAAAAGCAGCCGGCTTCAACCTCAGACCCGTCGTTTCTTCAAGCCCAAAGATGAGGTTCATGTTATGAACTGCCTGTCCGCTGGCGCCTTTAAGCAAATTATCCAACGCAGCGTGCACCACCAATTTGTTGCCGGCTTTTTCCAAATGCAAGACGGCCTTATTGGTATTCACCACCTGTTTTAAGAAAACGGGCGTTTTGCTTACCTGCGTAAAAGGATGCGCTTCATAAAAATCAAAAAACAGCGGATACAATTCTTCGAGCGACAAATCGGTAGTAATAGTGGAACTCACAAAAATACCTCTTGTGAAATCACCGCGCCAGGGCACAAAACTCAAGTCGAAGTCCGTATCTCCCTGTAACTGATGCAACGATTCACCAATCTCGCCCAGGTGCTGATGCGTTAGGGTTTTATAAGCCTGGATATTATTGGCGCGCCAGCTAAAATGAGAAGTAGCGCTCAGCGACTGGCCAGCGCCGGTACTGCCGGTAATGCCGGTCGTATAAATATCTTTCAATAAGCCGGCTTTAGCAAGCGGCAGCAAACCCAGTTGTATGGTCGTTGCAAAACAGCCGGGATTTGCAATATTCCTGGCGCCTCTGATCTCTTCCATATTCAACTCAGGCAGGCCGTATACAAAACTGCGTTGGATACTTTCCTGCACTTTGTCTTTGTGCAAACGAAAATCATTGGCCAAATCAATGATCTTGATCGTATCGGCAAGAGTTGTTTCCTGTAAAAATTTGGTAGATTCTCCGTGGCCCAGGCACAAAAATAGACAATCGATATCCTGCTTCACTTCATCGCTAAACTGCAATTCGGTATCGCCGAGCAAATCCTTGTGCACTTCATAAACATACTTTCCACTATTGCTGCGGCTATGGATAAAGGAAATATTTACTTGCGGGTGATTGATGAGTAATCTGATCAATTCGCCACCGGTGTAGCCCGCTCCTCCTATAATTCCAACATTTATCATCTGTATATCTGTGGTTAGTGCTTCTTTGTTCATAATATTTTCAACAAGCTAAATGCCCTATTTGTTGTCATTTCGCCATTGCCTCGCAGAACGCCAAAAAAGTGGCCCGGGCAAAAAACCTGCAAACCATTAACGGTGCAGCCTTTGCTTAAAACTCACTTGCATTTTTATGGTTGACGCTTTCTTTGACAAAATGGTAAATAGCCGTTTGATTGCCGAAGATACGTGTAAACCCTTTTACGTCATCGCCGGTAAAGCCTGCGTTCATTTCCCCATAACTTCCAAAGGCATTATTCATCAGGTCATAAGGGCTTTCAATGCCGATCACCTGATAGCGGTAAGGGTGTAATTGTAGAAACACTTTACCGGTCACATTTCTCTGGCTACTTTCAAGATAGGCTTCCATGTCGCGCATCACCGGATCCAGAATTTGCCCCTCATGCAGCCAGGTGCCATAAAACTGGGAGATCTGATCTTTCCACTGTAATTGCCATTTACTTAAAACGTGTTTTTCAAGTGCGTGATGCCCTTTCAAAATAAGAATGGGCGCGGCTGCTTCAAAACCAACACGGCCTTTAATACCGATGATCGTATCGCCCACGTGAATATCGCGGCCAATACCGTAAGGCCCCGCAATAGATTGCAGATATTGGATGGCCTCGGTGGGATGGCCAAAATTTTTATTATTGACACGCAGCAACTCTCCTTTTTCAAATTCGAGCACCACTTCTTCGCTTTCCGTTTTGGTAACCTGCGTGGGCCATGCTTCTTCCGGCAGCAACCCCTTAGAATTTAATGTTTCGCGGCCGCCTACGCTGGTACCCCAAAGGCCTTTGTTGATAGAATAAACCGCCTTTTCAAAATTCATTTCCACGCCTTTGCTCTTCAGGTATTCTATCTCCGACTCGCGGCTCAGCTTCATATCGCGGATCGGCGTGATAATTTCAGTACCCGGCGCAATTATATTCAACACCATATCAAAACGCACCTGGTCGTTGCCCGCGCCCGTGCTACCATGCGCAACCGCGTCGGCATTGATCTGCTTTGCATATTCTGCAATGTGCAGCGCCTGGCTCAAACGCTCGGCCGATACGCTTAACGGATACGTGTTATTCTTGAGAATATTCCCAAAAATTAAATATTTAACGATGGAGTCGTAGTAATTTTCAATTGCATTTACCGTTTTGTGAGATTTTACGCCAAGCTTTTTCGCGTGCGCTTCAATTTGCTCAAGCTCTGCATCGCTAAAGCCACCCGTGTTGACAATAATGCTATACACTTCATATCCTTTTTCTTCCGTGAGATATTTTACACAAAACGTCGTGTCTAAACCACCACTAAAACCTAAAACAACTTTTTTTGCCATTGGATACCTTTTTTATAAAATGATGGGTATCAAAAAAATGATACTCAATAAATATTTACCAAAACAGCTTTAAACCTGTGCCGCCGTTTTTTTCTTTCCGGCGAAAGGGCTTTAAGAATTTCCATTGTTTAAAGCGCAACAACCGCTCAAGGCCCGACTGATTTTCTTCAAAAAAAGCCTTGGTTTCCTCCGGCTGATAATGATCTTTCGGATCGTAGAGCATGGCCGTACACATACAGTTTTTACGGTCTTTGCTCATCAGGATGTCATAATTAACACAGCTCTTGCAGCCGGCCCAGAACTCCTCATCCTGTGTCAGCTCTGAGTAGGTAACGGGCTCATACCCCAGGTCGCTGTTGATTTTCATTACCGCAAGGCCGGTGGTGAGGCCAAATATTTTCGCCTCCGGATAAAGTTTTCGACTCAGTTTGAAAGTGGTCTGCTTTATTTTTTTGGCTACACCGCTTTTCCTGAAATCCGGCGAAACAATCAAACCGGAATTGGCCACATATGCTCCATGGCTCCAGGTTTCGATATAACAAAATCCCACCCAGGTGCCGTCTTTTGTCAACGCGATAACAGCCTTGCCCTCGTCGATTTTTTTCTCGATATATTCCGGGCTTCTTTTGGCAATACCCGTGCCGCGCGCGGCTGCCGACGATGCCATTTCGTCGGTAATGGTGGTAGCATATTTTTTATCCTCCGAGATCGCTACTCTCACTATAATTTCCTGATTGTCCACTTTTTGTATTTGTATTTTTTGTGGGTGCCTGCCCCGAAATATGATTACGTTTGGATTATTTTCACTGACAGGCGCCTTCGGCAATAGGTAAGTCCTGTCAGCATAGAGGACTGCGGCGTTGTGGACGTGGCGAAAATAAAAACACATCAAAGCCAACCGCGTAAACACCGGTAGTTACACCGGGGTGAAACACAAAATACTTGGTATGACTGAAATGATTGCTCATACAAAAACAAATACTACTTTTAGAGCCGCAAATTTAGTGCAATAAATTAATATTGTATTATTAAAATTAAATTAAGATAAACCATTTTTATGCCTATAGAACCCATACCGGAACCTATCCTGCAACCTAAAAAAGGCCGTGGTTGCGCCAGATTTTTCCTAATTGCCTTTGTAATAGGGCTGCTCCTGGCAGGCGGCTACGTTTATTGGAAGTTTTACTATCCTTATACTTCCGACGGCGTCAAATCGGGCTACCTGAACTTTGCGGTGGAAAAAGGCCAGCTTTTTAAAACTTACGAAGGAAAGCTCATTCAGGAAGGCATTCGCGGCGTTGTCGGCGGCGGCGTGCAGTCGAACGAGTTTGAATTTTCCATCAAGGACAAAAAGGTTTTTGATGTTTTAAAGATGAATTCGGGCAAGCGCTTCGATCTTCATTACAAAGAATATAATGGCGTACTTCCCTGGCGTGGTAATACCCGCTATATTGTGGATAGCATCATCTCGATGAAAGATGCGCCGCCTACCTCAACCTTTTAGCAGGAAAATTGCAGGCTTTTTGTGTAGATCGACCTGCTCGTTTTTCCATTGCCGCGCGGTTTTCGTTTTAATCCATTCGTCGGGGCCGGTAATATTAACAGCAAGGCATATTTGAGTGTCGGGCTGGCAGGTTTTCAACAGCGCTTCCAGCATTTGGTTATTCCGGTAGGGCGTTTCTATAAAAATCTGTGTGGCGCTTTTTTTGATCGATTCTGCTTCTATGTCGCGAATCGCCTTCAGGCGCTCCCTGTTGTCGATCGGTAAATAACCGGCAAATGTGAATTGCTGGCCGTTCATGCCGCTGGCCATCAACGCCAGCAATATAGAACTCGGGCCTACCAGCGGCACTACTTTCGCATCCAATTCCTGCGCAGCAGCAATAAGCAACTGGCCCGGGTCTGCAACGCCGGGGCAGCCCGCCTCGCTAATAATACCGATGGTTTTGCCTTCTTTGAGCTTTTGCTTAAAGCTTGCCAAAACTTCCTTTTCAGCCTTGCCAATAGCAAACCATTCAAAATCGTCGATCACAATTGCTTTCTTCAATTGTTTCAAATAGCGGCGGGCCGAGCGTTCATTTTCAACGAAAAATACATCGCACTTTTCCACCGCGTCAATCAGGTAAGCCGGCAGCGCGCTTAAAGCATTTTCGCACAAAAAAGTCGGAATGAGATAAACCAAGGAAGTATAATTAAAATGAATTTTATTAGGATTGCGATTTGCTGCCGTATGCCAAATCTCCCGCATCGCCCAGGCCGGGCACGATATAGCCTTTTGCAGTCAGTTCTTCGTCGATATCGCCACACCATATTTTAGCCTCGGGCACTTCCCGCGAAACATATTCGATGCCTTCCACGCAGGCGATGGCAGCAGCGATGTGAATTTCCCGGGGGCCGCCTTCCAGCTTCAGATGGCGGATGGTTTTCACCAGCGACGCTCCGGTTGCCAGCATAGGATCGGAAATAATTAAAATACGATCGTCCAGCTCGGGACTGCTGATATACTCAACTTCTATTTCAAAAGTGCCATCCTTGTGGTGTTTGCGATAAGCTGATATAAAAGCGTTGTCAGCCTTGTCAAAATAATTGAGTAACCCCTGATGTAAAGCCAGCCCTGCCCGCAGGATGGTAGCCAACACCGGCTGTTCTTTCAAAACTTTGCTATCTGAAAAACCCAGCGGCGTCTGCGTTTCCTTCACCTCAAAAGGCAGTTCTTTGCTGATTTCATAAGCCAGTATCTCCCCGATACGCTCCAGATTTTTTCTGAAACGCATCCGATCATGCTGCACTTCTACATCACGCAGTTCGCTGATCCAATTGGTGAGCAGGCTGTGATTTTCGCTCAGGTTTTTAATCATTGTATACTTTTTTTCGGGTGCTTATATACCCGCGTTTTGTTACTTTCGCAAACTTACAGTATTATATTTTTTTATGAACCAAACAATCAGCCATATACACCTTTCCGGCGCCGAAAGTTTCGGTTGTTTGTTGCAGTTAGTTAAATAATCGCGAATGATTTATCGTGCTATCGGACTTATGAGCGGCAGTTCGCTCGACGGGCTGGATATTGTTTTTGCAGAAATCCTGGAAAACGGCGGCAAATGGAATTACGAAATCATACAGGCTGAATGCCTGCCATATGACAGCGATTGGAAGCAAAAATTACAAACCGCTACCACGCTCCCGGCACTGGAGTATCAATTGCTTCATGTTGATTATGGCCACTATCTGGGGCAATGTGTGAATGATTTTATCAGCCGGCACCAACTTCAGTTTAAAGTGGCGGTAGTCGCATCGCATGGCCATACCACTTTTCATTTGCCCGCAAAAAAAATGACGGCGCAATTGGGTGACGGCGCCGCTATTGCAGCCACCACGCAATTGCCGGTTGTTTCAGACCTGCGCGCCATGGACGTAGCTTTCGGCGGACAGGGAGCTCCGATAGTACCAATTGGTGAACAACTGTTCTTTCCTCAATATGCTTATTTCCTGAATATTGGCGGCATTGCGAATCTTTCGATTAACGAAAAAGAGGCGTACAAAGCGTTTGATATTTGCGCCGCAAACCGGGTCTTAAATATGCTCGCCAATGAAGCCGGCCAGGAATTTGATAAAGATGGCGCGCTGGCCCGCAGCGGGCAGGTCAACCAATCCTTATTAAATGAGCTCAATGGCTTGTCGTATTACGGCTTGCCATTTCCTAAATCCCTGGCGAACAGTTTCGGAACGGATACGGTTTTTCCATTGATAAAAAAGTATGGCCTGTCGGTCGAAGATTCCTTGCGGACATACGTGGCCCATATTGTAAGGCAGATAAAAAACGCTCTGATGGCCAACCGCGCATCTTCCGGGGCAACGGAGCAATTGCTGGTTACCGGAGGCGGCGCGCTTAACGGGTTTCTCATCGAGCAATTGAGCGAAGCGCTGCGCCCTATTGAAGTAGTGGTGCCCGACGATCAATTGGTTCAATACAAAGAAGCCTTAATCATGGCGTTGATCGGTGTATTGCGCTGGCGCGAAGAATATAACGTGCTGAGCTCCGTAACAGGCGCCTCAAGAAACAGCGTCGGCGGCGCTATGTGGATGGGCCAGGAAGAATGATACAGCGCTCGTCACATCATGATTTTTGCAATCATTTCTTTTAAAAGAGCAGCGTCTTCTACCCGTGCGGCGCCGATACCCAGGCTTTTTAAGTTGTACTGATGTAGCAAAAGTAATATCTGCTCTACCTCGTTGAAGCGGAACGTTTTCGATGCCTGAACGTAGTTTTTAACGAAATAAGGGCCCACGCCAATTTGCTTGGCGATACTGTCCTCGCCGCCCGAAGCTCCATACACCATATATACTTTGCTGAAGAAAGAATAGAGCGATGGCAATACCAATTGAATAGGGGCAGCTTTGGGATTGGCTTCAAAATATTGGATGATTCGAATGGACTTTAAGAGGTTCCTCCCTGCGATAGCGCTTTGCAATTCAAAAACGTTGAATTCTTTGTTGATGCCCACATAATTTTCGACATCTTCTTCTGTGATTGCCTTTCTGGTACCAAGGTTGATCAAAATTTTGTCGATTTCATTTTTGATCCGGCTGAGGTCATTCCCGATATGATCAACAATCAGGCTGTTTGCCTTCGGAGAAATAGTATAACCCATCGCCGACACCATTTGGTTCACCCACTCTGGTAATGCATTGTCGTAGAGCCTTTTTGTAAGAATGTATTCTGTTTTGTCCTTCACCAGCTTGGCAAACTTCGTCCGCGAATCCAGCTTTTTATCTTTAAAAGCTATCAACAGGATCGTTGACGCTAAAGGCGCCTGGATATAAGATTCCAGTTTATCTACATCCTTCATCTGCTGCGCCTCTTTCACGATAACTACCTGCCGGTCAGAGAACATGGGGTATTTTTTGCAGGCATTTAACACATCCGGCCAGGCAGCATCCTTTCCGTAAAACACCGTTAGGTTAAAGGAAGCCTCACTTTCCGACAAAATATGATCTTCAGCATACTTAACTAATTGATCTACATAATATTCCTCGTCGCCTTCAATCCAATAAACGGGTTTAAACTGATTTTTTTTCCAATCGGATATAACTTTATCAACTGACATGGGATCGCAAGATAATTGAATTCTTAAAATAACATCAAAATAGCAGCGCATACCGCTTTGCTATCGCTATTTGGCATAATTTGTGATTTGTCTGAAAAGATATTTTCGAACCTAAAAAAAGTAAAAATGCTGCCGCGGGCAGCTTAATTTTTAAATTAAATCATTGTTATGGCAAATACGAATTATCCATCTGCGTCGCAGCCCTCATCCAATACACCTCCCTCCGGTTCTAATAATAATGGAAGAAATATTTTGATTGGCCTCCTAATTGTGGCCCTGTTAGGAACCTGGGGCTATATGCTTTGGAATAAAAACGACGCATCGGAAAATGAAAATTTATTCGCCGGAAATGACGCGCAGACAGAAACCGTAATGTCTGAGTCGGATTCGTTAAGACAATTGTTCAACCTCGCTGAAATGCGTTTGGATTCAATCACCGGCGCCAACAACAGCCTACAGGGGGAAAAAACAGCGCTTCAAAAAGAAATCGATTCCAGAAAATCTGAAATCAATAAAATATTGAGCGACAAAAATGCTACGGCTGCGGATCTTAAAAGAGCGCGCCAGCTGATCGGCGAATTGAACGGACAAATCGGACGTTTGGAAGCCCAGGTTACTCAGTTGAAAGGTGAAAACCAGGAATTGACTGCCCGCAACGCACATTTAAATTCTGAAAAATCAGTGCTTTCTCAAAACCTGGATATGCGTACTGCAGAAAACGATGAACTGGCCAATACGATTGATGTGGCCAGCACATTATCAGCTTCAGGTATGTCCATTACTCCTTTAAAAGAAAAGCGCAATGGCAAAGAAAAAGAAACCGCATTTGCAAGAAAAGTTGATAAGATGCAAGTGACTTTTAATATCGAGAACCGTATTACTACTTCCGGCCCGGCTGATTTGTATGTAATCGTAACCGATCCAAAAGGCACGATTGTTCAAAATGTTGAGTTAGGATCAGGAGCAATGACTACGCGCCAGGATGGAGACAGGAACTTTACCGCTAAAATTCCTGTTGAATACGAAACCGGAACGAGAAAAGGTGTTTCCTTCCCTATTAAAAACAATGATGGCTTTAAACCCGGCGATTATAAAATCGAGGTATATCACAACGGGTTTAAAATCGGTGAAGGTATCAGAAGCCTGAGGAAAGGTATTTTCGGATAATCATCAAAAACCCCAATATAAATTAGCTGTCCCTTTTGCGGACAGCTTTTTTTTGCACTAAAACTAAAAAGGTACGGTCAATTTTTCCGCCGAAGCAACACCGTTCGCCACTGAAATACAATTCGCGCATTAACATCACAACCCTGCGTGGACGGGAAATTTTAAATGATCAAACCTGATTACAATTTGAATAGATTAATTTACAAATCCCCAATAAATTCCGAAGCGGATGACCAGACCCGGATAGGGGTAGTCAGGCGCGGCGAAGTTGCTGTTGGTAAATCCAAAGCTGCGGCCGCCGTTCGCATTGGTAAGACTTCTGAAAGTGTTGAGGTTTTCCGCGCGCAGGAACGCTCTGAAAGAATTGATCCGAAAATGGACAAACGCGGCAATATCGGGAAGTTTATACGCCACGCTGGCCGAATCCTGGTAAAAAAACTGTCCCAGGATTGGTGAATAATTATTGACCTTATAGTTGGTGCGGTAACGGGTATCAAATCCCATTGCTATTTTAAGGTTATTAAACTTCAAATTCCCTTCATACATAAATCGGTTGCGAGTGAATAGAGCCGGCAAATTCACCGGGCCGTTGCCAATCCGCTGTTGAAAATAAGTATCCGAAATCCACTTCCACTGGTCGGTGCGGCCTGTAGCAAAAACCTTATGCGCACCAATTTGCAATACATTAAAAAGCGGCGCCTGGTTGATCGTGAAGAAGTCGGTATAATAAACATAATTATTTACTAAATAGTAATCGCCGGTTAACCGAAGCTTTAAAAGCGGTTGGTAAAGGTCAGCATATAAATGGGTGCTGTTCTCCTTTTTCAAATCAACTGCTTCGCTCATCAGATAAAAAGAGCTGTTGGGGTTTGTGATATAAGAAGGTGTGCGGTTTACGTTTTCAAAACCCAGCTTAAGCGAACCAATCTTTTCACCAAAGGAACTTTGAATACTGGCCGCCACTTCGTAGTCGCCGGCGTTCATACCGACAAAATACAATTGGCCGCGAGCCTGTAAATCCCAGCGTTCGTTTTTAGTGCGGTTGCGATATTCTCCATGTCCCAACACATTGTAGCCGGTCATCGTTCTGTCGTCAGCGTAGTGAATGCTATCAGTGGTTTCGGTTACATCGTCCCGGAAAATCCCTTTTAAGTTCTGCATAGCTACACCCACTTTCAAAAACTGCTGCGTATTTTTTTCATCGGGAAAAGTGTAGATTGAAAAATCATTGGTCAGGTCGCGCCAATAATCTTCTCTCCGAAATGGCGTGGGCAAATTTTCCAGCCCGTAAGTGGCCTGGTAATATTCGGGCACATTGACCGCCGTCGGATTTGCATCTGAAAACAAATATTTGTAAGCGCTGTAACGAATGGTATGTTCAAATCTGACGCGGGGGAAAAACAATTTGATCACTGAACTATCGTTGACGATCGAATCTTTGCGGCCAAAATCGAACTGCTGCCGCATCACTACATTAAAATCTTCATATTGGTTGCCGGTCGGCACATCCGTGTTAAACAGGCCGGCGCCGAACCCGGCATCACCGCCGAGTTTGGTAGGTATACGCACCCGCTCAGCATAGTCAGGATTATCGATATAATTTTGCGTTGTATCAATACCACCATTTTCCCCACCTTTCAGTTTGTTAGCAACCAACATGAAATAGTTAGTGTACCGCTTATTTTTGGACTGCGCCCAATTGGTGATTGAATAATTGTTATGATTGGTCTTCTGATTACGGTAAATGCCCGGCGCACTGATCAATCGATACTGTAAGTTAAAATTCCATTCTGGCGTACGGTTTTGCGTGTGCATCAGTTCTATATACTGTTCACTGCGTGTGCCCAACATATAAGTCAATTCCGAGTAAGGCCTTGTAGCACGGAAAAACCTTGCATTCTCCACGGTGTATCTATAAATGTCGTAGGCATGAAATCCTGCGTCCCAACCGGCTTTCATGCGCGGTGCAAACAGGAATGACTGCGCGGCGCTGCCGGTGTTGCCCAGGTAGTAATAGTCTGCCGGAATCGGGTATTTCACCGTAAAATCGTTAATACTCGAATCCAGCTTATAATTGCGCGCCGTATCCAGATAACGATAAGAAATGGTGATGGAATCTTCGAATTTATCCCTTTTACCCAGAGTATCGGTTCCGCTGCCGGCATTGCTGATACCGCGAAACCTGTCGCCCACACCGCGGATTGGGTTTTGCGAAAACACCGCCAGGCCCATCAAAATAAATCCTGTTAAAAATAAGCACCTCCTCATTCGGTTTCCTATAATTCTTTAATTAATTCGCTAAATAGATAGGCCAGCTTAGGCTCAGCAGCGTGGGCGGCTTCCAGCACTTCTTCATGGGTGATCACATTTTCTTCTTCCCGAATGCCGAGATCCGTGATCACGCTTACCGCAAAAACATCCATCCCCATATGGTTCGCTACAATACATTCCTGAACGGTGCTCATGCCTACTGCGTCGGCGCCGACAATTTTTATCAACCTGTATTCTGCGCGGGTTTCAAAGGTCGGCCCGGTGACAACGAAATAAACGCCTTCATGTAATTTCATATCAGCGCGTGCGCCTATTTGTTGGGCTTTGGCGATTAATCCTTTTTTATAAGGTTCGCTCATATCCGGAAAACGCGTGCCCCACTCGTCGATATTTTTTCCGATCAGCGGGTTGGGTGCGCTAAAACTGATATGATCATTTATAATCATGATATCACCCACGTTGAAAGCTTCATTTACGCCTCCGGCGGCATTGCTGAGCAACAAAGTTTGAACGCCGAGCATTTTCAAAACTCTTACCGGGAAAACCACTTCCTCGGGCGTGTATCCTTCATAAAAATGAAAACGCCCGCTGAGCGCCACCACTTTTTTCCCCGAAAGGTCGCCGAACAACATTTTACCGGAATGGCCTTTCACCGTTGAAACGGGAAAATGCGGTATATCAGTGTAAGGTATTTCTTTTTCAACATTAATTTTCTGGACAAAATTACCCAGTCCGCTGCCCAATATGATGGCTACTTTCGCCTGGCTTTCATACTGCGATTTCAAATAGGCGGCGGTTTCCTTTACCTTCCTGACAATGTCGTCGTTCATGAAACATATGTTTAAGTGAGCAAATATAGCGAAAGCTTGATACCTAGTAATTGAAGAAAAGTTAAGGCCTTGAGAAAGGTGTGCGCACAAATCAGTCATTCAAATCCGGTAAGGCGGGCGCGCGTCGTTATGTTTACATGCTACCCTCAAAACGTTGCGGGGCGCGGCTCAAAGATCGCCATCACAAAAAAATACATGAAAGAAACTTTCACTTATCTTCGTGGCAAAAGTTATAGTATGAACCTTCATGAATATCAGGCAAAAGAGTTGTTAAAGAAATACAATGTCCCCGTGCAGGAAGGCTACGCTTGTAGCTCTGTTCAGGAAGCTGAGGAAGCTTACCGGAAAATCAAAACCGATTCAGGCAGCAAGTTCGCAGTCGTAAAAGCGCAAATACATGCGGGCGGGCGCGGAAAAGGAACCGTGAAAGAAACAGGTATTAATGGTGTAAAGGTTGCCAAATCATTAGAAGATATACAAGAGTTTGCGAAAGGCATTTTGGGCGGCACATTGGTGACCGTTCAAACCGGCCCTGCAGGAAAAGTAGTGAACAAAATTTTTGTGGCGCAGGATATGTATTACGATGGCCCCAGTGAAAGGCAGGAGTTTTATTTATCTATTTTGCTCGATCGCTCTAACGGCAAGAACGTGATCATGTATAGCACTGAAGGCGGGATGAATATTGAAGATGTAGCGCACGAAACGCCCGACAAGATTTTCAAAGAATGGGTACACCCTTCCGGCGGTTTGCAAGGATTCCAGGCCCGTAAAATTGCTTTCAATCTTGGCCTGAAAGGAGATGCTTTCAAACGCTGTGTAAAATTTGTAACGAATCTTTACAACGCTTATGTGGGCTTAGATTGCAGCATGCTGGAAATTAACCCTTTGTTCAAAGCCGCTGATGACAAGATTATTGCGGTGGATTGTAAAATGAACCTGGACGATAATGCAATGATCCGCCACGCAGATTTGGCGAGCCTCAGAGATATTACGGAAGAAGATCCAACAGAAGTTGAAGCGGGCAAATACAATTTGAATTTTGTAAAACTCGATGGAAATGTGGGATGTATGGTAAATGGCGCCGGGCTGGCCATGGCTACCATGGATATGATCAAACTAAGCGGTGGCGAACCTGCCAACTTCTTAGACGTTGGAGGAACAGCAAACGCGGAGACAGTAGAAGCTGGTTTTAAAATCATCATGAAAGACCCCGCTGTGAAAGCCATTCTTATCAATATCTTCGGAGGAATTGTTCGTTGTGATCGCGTAGCGGCAGGTGTAATCGAAGCCTATAAAAACCTGGGCAATATCGATATTCCCATCATCGTAAGGTTACAGGGCACGAATGCTGCCGAAGCTAAAAAACTGATTGACGATAGCGGGTTAAAAGTTGAGTCAGCTATTTTATTGAGCGAAGCTGCTGATTTGGTGAAGAAAGCAGTCGCCTAATATTTTATATGTAAACAATTCTCGCACAAAGCAAAGAGGTTGTAAGGTAATGCTTGCAGCCTCTTTGCTTTTTCGTTTTAACTATTTTCTAAAAACTACCGGCTTACTTTGGCTAAGTTATTGGTGATGGGAAGGCTTAAGTATATTTAAATCTAAACCCTACCCAAACGAAATCATGACAAGTAAGCTTAACCGCTTGGTACTTCTCATTGCAGCATTTTTTTTCGCTTCAAACCTGGTACAAGCACAAACCATTAACGGAAAGGTTGTTGGTAAAACCGGCATTGGACTTACGGACACTTATCTGTTTACAAAAAACTCCTCCGATTCTTCAAAAACCAATGCTGACGGCATTTTCAGCCTAAAGGCCAACCCCGGCGACTCTGTCCATATCAGCAACAGCATGTTGAATTTGCATTTACAATTTGTGGCGCCCTCAGCCGATAGCATTCTTATCAAGGTTAAAGACAATAGTGAAATTGAGATCGGCCAATGGAAGTCGAACAACACCATTAAAGATTCCATTTCAGGTCAGGCTCAAACAGTTATCGATACTGCAAAAAAGCAAACCGCTCAGCCGATCGATAGTGCGGCTGCTGTCGTTCAAACAACAGCTACAGGCGATACCGTTTTAATAAAAGGAAAGGTTACCGATAACGCCGGGCAACCCGTTGCGTCTGCAAGTATTGAGTACCCAAACGGAGATCTATACACAGCCTCAGCCGATGGCAGTTTTTCCATTCCGTTTATACAAAACGCCAAGATCCGGTTTTCGAGTGTGGGCGTTACACCTGCTGAAGTTGTATTAACGGAAGCTAATAGCGCCTTAAATGTTCAGCTTCAAAAAAGTAGCGCAGAACAATTAGAAGAAGTGACGGTTACCGCGCTTGGCATTTCCAAGAAAAGCAGGTCAGTGGGCTACGCCGTGTCGGAGGTAAAAGGAAGTGATATTCAAACGGCGAAAGAAGTCAATTTTGTAAATAGCCTTTCAGGCCGCGTCGCCGGTGTACAAATCTCTACAAACAGCGGCTCAATGGGTGGCTCCACCAAAGTCAATATCCGCGGCACCAAATCCATCCAGGGCGACAACAACGCATTATTTATCGTGGATGGGATTCCGTTTAGCAACCTGAATACTAATTCTTACAGCCAACAAATTGGCGGTGGCGGTTTTGATTATGGCAATCCGGTGCAAGATATCAATCCAGATGATATCGACCAGATATCGGTGCTCAAAGGCGCTGCAGCAACGGCTCTTTACGGAAGCCGCGGGCAAAACGGTGTTGTGTTGATAACCACCAAAAAATCGGCAGGCTCAAAAAAGTTTGGCGTCAGCTATAGTTTGAACTTGCAGCGAGATGAAGTATATATCCTGCCTGATTATCAAAATTCATATGGAGGCGGCAGCGACGGAAAATTTGATACCTTATGGTACAATGATAATCCGGATTATTTTTTATCGCAAAACGCAGCAACGTATAATGACCCGGGGCGTGGCCCTTACGACCTGATGCCGGAGTTCAGCGTTGACGAATCATGGGGCCCCAAATTGGATGGAAGTTTGGTAAGGCATTATTGGTCTTTCGACAAAGCTAAAGGCAATCCCGATTTTGGTATGACCGCGCCCTGGTCGCCGCAGCCCGACAATGTAAGAAACTTCTTTCAGCCGGGCTTCACTATTACCAATAGCATCAGCATGGGTGGGAGCAATGATCGGGGTTCTTTCCGAATTGCATTTGCCGACACCCGCCAGCGGTTCGTGCTTCCCAATTCGAAACTGTCGCGCACCAATGCTGGCATTAACGGAACCTATAAAATAACAGACGACCTGGTTGCCTCTGCCGGCGTCCGCTACGCTTACACTGAAGCAAAAGGCCGGCCGGGAACGGGATTTACCGGCCAAAATATGATGATGTTGTTTGGCGAATATGGCCAGCGCCAATGGGATATGGAACGCATGAAAAATTATAAGCGCCCCGACGGAAGCCAGATTACGTGGAACCGGCGTTCATTTTCTAACGACACAATGGCTTTTTCGAACAACCCTTATTGGACGAGATATGAGGAATATCAAACCGATAAAAGAAGCCGCGTATTCGGTTCTTTGGGTTTAGATTATACCGCAACCGACTGGCTCAGCTTCAGCACCAAGGTTTTTATGGACACCTACCAAACATTACAGGAGGAACGGTCTGCAAAAGATTATTTGCCCGGCGCTTATGTTCGCAACACCATTGATTTCACTGAAATGAATTATCTGGGAACGGCCAATATCAAAAAAGATTTTGGCGAGCGGTTTAATGTAAATGTCACGCTCGGCGGCAATATTATGAGGCAGGATGCGCGGTTGATGAATGGAAGCACTACTACGGGCCTGGGATCTGCCGGCGTTTACACGCTTGCCAACAGCCTGGGGCCGGTGCTTATTACAGAGTTGAATCCGCGCAAACAAATCAACTCGCTCTTTGGAACGGCAACCATCGGCTACACCAATAGCATTTTTCTCGAATTAAGCGGCCGCAACGACTGGTCTTCCTCTTTATTACAAAATGGAAAACCAAGGCCCTATTTCTACCCTTCCGCTTCTACGTCTATCATCTTTTCAGACTGGATCAAAAATGCCTCCTGGCTTACATTTGGAAAAATCAGGGCGGGGATTGCGCAGGTAGGGAATGACACAGATCCTTATAACCTTTTTACCGTGTATCAGGCGCCCACTCAATTTGCAGGGCAGTCCATGACAGGTATCGACCCGACAAGGCGCAACCCGGATCTGCTTCCTGAAATGAGTACGGAGAAAGAAGGCGGTATCGAATTAAAAATGTTTGACAACCGGTTTGGTGTTGACTTTACTTATTACGACCGCATTACCAAAAATCAGATCATCTCCATTCCTGTGTCGCCCACAACTGGCTACACCAACTCCATTATCAACTTAGGAAAAATAAGCAACAAAGGAATCGAGCTCCGCGTAGAAGGAACGCCGCTGAGAACCAAAAGCGGCTTCACCTGGAATATAGCGGTGAACCTTTCAAAAAACAAGAACAAGGTTTTGGATCTTGCACAAAACGGGCAGGAAATTACCGACCGCATCGTCATCGGCCAGGAAAGAAGGCTTTCACCGCCGGTAGCGTTGGTTGCAGTAAAAGGGCAACCTTTAGGAACGCTCTATGGGTTTGATTATGCTTACGACAACGAGGGCCGTAAAATAATCGATTCATCAGGCACTTATCAACTCACCAGCACTACGGTGCCGCTCGGTAGTGTTTATCCGGATTTAGTTGGTGGCGTTAGCAATTCCTTTTCTTATAAAAATATATCGTTGCGGACACTGGTAGATTTTAGCCGTGGCGGCAAATTCTTTTCTTATACCAATATGTATGGAAAATATTCCGGCCTTCTGGCGGAAACGGCTGATGGAGGCATTAGGGAAAACGGAGTTCCGGTTTCCGGGGTACTCGAGCAGGAAGATGGCAGTTATATTCCCTACTCGGTTAACGTGCCGGCAAAAGCATACTATCAGTCAAACTTTGGGCGCAACAACAATATTCACAGCGCCAACGTATATGACGCCAGCTATATTTATCTAAGAGAAGTTACACTGGGCTATCAGTTACCTCAAAGCTGGTCCGAAAAAATTAATTCGGATAATATAACGCTATCGCTTTACGGCCGTAACCTTTGGTTGATTCAATCCAACGCGCCCCACGTCGATCCTTCCAATATCACCAACGGCTCCGGCAATATTCAGGGACTGGAAGGGGGCGCATTGCCGTCGGTAAGATCCTATGGCCTCAATCTTAATATTGCATTTTAATACTGTGTGAACACAAGCGTTCCTCGAATGACCACCGTTTAAATAAAACAAACACATGAAACAGTCGTATATATTCCTTTTAATCACCTTTCTTTTTTCACTGCTGTCTTGCAGCAAATTTGAATCGCTCAATACTGATCCTACAAAGCCCTCATCCGCCACTCCTGAGCAACTGATTCTATTTGCGGAGAAAAAAGCTTCGGATATTTTATATAACAGTGTCACAAATAACCGGATTGGGATGCATTACGCACAATACTGGAGCGGCACCGACTCGAAAGGCGACAGCCGGTATGGTTCATCAGACGCGGGCTCCACGAACCTGTGGACTATGTACTCAGTGGTTTTACCGGCACTCAAGGAAATTCAAATCCTGAATGAAAATGCAGCTAACGAAGCAGTGGCAGCTAATCAAAACGCTATTGCTGGCATCCTCCAGGTTTGGGTTTTTCATACTTTAACCGACGCTTTTGGCAACATTCCCTACAGTGAGGCAGTATCAGAAGCTTTACTTCCCACGTACGACGATGCGAAAACCATCTATACAGATCTTCTTAATAAACTTGAAACTTATGAAGCGCAGTTAAACACAGGCGCCGCTTCTTTTACCACCGGTGAAGTGCTGTATAAAGGCGATGTATCAAAATGGAAGAAATTTGCCAATTCTTTGATGCTGCGGATGGCAATGCGCATGAGCAACAAAGATGAAGCAGCGGCACGTCCATTTATTGAAAAAGCCATTCAGGGCGGCGTCATTGAAACGAACGAAGACAACGCGTTCTTTCCTTATAATAATAATGCTACCGAAGCGTTCCCTTATAATAATATTGACAGAGATCCTGTTCAGTTTGTGGTAAGTGCTACGTTAATAGATTACATGTTGGAGCTTCGCGATCCGCGGCTGCCGCAATATGCAAGAACCGTCGACAGTGTCTATAAAGGCTCGCCTTATGGCTCAGGAGAAAATAACGCCTCGGATGCTTTGATTTTTTCCCTGCCTTCGGAAAGGGTGTACAGTCCTGACTTTCCGGGCCTGCTCTTCACAGCGGCAGAATCTCAATTTTTAAAAGCAGAAGCGGCAGCGAGAAACATGACAACCGGTGGAGCGGCTGCGACTTTTTATAATAACGGCATTAGGGAAAGCATGGCTTTCTGGGATATCTCCGAAGACAGCACGAGCGCCTATCTGCAACGTGTACCTTTTAGCCCTGCCAACTGGAAAGACTGCATTGGCACCCAAAAATGGCTGGCTTTTTATATGCAGGGATTGCAATCCTGGCACGAACGTGTACGTTTGGATTTCAAAAAGCCCGACGGGAGCCCGTTGTTTATAGAGCCGGTTGAAGGTTCGCTCGACCCGTCGGTAACGATGGCGCCAAACAGGATTACTTACCCGACGTCAGAAAACAATACCAACAAAGCCAATAAAGATGCGGCTTCCCAGGCGATAGGCGGCGATGAAAAAGGTACCGCGCTTTGGTGGCAACAATAATGGCAGTAAAGCTGAAGGCTGCGGCTGCGCTTCAATCAAGAATAGTATCGGGAAAGATAATCGTTACCGATCAATGGTTTTGAAAAAAACGAAGCTCGACCCTGCGATTCAGCATTTGGCCATAGCGTGTGCTATTGTCAACAAGCGGAAGTTGTTCTCCGTGTCCATTGATATGCAATTGCTCTCCATCGACCTTGTGTTGAATCAGATAGGTTTGAACGGCTTGCGCGCGTTGATAAGAAAGCATGCGATTCAGCGCCGCATTGCCCGTTTTATCGGTATAACCGTCGATACTTAAATTTAGTTGCGGGTAGTCATTCAGGCATTTTGCCACGAAATTTAGTGTGCGGTGGTAGATGGGCCTTACCTCCACTTCATTGACATCAAAAAGAATATGTTCAAGCTTCAGCGAAAGTAAACGGTCGGTTATGGATTCGCTTGGTGCAATTGTGCCGGATGTTGCCTGATCGGACGCTGTAGCTACATCACGGTCAGGGTGGTTCCTTAGCTGTTGTAAATCTTTTTGCAGCGCCCCAATTTCCGCCTCGAGCTTGGCGATATTGTTTAGGCTATCGGCATTGATGGAATCCCCTTGCGTTCGCAGTTCCTGGTTAAGGCGATCTATTTCATTTCTTAACAAGTGGTTACTGTCCATCGAAGCATCGGTTGTTAAAGATTCATATTTGGCCATTTCAGCTCTCAGGCGATCCATTTCAGCTTCCATTTTACGTGCCTGCCTTTTAGATATCATGGCGTTGGCGCCTACGGAACCCGCAGTTGACACAGCACTGTAACTTAGAATAGCTTTTCTCAGATCGCGAATTTCGTCTTCCAGATCTTCGGATGATTTTCTTTCCCTTTTTAATTCATCCATCAGGCGTTTATCGGCTTTGGATATTGAACGCGCAAGAGGCTGCGTAGATGCAGCCTCTTTTTTAGTTGTTTCAGATTTTTCTTTTACTTTTTCGCCGCTGTCATTTTCCTTTTCTTCTTTTTTCCCACTGTCCTTCGGCGCGTCCGCTGCCTCAGAAACGCGATCAGTATCGGCTGCTTCTTTCTCCTTGAGTTCTTTTAACAGCAGTTCTCTTTCAGCCAGCCTTTTCGTGAGGTCGTCAATCTGCTCCTGTCTCTTTTTGTTAATTTCCCTGATGCTAACAGAATCCTCCACAATCTTGCTGACGGTCCGGATGGTATCAATTTTCACCGTCGGCTGCCCCGCTCCCGTATAATTATTGATCGTGATGCTCACCGGAGATTGGGTAGCGTTTTTATTGGCCAGGCGAATGGAATCTAAAACCTTTTGCTTTTCCAACTCAAATAAGCGGGCTTCGAGGCGTTTCACTTCCATTTCCTTTTTTATCACCGTTGAATCAACGGAAGCATACCGGCGTTCCGTGGGCTCTGGCCTGAGGACATTACGCCGTGGCGCGGTCGGGTCGTATACATCCCTGTCCCTGGAACGAGTGGCCTCGCTGAAGGTTTTAGCCAGGCGGGAAGGGCTGCCGTAGGTGATTGGAATTCGCAAACCAGCGTGGATATTCGCGGTTTTTGTTTTATCATTAAAGACGAGCGATCCAAGATTGGATGACCCAACGTAAACGGGCCCAAGGCGTAAAGTCGCGCCGATATTCCAATCATCAAACTTGTTATAAGAAACGGGGAAATATAACCCTAATACCCTCGATTCAAAACGGGGCGTTACCGCGTAGGCAGCTTCCACATGCATTTTTTTATCCGTGTCGAATAAGGAGAATGGTTGATAGGTCATCGCATTTACGTAAAACCCGCGTGCAATGTGGAGGTCGAATTGGGCGCTGTAGGCGGTGGGCAGTGAAACAGAGTAACTATTGTCTCCCGTGGCCTGGTAAACAACGCGGCTCGACAACATTGTATCAACGTCGTTAATACTTCTAATATTATATTGTTTCAGATTCCAGTCTGTAATGTTTGCGGAGAAATCATTATTGAGTTCACTCTTCTTAAAAGTGAGGCGGCCCGCATCCATGATAGAAAAACCAACTTTAAACGTGTACTTGTTTTTATCTCTGCGAAGTTTTTCTTCCGACTCGGGGTTGAGATATTTGAAGCGATCAATCTTGCCACGATACTCATAAACGATACCGGCGTTCCACCCAAACCCTTCCGCTTCCGGCCGGAGGGATTTAAGCGATGCAGATTTGAACATATCCAAACTCAATTTTTCTCCATGCCCGTATCTTGCGTATGGCGTCCTCGCATTTACGTTATTCTTATCATTGAAACTTAAAGACATTTCGTCCGCTTGGTAATACCCGGACGCGATACCTCCTATATATTTAGCGGTAAATGCCGCTTTTACGAAATGCTTATCCTGATTTAATAATACGCGGCCATAGGTAAAGCCTACATCCAGCCAGTTCAGGATATTGAGGTCCACGCCATTCATATTCATCGGGCTTCCGTAGAACGAAGCATCCTCAAATTTCCGGTAGGCCAGCCGCGCAAAATCCTGGTTTATATTGTCGGCAGTAAAGCCGGTCCGGTTAGAAATGTTTAGTGCTATAGCAGATTTTTTTCCGGTGGTAAGCATAAACGACAGCGGCGCCATGACGCGGTTGTTCAGCCTCATGTGAACACGTTCATTTGCACCCAGCTTTCCCTCCTGCAACAGGTCGCGCTGCACAAGCGACCAGTCTTTATATTTATCTTTAAAAAATGAGCCTTTGATTAGCGCATCTCTTTTCACATATAAATAATTGTTGGAGTAGTAGTTGCTCACGCCGATTAAATTGAGATCGAACTTCAAGCGACTATCTACAATGCTTGCGGGGTTGGTAAACATGCCCGTAACCCCGGCATAATTTCCCGTTCCTAACCCTAACAAATCTTGACTAAAAGCCGCCGTCGACATCAAACTGATTAAGCCAGCGGTAAATATATATTTCCTCATACTCTTTTTTTGTTTTAAATGATACGGTTTACAGGGCATCATTTAAATCTGAATCTGACCGAATTCAGAAATCTCGCCGGATGCGAACAGCCGGAGGATTTTAAGTGACTGATATCACTTAGTGGTATAGAGGATTGGTAAGAGGAAATAGAGAATGACATCAAAACTTATGGCGACATCACTCTGGATTCGTTAGCAGTATAGCTTTAATAATGGTAGCTAGCTTTGCAGTTGCAAATATACAAAAAAAATACATACGATCTGCAGCAACCGCTGATAAATGGGCTGCATAGTGTAAAAAAAAAGCACCCTTCAGTAGCTTACTGAAGGGCGCTTTAAAAAAGAATGGCAGCTACCTACTCTCCCGCATTGTGGTGCAGTACCATCGGCCTTAAGGGGCTTAACTTCTCTGTTCGGTATGGGAAGAGGTGAACACCCTTGGTATAACCACCATAAAAAGGTTAGGGCCCCTACAAACCCTCCAACAAGGAGGGCTTAAAAACGGACCCAATAAGGTGACATATTGGAAAAAATAATAAAAATTAGAAGAGTACCTAACATTTTAGCCTTTCCTACTCCCTCCTTCGGAGGGTTAGGCGAGGCTTTAATAAAATTAAAGCGTACGGGCAATTAGTACTACTCGGCTTTGATGTTACCACCTTTACACCTGTAGCCTATCAACGTAATAGTCTCTTACGGCCCTTAAAAGTAAACTCATCTTGAGATAGGTTTCACGCTTAGATGCTTTCAGCGTTTATCCTGTCCGTACTTAGCTACTCAGCACTGCACCTGGCGGCACAACTGATACACCAGCGGTACGTACGACCCGGTCCTCTCGTACTAAGGTCATGTTCTCGCAATTTACTAACGCCCACCACAGATAGGGACCGAACTGTCTTGCGACGTTCTGAACCCAGTTCACGTGCCACTTTAATCGGCGAACAGCCGAACCCTTGGGACCTTCTCCAGCCCCAGGATGTGACGAACCGACATCGAGGTGCCAAACCTCCCCGTCGATATGAGCTCTTGGGGGAGATCAGCCTGTTATCCCCGGAGTACCTTTTATCCTTTGAGCGACGGCCCTTCCATACAGAACCGCCGGATCACTTTAGCCGACTTTCGTCCCTGCTCGGCCTGTTTGCCTCACAGTCAAGCTCCCTTTTACTAATGCGCTCTACGTACGATTACCAACCGTACTGAGGGAACCTTTGCAAGCCTCCGTTACTCTTTAGGAGGCGACCACCCCAGTCAAACTACCCACCATGCACTGTGTGGCGTTAGCCATTAGATTCTAAATCAAAGAAGGTTGGTATTTCAACGACCGCTCCACAATGGCTGGCGCCACCGCTTCATAGCGTCCCAACTATTCTACACATCCGTAATTCAAAATCAATGCAAAGTTGTAGTGAAGGTTCACGGGGTCTTTCCGTCCCGTGGCGGGTAACCGGCATCTTCACCGATACTACAATTTCACCGGGCTCGTGGAGGAGACAGCGTTCAACTCATTAGACCATTCGTGCAGGTCGGAACTTACCCGACAAGGAATTTCGCTACCTTAGGACCGTTATAGTTACGGCCGCCGTTTACTGGGGCTTCAGTCAGGAGCTTTGCATTGCTGCGAACACCCTTCCTTAACCTTCCAGCACCGGGCAGGTATCAGGCTCTATACGTCATCTTTCGATTTTGCAGGGCCCTATGTTTTTGTTAAACAGTTGGTTGAACCATTTTACTGAGACCACCCGAAGATGGTACGCTTTATCCCGAAGTTACAGCGTCAATTTGCCTAGTTCCTTCTCCACGGCTCACCCGAGCGCCTTAGAATACTCATCCCGTCTACCTGTGTCGGTTTGCGGTACCGGCTGCTATGCTCGCTTTTCTTGGAAGTACTTTCAGTAATACGCTTCACCCGAAGGATCCACTCAGCTAATCCGTCAGCTTATTTACCTAGCATACTCCGTCACTTTTAATGCATAGCAGGCGCAGGAATATTAACCTGCTTTCCATCGTCTACCCCCTTCGGGTTTGACTAAGGACCGGGCTAACCCTGATCCGATTAACGTTGATCAGGAACCCTTAGACTTTCGGCGAATAGGTTTTTCACCTATTTTATCGTTACTTATGCCTACATTTTCTTTTCTAACAGCTCCAGCATACGTCGCCGTACACCTTCGATGCCGTTAGAATGCTCCCCTACCGATATACCACCTAGTGGCAATCATAGAGCTTCGGTTCATAGTTTAATACCCGATTATTTTCCGCGCAGAGCCTCTCGACCAGTGAGCTGTTACGCACTCTTTAAATGAATTGCTGCTTCCAAGCAAACATCCTGGCTGTTATAGAAGCTCTACATCGTTTGATTAACTTAACTATGCATTGGGGACCTTAGCTGCTATTCTGGGTTATTTCCCTCTCGGCCATGGACCTTAGCGCCCACAGCCTCACTCCCGGTAAACATCTGTTAGCATTCGGAGTTTGTCAGGGTTTGGTAGGCGGTGAAGCCCCCTAGCCCAATCAGTAGCTCTACCTCTAACAGACTTTATAAACCGAGGCTGTTCCTAAAAACATTTCGGGGAGAACGAGCTATCTCTCAGTTTGATTGGCCTTTCACCCCTATCCACAGGTCATCCCAAGACTTTTCAACGTCAACGGGTTCGGTCCTCCAGTTAGTTTTACCTAACCTTCAACCTGCCCATGGATAGATCACAAAGTTTCGCGTCTACCCCCACTGACTAAGCGCCCTGTTCGGACTCGCTTTCGCTACGGCTCCGTTTTTTTTAACTTAACCTCGCCAGTGAGGAGTAACTCGTAGGCTCATTATGCAAAAGGCACGCCGTCACCCCAATGGGGCTCCGACCGCTTGTAGGCGTACGGTTTCAGGTACTATTTCACTCCCTTATTTAGGGTGCTTTTCACCTTTCCCTTACGGTACTGGTTCACTATCGGTGTCTGAGGAGTATTTAGCCTTACCAGATGGTGCTGGCAGATTCAAGCAGGATTCCTCCGGTCCCGCCCTACTCAGGATACCGCTCGTCCACATCAATTTACGCTTACACGGCTTTCACGCTCTATGGCTTAATTTTCCAAAAAATTCAGCTTGATGATGCTTTCTAAATGCGGTCCTACAACCCCACAGCAGCACGCCGCTGTGGTTTAGGCTCTTCCCCGTTCGCTCGCCACTACTTAGGGAATCATTGACTTATTTTCTTTTCCTCCGCCTACTTAGATGTTTCAGTTCAGCGGGTTGGCTCCCGCCGGTTGGCGGGTGATACGTCTTCAACGTACCAGGTTGTCCCATTCGGAGATCCGGGGATATAATACTCGTGTGCAGTTCCCCCCGGCTTTTCGCAGCTTACCACGTCCTTCATCGCCTCTCAGACCCAAGGCATCCACCATACGCCCTTAATTGCTTTAAAAAAGTTTACCTACCTACGGCAGGTTTATAAAACTTAATTAATATGAGGCCAGATAATCGATAATATTATCTGGACTTTATTTTTAGTTTGTTGTAGTTGTTACCCGACCACATTGCTTCAGACCAACCAAAATATTGGTGATATTTATACAATTATGATCGATAAACTTGTTAGGTACTCTCCTAACAGTATTTTTTCCAATATGTCAAAGAACTTGGCCCCTACCCCCAAAGGGAATAAAGACAACTGCTGATGATTAGGTTACGAACCTTTAGACCTTTTATGTCTCATCAAAAATATTTAAAGAACTTTTTTGCTTGAAGCCTTCCAGCTTTACGCCCCAGACTTAGCGCTTGCCGCCCTTTGGCGATCTTTTTAAGTGGAGGATATCGGAGTCGAACCGATGACCCTCTGCGTGCAAGGCAGATGCTCTAGCCAACTGAGCTAACCCCCCATTTGAGTTGTTAGGTGTCAGATGTTAGTTGATAGTTAAACTGCCAACTATGAACCATCAACCATCAACTTGTTTTCAAGTAGACCCGACCAGATTTGAACTGGTGACCCCTACATTATCAGTGTAGTGCTCTAACCAGGCTGAGCTACGGATCTATAGCCCCCAGCCCCAAAGGGGAGAAGGTAATATCATCTAATGTACCAATGTTGTTATCTTCACTGGCTTTTAGATTGCCGTACTCCTATTGGCCATCAGGTCTTATGTAAAGAACTTGTTTGATTTTTGGTTAATGGCTATTATGCATGATCCATTACCTACCATCCAAAAAATTTAAAATTAAGGAAACAACAGCACCAGTAAGTCGTGTGCTCTAAAAAGGAGGTATTCCAGCCGCACCTTCCGATACGGCTACCTTGTTACGACTTAGCCCCAATTACCAGTTTTACCCTAGGCAGCTCCTTACGGTTACCGACTTTAGGTACACCCGGCTTTCATGGCTTGACGGGCGGTGTGTGCAAGGTCCGGGAACGTATTCACCGTATCATTGCTGATATACGATTACTAGCGATTCCAGCTTCACGTAGTCGAGTTGCAGACTACGATCTGAACTGAGAGAAGGTTTTTGAGATTAGCTTCATATCGCTATGTCGCGACTCTTTGTCCTTCCCATTGTAGCACGTGTGTAGCCCTGGGCATAAAGGCCATGATGACTTGACATCATCCCCTCCTTCCTCACGTCTTACGACGGCAGTTTCACTAGAGTTCCCAGCGTTACCTGATGGCAACTAGTGATGGGGGTTGCGCTCGTTGCGGGACTTAACCCAACACCTCACGGCACGAGCTGACGACAGCCATGCAGCACCTTGCTTTGTGTCTATTGCTAGAAAAACCACTTTCATGGTTCGGCACTCGCATTCTAGCCCAGGTAAGGTTCCTCGCGTATCATCGAATTAAACCACATGCTCCACCGCTTGTGCGGACCCCCGCCAATTCCTTTGAGTTTCAACCTTGCGGTCGTACTTCCCAGGTGGGATACTTAATGCTTTCGCTCAGACACACACAGTGTATCGCGTATGTCGAGTATCCATAGTTTAGGGCGTGGACTACCAGGGTATCTAATCCTGTTTGATCCCCACGCTTTCGAGCCTCAGTGTCAATATATGTGTAGCCAGCTGCCTTCGCAATTGGTGTTCTATGTCATATCTAAGCATTTCACCGCTACATGACATATTCCGCTAACCTCCACAATATTCAAGACTACCAGTATCCACGGCAGTTTCCGAGTTAAGCTCGGAGATTTCACCACGGACTTGGCAACCCACCTACGCTCCCTTTAAACCCAGTGAATCCGGATAACGCTTGCACCCTCCGTATTACCGCGGCTGCTGGCACGGAGTTAGCCGGTGCTTATTCATATGGTACCGTCAGTCGAGTTAGAAAACCCTTTTTTCGTCCCATATAAAAGAAGTTTACAATCCAGAGGACCTTCATCCTCCACGCGGCATGGCTGGTTCAGAGTTTCCTCCATTGACCAATATTCCTTACTGCTGCCTCCCGTAGGAGTCGGGCCCGTGTCTCAGTGCCCGTGTGACTGGTCGTGCTCTCACACCAGTTAATGATCGTAGGCTTGGTGGGCCATTACCCCGCCAACTACCTAATCATACGCACACCCGTCTTCTAGCGTGTCGCCACTATAATATTAGTAAGATGCCTTACCAACATGTTACGGGGTATTAATCCAAGTTTCCCTGGGCTATCCCCCACTAAAAGGAAGGTTGTGTACGTGTTCCGCACCCGTTTGCCGGTCTCAAAGAGAGCAAGCTCTCTTCTACCCCTCGACTTGCATGTATTAAGCCTGCCGCTAGCGTTCATCCTGAGCCAGGATCAAACTCTCCGTTGTAAATGAGTTTGATTACTGACTTGTAAAATTTACTCTAAAGAGAAAAATTAACGTGTCAAAAATCCAAATGTTATTTGCTTTCTGACTTACCTTCGTGTCTAAAATTAATTAGATCAAATTGTGCTATTGCTTCCAAAATTTCAAAGATCTGCTCCGGTTTACAGCGAGCATAAACACTCACCCCGAATCCTGATGACATCAGCGGGTTTGAACCACTTCAGCGCCTCTCACGCCATATCATTTTTTGTAACTTTTTTAAGAACTGAAACGACCAGATAACCGCCGTTTTTCGATTGGGATTGCAAAGGTAAACTCTTTTCTCATTCTGCCAAATTTTTTTCAAAGTTTTTTTGAAAAAATCTAACCCCAAACTGCTTTCTAAGAACTAACCGCCTCCTGCTTAAAAACGGACGGCAAAGATAAGCACTTTCTTTCAAAAACTCAACTAAATAAGAAAGTTTTTTTGATAGCTACACCTCTCATCAATACCCCAAAACACTCACTACCAACACGCATTATCCATTCCTAAAACCCCCAAAATCAACCCCTTTTAAAGAACTTCCCGCAACCGCTTCGCGCTAACGGGCTGCAAATATAGAACTATATTCTACACCACAAAATTTATTCACCCCTTTTATTTGAAATATTCTCAAAATATGAGAAAACAAAGGAAAAAGTGGGGCCATTCCACGAGTTAGTCGAAATAAGGATACTGCACCTTGATTAAAGTGAGGCCATGCGCCGGCGTGTCGAAATAAGCTTTCGTACAGTCTTTGGCGTCTATAATATCACAGAAGGTTTCGAGCGATATAATGCCCCGGCCCACCTTGAGCATGGTGGCCGTAAGCGCTCTTACCATGCCCCTCAAAAAGCGGTTGGCCGTTACTTCGTAAACCAGTTGTTCCTCTTTTTGCAGCCAGCGGCTTTCCCTGATTTCGCAATTGAAAGTTTTGACCTGCGTATTTCGTTTAGAGAAAGAAGTGAAATCCCGGTATTGCTTAATCAGCGACGCGGCTTTGTTAAGCAAGTCAATATCCAATGTATAAGGATAGTGATAAGCGCGGTCGCCAATAAAAGGATTTTTGTTTTTATAAGTGTGATAATGATAAGTACGGCTCGAGGCATCAAACCGGCAATGGGCATTTTCGCCTACGGGCATGACGGCTTTTATAACAATATCGCCCGGCAGCATAGCGTTTAAATTATACACCCACTTCTCCTGGAAATTTTCGACTACATCAAAATGGAAAAAATTCTGCAGCGCATGCACACCAGCGTCGGTGCGCGACGAACCCGTTAAAGAAATGTCGGTTTTTAATAAAACAAAAAGCGCCTTTTCGATTTCGCCCTGAATCGTAAGCGCATTCTTTTGCGCCTGAAACCCGCTATACCGTGTCCCTTTATAAGCTACTTCCAGAAAATAACGCAAGACGTTTTAAATTTAAACCTTTACTGAATCAGGCTTTGAAACTTGGATTTGTAGGCGTCGTCTTTAATTTCAGCTGCAAGAGAAGGAAAGTTGTCCTTATCAGCGATATGGCTGTAGGAGGCAGCGAAGAAATTGTACTTGCCGGCGTTGGAAAGAAACATGCTGCTCAGGTACTTCACCTGGGCCGTTGTATAACATTTCGAATCGAACGCCTTGGTGGCTTCGGCAATCATCTGATCATCGTTGGACTGGGACGCCATCGTTCTGCGAAGCTTTAGAAAATCGCTGTCGCTGGCCACCGCTTTGCAAGCGGCATTGGTAATTTTCGAAGCAGCAGCCGGCTGATCGTTCTGCTCAATCGGCTTCTTTTCTTCTACTACAAAAGGCTTTTCCTCCGGCTTTTTAGCCGCCGCCTGAGCTGATGCCGCGTTGGCTTTTGACTCCTTTGTCGCTGCTGGCTGCGCAGCTTTTTCCGGTGCGGGAATAAATATCGTGATGGGATCTACCTGTCCGGATTCATTTCTATCGTCATAAACGATGGTAACGCCGTTCCCCGCGCCCATATGCAATGTGGGTTTGCTTTGCGGCGGCGCGGTATTAGTTTCGGGCTGTGCGACTGAGGGATCAGCTGCCGCTGACTGGTCGTTCACGGCCACTTCAACAGGTTTTTCTTCCACTGGTTCAGGCTTGGGCTTTTCTAAAAGACTGGGATCATTAGCCGCCTGCGATAGAATTTTTGTAAAATCTGACACGTCACTTGCCGGCGCAGGATCCTGCCGGGGGGCTTCCTTTGGAGGATCTGGCTTTTTAACGGCCACAGCTTTATCTTCCTCCTTTCCTTTCAAAGCTTTTTGCACCAGCATGGTTTGCAGGTCAAACAACCCCCAGCCATCGGCGCCATAATCTTTGATCAGATAACCTTTATCTTTTGAGTCAATGAAAAAATCGAAGCGTTGTTCTTCAACTTTACCATCAGGAAACCCGACAATTAATTTATAACCACCGTCTTTTAACTGTGGCAGGATCAAATAGCCCGAAGCATTCGCGCTGATTTTCTGATCATTAATTTTAATATAGAAAGGTTGGGCCGGTTCGGTTTGCAGATACACGAAATATTTTGATTGAACCTGGTAACCCTGACCAAAACCAACAAAGGAAACGAGCAGCAATAAAGCCGAGAAAATAAAATGCCTGTTCATGAACTAATATGTTTTTTCCTGCGGCAAATTTAGCTAATAGTTGACAGTATCGCCCGCTATTTTTAAGATTAACGATTTATATGCAAAAGGTTACCAACTTCCTCCGGCTCCTCCGCCGCCAAAACCACCACCGCCAAAACCGCCAAATCCACCACCACCGCCGCCGGACCAGCCGCCGCCACCGCCGCCGCCCGACCAGCCACCGGGAAAAATAATCGGCCCGTTCCAGCCCCGGCGATAGCCGCGCCGCGACACATAGCCGCCGCCACCACCGCCCCCGCGCCTGCTGACGATAACAAGTATGATTAAAAACACAATGGCCGCCAGGAATATCCCCGACCCCTTTCCTCCGCTCTTTTGCCCATAGCCTTCAGGCGCCTGATATTTACCAGCCGCTGCCTCCATGATTGCTGTGGTAGCCTCATCGAGCCCCCGGTAATTATTGCCTTCTCTAAAATTAGGAATGAGCTTATATTGAACGATTTGATCGGCAACCAGGTCGGTCACGGAGCCTTCAAGGCCATACCCGACTGCGATGAAAACGCCCCGCTGCCCGCCTTTCTCCCCGGTGTTGATTAAAATGACAACCCCGTTACTAAACTGCTTTTGTCCGCCAACGCCCCATTTGCGCCCCAACGCAATCGCAAACTCATCGCGGGGATAGCCTTTTAAATCGTCGACAATGACCACGGCAATTTGGTTCGACGTACTGTCATCATAGGCAACCAGTTTTCTTTCTAATGTTTCTTTTTGATCTGCCGTTAAAAAGGTGCCCGCAAAATCGTTGACCAACCTGGGGGGATTCGTTGGGGCCGGAACAGCGTTTTCGATTTGCGCCCTGGTAAAAACCGCGATTAATAATAAGGGAAGTAAAAGAATTTTTTTCATCCGTATTTGTCTTTGTATTCAGAGCTGTCTTTTTAACTAACGACTGATCAGCAAATAGTGGCTAAATAGTGGAATCATAACGGCTCAGTTGTAGCCGGCGGCGCTACTTCAGATGGCGCTGATGGATTAACCCCTTTTTGATTTTGTGTTTATCTACCGAAAACAATATCGTCGGGCAATTCATTATGATCGGTTTCCCTGTTGTAAGGAAAGTAGGTGTGTAACCCTTCTCCGATTTCCTTCACATATTCGCAAATGCCTGCTGCAAAATGGTTCTGATTAAACTCGCTCAATACCCGGGTGACCAGATTTTCCCAATAGGGCTTTCCTGTCTTTTGATAAATGCCTTCGTCGCCAAAAATCGCCAATTGATGATCTTTTACAGCCACGTATAACAGCACGCCGTTGCGCTCCCGGGTTTGGTCCATTTTTAAACTAAAAAACACTTCAGAAGCCCGCTCAACAGGATTTACATACTTACAATGGCTTTCCATGTAGATACGTATCTCGCCGCTGGTACGGGTTTCAGCATCTCGAATCGCCTGAACGATCATGTCTTTTTCGTCCTGAGTGAGGATATCTGATTTATTTTTAGAGAACAAACCCACGATTTAAAATTTAATTTCAACATTATTTTCCGCACCAGCATCAGCCGCGAAACCCTCTTTTACATCAAAACCAAAAATGCCTGCGACGATATTTCTCGGGAAACTGCGCACCGCCTGGTTATAATCTCTGACAGCGGCATTAAAATCTGAGCGAGCTACTTTTATCCGGCGTTCATTTCCCTCGAGCTGCGTTTGCAGGCCGCGGAAAGCTTCGGTTCCCCTCAATACGGGGTACTTTTCAATAACGGCGATCAGCCGGTTTGAAGCCGCTGCGAGCGTATCCTGAACGCGCCCCTGCTCACTGTAGTTTTTTGCAGTCACTTCGCCACCTGCCCTGGCCAAGGCATTGCTTCGGGCCTCCGTGATCTGCACGAGCGTTTCCTGCTCAAAATCAGCCATGCCCTTCACAACGCTAACTAGATTGGGTGTAAGATCTAGCCGCCGCTGATACCGGTCTTGCACGTTGCCCCATGTTTGCTCTACTTTTTCTTCTTTACTGACGAGGCCGTTGTAAGCCACCATTGTATAAAGCGCCAGCAAAAGCACGAAAGCCACCAGCAAATATCTCAGCATTTTTTTTCGCTGCATCATCGATACTTAGTGATTAGAATTCTACTTTAGGCGCGGTTTCTGCACCGGGATCTGCTTTAAAAGGTTCTTTGGCTTTAAACCCGAACATACCACCTAATATATTCATCGGGAAGGAGCGTACTTTAGTATTGTAGCTGTTGACAGCGCTGTTGAACGCATTTCTTGAGGCGCCGATTTGATTTTCGATACCTTCAAGTTGCCCCTGCAATTGAAGGAAGTTTTGATTGGCCTTTAAGTCAGGATAGTTTTCGACAACCGCCAGCAGCCTGCTTAAAGCGCTGCTTACCTCGCCTTGAGCGGCCTGAAATTTTTGCATATTTTCAGGAGTAAGTTGCTCGGCCGAAACATTTACAGAAGTTGCTTTCGACCGCGCTTCCACAACTTTGGTTAAAGTTTCCTGCTCAAATTTTGCGGCACCTTTCACCGTGTTCACCAAATTCCCTACGAGGTCGTTACGTTTTTGATAATCAGTTTGCACGTTAGCCCAGGCATTCTTTACCACCTCATCTTCTTTAACCAAACTGTTATAGCCTTTGCACCCCATGAATCCAACGATAACTAAAGCGATCAGCAGAATTAAACCAAGTCCTTTCATTTTGTATGTTTTTTAGTTCAGGCCCTGTTAGCACAAGCAATCCGATTGAAACAACCGCTTGTAAAAGTTTGGGCCGTTTTTAATAATGTCAAACAAATTTATAGAATATATCCAAGGGAAACACAATCTATACCATTTAATCGGTAAGCGGCGCGTCTGGCCCGGTGTACAAAGTGCAAGCAGTATGCAAAAGAATAGTTGTAAAAATTATAAAAAAAGATTAAATTAGTAGTGCAAAAGCGCAATTACTCTTAATTGCCTTTATGCATGATACTGAGAAGGAAATGGAAAGTTTTGTTCACCACTATAAACTTAACATTATGGACCAGTTAATCCCTTACAGCAGTAAGCCTCAGGGCTCGCCTTTAGAAAATCACAGTCTTCCAGGAAAAAAGGGCCGTCACCGGTGGGCTTTATGGCCATTTGTTATAGCAGTTTTTATGGTAGGTATGGCATTTACTTCCTGCAACCAATCGAACGCCAATAGTAAAAATGAGAAAGCGGTGCAGGCGGATAAAGATTCGATACTGGCTACTATTGAAAAAGAGACAGAATCGTTTTTTGCCCGAGATTATGAAAGTTGGAAATCGACTTATGCGCAAACAGACTATGCCTTTCAGGCATGGAGCAATCGCGACGGCACATTTGATGCAAGTGTGGGATGGGATGGCATTGACAACACCGTCGGGAAATATATCCATGAAAATCCTGAACCACAATCCAGCAGCCACCCTATTGTTGAAAGAAAAAATATCAGGTATAAATTTTACGGCCCCGACGCCTGCTATCTTACCTGGGATCAGTTTAACAGCAATAAGGAAGGCGACAACTTCCATCACAGCAAGGAAGTAAGAATGATGGAGAAGATAAACGGTGAATGGAAGATAGTTTGTGTTGCAGCGTTTTGGGATTATGTGAATCCGATCGCCGCCGATAAATTAAAAGATATACAGCGCATGGACAAGGAGTCGAGGGGAACGGAAAAACTGTAGCATGCCGGACCTCAAAAAAAACCTCCCTGTTTGGGTTGTTACTAAATAGCTAAGCAAACTTTCTGGTAAACACCGAATTGACGGGCCGCTATTATTTTTAGCGGCCCTTTTTGGCCTTTCGCACCGCCGGCGTTTTATCAACCGATGAGAGTAAAAGCGGGTTGGAGACGATAATCGGCTTTGGCCTGCTGGTTACCTCATTTTTCTCAATTTCCACCTCATTAATAAGAAGACTTTCAGGCGCAACCAAACTTAGCTGCGCCATATTTTCTAAAATTGTTTGATCAGAAGCCACGATAAACCGTCGTAAGGATTTAAGGCTTAACGGGGTAATCCGACACTGATTGACCAGAGTTATGTCGCCGGTAGCGACATCGAGCTTATAAATCTCGGGAGCGCTGTAATAAAGTTTTTTTACAATATAGGCTGCAGGCAGGCCTTCCTCTTTAGCTACTTTGATCAGTCGCGCCACCATAGAATCAGCAGGAGCTGTTTTGGAAGACGAAAGCTTTAAAACGCCGGCTGTACAGCCGCGTCCGATAAAGGAACGCGCGAAGCCCTGCGAGAAAGGAAAACGCTTGGTTGGGGTTCGTCCATTTAGTAATGCCTTTAAAATACCGCCCTCGATCAACGTTAAAGAGTCGACCGGAATAACACCTTCGTCGTCGATGGGGAAAGACCCTGTTGTGTGTTTACCATCGACCATCTTTAAGGAAGGAATGGCTTTAAGCGTTAATTCCGACGCGATTAATTTTTGCCCCAGCTTCTCCTCATAATCGACACCCGTAGTGCCGTACCCCATAATCGATTTTCTCCGGGTCTGCAAAGGAGCGGCGAAACATTGATAAACGAGATCTGTGGCGGCATTGCCGGTAAATAAAACCGGGCCCATATAAGAACCTTCGAATGGTTTTGCTTTCTGCTTCAGCAAGATGCGGTCGATCAGTTGTGTAACATGAATTTCTAAGGCGGCCAAAGACGGTAATTCATCAATTGATGCTACCGTAATACTGTAATCATCGCTGGTGGTAACCCCCTGCTCGTCGGTTGTAGCTCCGACGGCGGTTAAACTTACATACCCTCCCGGCCTCCTGACGATCGTTCCTTCGCTACTCACCATGTAATCTTCATAACTGTTTATCATCAACCGACAGTAGGAGGTGGTAATTTGGGGGTATTTATTAAAGAGCTTTGAAAGCTTCTCCAAATGCCGGCGCCAGGTTGCCTTGTCAACCGTTATCGGCGAAGCTTCTCCAAAATCTTTCACCACCGCCGGCACCTTCGCCATGTCATCGAGCGCCAGTTCGCTCTCATCTACGATCACCCTTTTTAAAGAAGAAACAAAACCGCTGTATTGACGCGCATTATTTTTATAGGCTTTATCCGTTTCCAGCCAAAGCAACCGCCGATACTCGTCTGCGTTTGTTTCATCGGGAAGATTGATAAAGGATCCGTCATACATCATATAATCAAAATTCCGGTGATAATCGCCCACACGCACTTTTACCGAGGCCGATTGGTTATTGACGGGCTCGGTGGCGGTGGAAGTAATTTGACCACGTTCACCATTGATGCTGAACGTGTTTTGATTGCGCAATTGATAAGCAACAAAAAAAGGCTTTTCCAAATCTGGCAAGTGCAACCTTTCTATATTTCGTTTCAATTCCTGTTGCAACACACGTACATAAAAATTATCGGTCAGCTGCTGCGCCGACAAAGCTGTTGTAAGCAACAAAAGAAAAAGGGCTGAATAAACAATCTTGTAGCGCATTTAATAAAAATTGATGAGAAAATAAAAAGACTGAAAAATGAGTGACGCTTACTTGTCGAGATCGGGCCTGGGCAATACGGGCAGGCGTTCTGACGATTTGCTTTTTTTCTGTGTTTCTATGACGTCAACAAAAATCGCCGGCGACGAAGCGGAAACGGGCACCCATCCAGAACCGGAACCGCACATGCCATTAAAGGTTTCCATTTCGTTGCTGCTGGCGGTGATATGTTTAAACATGGATAGCGGCGTACCAATCAGATCTACGCCGCGAACTAATTCATCCGGCTTTCCATCTGCGTAAATTTTATACACTTCAGTTGGCAACACATTGAAGGCGTTCGGCGTTGTCCGCCCGACATTGGTGAAGCCACCCTGAACGTCCTGAAAAAGATAACCATAGGGTTTGCCCTGCTTTTTACACTCGTCGATCAGCATCTGCCGCAGGTCTTCAAAAGATTTTTGGCTTTTGCCGGAAACGATCAGGTTGCTTTGCCTGCTTTCGGGCACGCCGCCGGGCGCAGTTCTGGCGTGGCCATTGCTGCCACTGACGCCGTTGATGGGCGTTCTTGTCATAAGAAAATTCCGCAAAATGCCGTCTTGCACGACTTCCACTTTTTGTGCCGCCACACCCTCGTCGTCGAACCGGTAAAAGCCATTGACCTCTTCACCCTCAACGATCTTGCGGGTAGGGTCCATGGTGATGCTAAGAAAAGAAGGCAACACTTCAGATCCGATTTTATTTTTAAAAGTTTGGCCGTCAAATTCGTTTTTCATTCTTTTCCCTTCCAGTCGGTGGCCAAAAATTTCATGAAAAAAAACGCCGGCAGCGCGCCCGGAAAGAATAGCAGGCCCCACAAAAGGATCGGCCAAAGGCGACGTTCTTAACTGTGATAATTTCGCACTCATCTTTTTTATATCAGATATGATACTGTCGCGGAGGGGAAGGTCTTTCGGATCGTAGGCAAAATATAATTTATATAAAGGCAGCTCCATACCATCTTCGGCCTTACAATTTCCGTAAATACCCTGCCAGGTTTCGCTTGCATTTTCGACTATTTCCGAGCCGTCGGTATCAACAAAGTATTTCCTCGTGATCTTAAATTCAAAGTTGGCGCCTCCCGTTAATAAATCAGGGTTGGTTTTAAAGATGGCGGTGTAAGATCTCAGCGCATCAGCAATCGCATTTAAATCGGGTTTTGCTTTAGCATAATCAATGAGCTCATCGTAATGCTTTTCGACCTTGGCGCCTGAGAAATCGGCAGCCGTATCTTCTTCTGCTACGCGTACCTTTTTATTGGTCAGCAACCTTTCATATAATTGAGCCGCATTTTTATAGGCAAGATCTGTACTTTTCCAAAGCGCCAGGCGAATGATATCTTCATCGTTAATAACCGGCAGCCTTGTGGAAGCATTTCCAAATCCTATATTATGCGTATTATCAAATTGATAATTTCCCACTCTAATCGTTGGTGTAAAGATTCGCACCCGGCTGGAGTCGATACGATTGATCACTCCGAAACTCGAATTAACGCGATAAGACGTGATGTCATCTACGCGGTAACTCATGTAATAAATGTTTGTATCAGCAGCTTTTAGCTGCGTAAATTCCCGGTTCAGTTCATTTTTTAGAATACGGGAAAGCTGATCCTGCCCTGAAGCGGCCAGTGAAAAAAAGATCAGCGAGAAAAGCAGTATACGGGTTGCTGGTATCATCCTATAAAGATAATTTGTATGCGGACAGCAACAGCAACCTGATTCATAATTCTTCGCCAAAAAATCAGGTGAAGAGTGCTAATTGCTGGAGTATCCGCGACTGCTTTCTAAGATGCCCAATCTAAGAATTTGCATAACTTTTTACGTCGGAAGCCACAATGGTTTTTCCACTTAAAATAACCAAACGCTCTACGACATTCCTTAATTCACGGATATTACCCGTCCAGTTGTATTGTTGTAAAAGCTCAACAGAAGCCGGCTCTATGGCTTTTTTGGCGATGCCGTAATCGGCACAAATGCTTTCCAAAAACTTATCAATAAGTTGGGGGATATCTTCCCTGCGGTCGTTTAAGGATGGAACGTGTATCAGGATCACACTTAAGCGATGATAAAGATCGAGCCGGAAATTTTTCTCTTCGACTTCTTTAAGAAGATCTTTATTGGTAGCCGCAATAACGCGAACATCCACGTTAATATCTTTATCGGCGCCAACTCTCGTAATTTTACCTTCCTGCAACGCGCGCAACACTTTAGCTTGGGCGCTCAGGCTCATATCGCCGATTTCATCCAAAAATAAAGTGCCGCCATTGGCCTGCTCAAACTTACCAATGCGCTGTTTAACCGCAGAAGTAAAAGAACCTTTTTCGTGACCGAACAATTCTGATTCGATAAGCTCAGTTGGAATGGCCGCACAGTTGACCTCTACCAACGGGCTGCCGTTACGGGTACTTTTTTCGTGTAACCAACGCGCTACAAGTTCCTTTCCTACGCCATTTTCACCGGTAATTAAAACCCTTGCTTCGGTAGGCGCTACTTTATCGATCGTGTCTTTAATCTTTTTGATCGGCGCCGATTCGCCCACAATATCCTGGACCTTCGAAATACGCTTTTTAAGCACTTTGGTTTCAGAAACAAGCGTGCCTTTGTCCAAAGCATTTTTGATAGTGATCAGTAACCGGTTAAGATCCGGCGGCTTTGAAATAAAATCATAAGCGCCTTTTTTGACCGCTTCCACGGCGGTCTCAATCGTTCCATGTCCCGATATCATAATAATCGGCACGTCTGGCCTCACCTGCATCGCCTGGGTCAAAAATTCCATACCGTCCGATTTAGGCATTTTAATATCGCATAAAACGGCGTCGAATTTTGTTTCCGTAAAAATTTTTAGACCCTGTTCTCCATCTCCCGCTTCCTGGGTTTTATATCCTTCGAATGACAGAATCTCAATAAGGGTTTTTCTGATAGCCGCCTCATCGTCGATTACCAGAATAGATGGGCCGTTGTCGTTGTTCTTATTTTTATTGGGCACTGTCTTTAAAATTTAATGTTTTTACGCTAAAAGTCCATAAGCCAACCCGTAGCTCATGGACCCCTAACAAATAGTAAGTTTTAAATTATTTCTTTTGATACATCACCTCTTTCACTAGCTTCACGGTGCGCGCCACATCGGGCAAGGCCGCAGCCACGAGATTGGGTGCATAGTGTAGAGGAGCGTCAGCGGCTGTAATACGGCGCACCGGCGCGTCCAGGTAATCAAAAGCATCCTTCTGAACATTATAGGCAATTTCAGAAGACACAGACGCAAACGGCCATTGTTCTTCGACAATTACCAGCCTGTTGGTCTTTTTGATGCTGTTCACAATAGTCGGGACATCAAGGGGGCGAATGGTGCGTAAGTCAATGACTTCAGCGCTAACACCTTCTTTTTCCAATTCGGCGGCGGCGCCCAAAGCCACTTTCATCATTTTATTAAAGGAAACAATAGTCACATCGGTTCCTTCCCTTTTCACGTCAGCCTTTCCTAATTCGATATAATATTCTTCTTCAGGCACTTCCATTTTATCGCCATACATCTGCTCACTTTCCATAAACATCACCGGGTCTTCTTCATAGCGAATAGCTTGTTTCAGCAACCCTTTTGCATCGTAAGGGTTGCTCGGCGACACCACTTTGATGCCTGGTATATTCGCATACATCGCTTCAAAAGCGGTGCTGTGCTGTGCGCCAAGCTGACCGGCCGATCCGTTTCCTCCTCTGAAAACAATAGGGCAGGAAATCTGTCCACCGCTCATCGCCAGCATTTTAGAAGCTGTATTTAAAATCTGATCGAGGGCCAGCACTGCAAAGTTCCAGGTCATAAACTCTACGATAGGCCTCAACCCTCTTTGAGCCGCGCCCACACCAACTGCCGTAAAGCCCAGTTCTGCGATCGGCGTATCTAAAATTCGTTTCGGCCCAAATTCGGCAAGCATACCCTGGCTTACTTTGTAGGCTCCGTTGTATTCCGCCACTTCTTCCCCCATCAAAAACACCCGGTCATCTCTCCGCATCTCTTCATTCATGGCTTCTCTTAAAGCCTCTCTAAATGCAATTATTCTTGCCATATTTTTTTATTGATACTTTTTAGGTCGGGCAAATTTAAACGTAAAATGTAGAATTTTCAATATAAAATATAAATTATTCCATTTCGGTGGTGTTTATCTTTGTTGAATGCAATTACATTATCCGCTGCTCATAATCGGAGGCGGGCCTATCGGAATGACCTGTGCCATTGAAGCGCAGCGAAAAAATATCCCTTACCTTGTAATCGAGAAAGGATGCCTGGTAAATTCGCTTTATCATTATCCCGTAAATATGACCTTCTTTTCTACCTCTGACCGGTTAGAAATCGGGAACGTCCCTTTTGTATCCAATAATCCCAAGCCCACCAGAAATGAAGCGCTTGAATATTACCGCCGCGTAGCGCAAAGCTTCGATCTAAATATTCAGTTATTTGAAGAGGTAAAACAAATTGACCGAACGAAAACCTCAAATGGAAGACCTTCTTTCGAAGTAACTACTTCTAAAGCTGCTTACCGCTGCCAGTATGTTATCATCGCAACCGGCTTTTACGATATCCCTTATCTCTTAAACGTGCCCGGAGAACAACTTCCCAAAGTGACCCATTATTACAGCGACCCTCATTTTTATGCTTTTCAAAAAGTGATGGTGGTGGGCGCCATGAATTCAGCGGTGGACGCGGCTTTGGAAACTTACAGAAAAGGAGCACAGGTGACCATGGTCATTAAAGGCGACACGATCGGCTCCCGCGTAAAATATTGGGTGAAGCCGGACATAGAAAACAGAATTAAAGAAGGGTCGATCAAAGCTTATTTTAATGCAACGATAAAGGAGATCCGGCCTGATGAGGTAGACATAGAAACCCCAGACGGCCTCGTGACACTGAAAAACGACTGGGTCATTGCTGCGACCGGCTATCAACCCAATCTTACGTTTTTAGAGGAGACGGGCGTTGAGCTGAGCGCGGACGAAGTGCGTTGCCCCACCATCAATGCCGAAACGCATGAAACTAATGTACCCGGTGTTTACCTTGCAGGCGTTATTTGCGGCGGCATGAATACGCACCGCCTGTTTATTGAAAACTCGAGAGTGCATGCTACCAGCATTATCCATGATATTTCACAAAAAATGAGTAGCGTTTAATCGCGAAACCTAAAACGGATGAAAGATCCTGCAGACGATATTAAAAAGCGGCAGCTGAAAAAGCATAAAGCCATTGCCACAGGTTTGTTTTTGCTGATGGTGGCGGTATATGCTCTTACAACATGGGCGCTAAAAAACAGCAATTTCATAGCGCTCGGCTATATCAAAGCGTTTGCCGAAGCTGCTATGGTAGGCGCCCTGGCCGACTGGTTCGCGGTTACCGCCCTGTTTCATCATCCATTGGGCATTCCTATTCCGCACACCAATTTGATTGAAAACCGCAAGAAAAGTATTGGTAATAACCTTGGCGGCTTTGTGGTGAGTAATTTTTTAAACGCAGCTACGCTCCGGCCCTATATCGCCCAAATAAAAATCAGCGCTTTTATCACCAGTTGGCTGGGCCACGCTAAAAACAAAGCGCTGCTCTGTGAAGCCATCGGACGAATGCTCAAAGATGTCATTCAAAAAGCCAACGACGAAGCCGTGGCCTCTTTTTTCACAGCGAAGGCGAAGGATCTTTTAAAAGACGCGAAACTCAATGAGGTATTAGCCGCGGGCCTTGATATCATTGTCGAACGAGGCGACCAGGTGCGGATGCTCAACTATATCGTGACCAAACTTCGCGCTTACGTGATCGATAATGAAGCGATGGTTCGCGACCGTGTCAAAAATGAAAGTCACTTTCTAATCCCGGGTTTTGTAGACAATATCATTGCAGCGAAAATCACCAACGGACTGGCAAAATATTTACTTGAAATAGAAGAAGACCCTGACCATAAAATAAGGCAGGAGCTCAACAATCAGCTTTCAAAATTCATCAGCGACGTGAGGCATAGCGCCAAATGGCAGGAAGAACTGAATGGCGTAAAAGAAATCATTCTCAGCGGCAATAAAATTGAGCAATATGCGGGATCGGTATGGAAACAAATACAAACAAGTATTGTGAACGATTTGGAGTCGGCCCATTCTGCCATACAGACTTACCTCAAACATTTGATCGACGATCTGTCGGAGCACCTCAATAAAGACCGGCCGCTACAGCAAAAGCTGGATCGGTGGGCCATTCACACCGCTTATAAATTTATTTTAAAAAACACGGACCGCGTAGGCGCACTGATTAGCGACACTGTGGGCAACTGGGAGGGTAAAGAACTGAGCAATAAATTAGAGCTCGAAGTGGGGAAAGATTTGCAATTTATCCGAATCAACGGAACAATTGTTGGCGGCCTGATGGGGCTTATCATTTATATAGTGACCCGGTTGATTGAAAACAGTTAAACATAAAAAATGTATACGGAAATCGAATTTGAAAACCTTTCTGAAGAAAGTCGAGATTTGATCATTGCCAGCCTGGAAGAAAAAGCTGAGGGATTTGAAGAAACCGATAACGCGCTAAAGGCCATTTTTCTTTCTGATCAGTATGACGAAAACCTGGTCCGCTCCGTCGCGCAGGCTTACGACCTTTCTTTCCGTAAAAAAGAAATCGAAGCGCAAAACTGGAATGCGCTTTGGGAATCCAATTTCGATCCGGTGGTTGTCGATGATTTTGTAGCCATCAGAGCTTCTTTTCATCAGCCTGTAAAAAACGTAGCGCACGAAATTGTGATTACGCCAAAAATGAGTTTCGGCACCGGCCACCACGCCACCACCCATTTAATGATCCGCCGGATGCGGCAGATCGATTTCCGCAACAAATCAGTTTTTGATTTTGGCACAGGAACAGGCATTTTAGCAATACTGGCCCACAGGCTTGGCGCTTTGCAGGTGACCGCTAACGACATCGATGATTGGAGCATCGAAAACGCGCGGGAAAATTTTGAAAGTAATGGCGCGGCCCCGATTCAACTTCTTAAATCAGATTCCGCCGAACTTGGAGCACAATTTGACGTCATTCTCGCTAATATCAACAGGAATGTTTTAATAGATAATATGCCGGCGCTGGCTAACCAATTGAACAAAAACGGCTTGCTGATCCTCAGCGGCATTCTTGAAGCCGACCAGGAAATTATAAAAAAAGAAGCCTTATCGAACGGGTTAAAGCCGGTTGATATGACTTCGCGTTCGCACTGGATTTGCCTCGGTTTCGAACGTTAGTTAGCAAATTTCAATTTTTAAATTCTCATTAAAATTGTTGAAAATCAACGCTCTAAAGGTCGCAAAACCATCGCGTGATTGCGATTTTCGGTTTCGGACATATATTTGCAGGCTTTGGAGTGAAAGATATGCGTGTTTTTAAGTATCTTTTAAGTTCGATTTGGAAACATATATGTTATATTTGAAATCCATATTGCTCCATATAACGAAAATCAAATGCAGGAAATTTTATTAATCTTGTGCGCGTATTGCCTGGGCAGCATTCCGACTTCGGTTTGGGTGAGCAGGGGATTTTTCGGCATCGATATCAGAGACTATGGAAGTGGGAATGCCGGTGCCACAAATACCTTTCGCGTTTTAGGGCCGCGATGGGGATCTTTCGTGATGATATGCGATGTATTGAAAGGTTTTTTCGCTGTAAAATTGGCGCTGCTATTATCCGGTTACGACCCTGAAGCGATCTCTTTTTTAAATATGCAATTGGCGCTCGGCATTGCAGCCGTTATAGGCCATATATTTCCTGTTTGGGCTGACTTTAAAGGCGGCAAAGGCGTGGCCACGTTGTTCGGTCTCGTTATAGGCATTTCACCCTGGACCGCTTTGGCCTGCTCCGGCGTTTTTTTGGTTGTGTTATATCTTACAAGATTTGTATCCCTGAGCTCCATTCTCGCCAGCGTTGCGTTCCCTGTTTTTATCCTCGTTATATTTAATGTTGACAATCATGTCTATCGCGTTTTTGCGGTTGCCGTAGCATTGTTGGTCATCCTTACCCATCAGAAAAATATCGGCCGTATCATTAGAGGTGGAGAGAACAAAGTCCCTATCTTCAAAAACAGAGATAAGAGACGCCAAAAACACCAGGACGACGATTAACTGCTATTCGTTTCCCCCACTTTCATAGAATTTTAGTTGATACTTTGGTACAATGATTGCGTTCTTGCCTAAAGACATTGTATTTAAAAACAAATGCCAAAACAATGATAAAAAAAATTTTAAGTCTCGTTGCCGTGGCTGCCATTGCGGTATCGTGTTCTACAAATGCGATAACAGGCCGAAGCCAATTTAAACTTTTACCTGAATCGCAATTACAGGAAATGGCGGTGGGAGAATATCAGTCGTTCCTGTCGAGCAACAAAGTAGTGGCCACATCGAACAATAAAGACGCTGCCATGGTGAACCGCGTTGGGCAGCGCATTGTAGCGGCCGTAACGCAATTCTTCAGGCAAAATAATATGTCGCAGGATTTGCAGGGTTATCAATGGGAGACCAAACTTGTTCAGGATAACCAGGCCAACGCCTGGTGTATGCCCGGCGGAAAAATTGTGGTATATACAGGCCTCTTGCCTATCACACAAAATGAAGCTGCGCTCGCTAATGTAATGGGACATGAGGTTTCGCATGCTTTATTTGGACATACCAATGAAAGAATGAGCCAAACAATCGCGGCGCAATACGGCGGCAGCATCCTGGATGCATTTATGGCAAACAAAAGTTCGGCCGGAATGCGCCAGATATTTGGAACGGCCGTGGGCCTGGGCTCTCAGGTGGGTATTTTAGCATTCGGGAGAAAACAAGAATTAGAAGCAGACCGGTATGGCATGATATGGGCGGCCATGGCGGGTTATAATCCGCGGGAAGCTATCGGCTTATGGCAACGCATGCAGGCGCAGGCCGGGGGCGGACGTGCACCGGAATTTTTAAGTACACACCCCGGACCGGAACGCCGGATTGAGCAACTTCAAAAATATTTGCCTGAAGCGCTTAAGTATTACAAGCCGGTTTCAAATTAACGAAATACACATAAATAATAAATATTATTTAAAAGCCACTGATTTTCACCAATCAGCGGCTTTTCTGTTAAACATGGTGGTAATCTGCTATATTTGGGTTACTTTTGCAAAACCTTTTCGAGGCTTGTAAATATTTAACCAGGTGATAACATATCTGGCATTTTTTAATAAATCCCACAAATTGTATGATTCAATCAGTTTTTGAGAAATTACAGTACGCAGACGAAAAGAATCTTTTAATTCAGGGCTTACCTTCTTCGATTGAAAAACAATTCAGCAAATTATCATTCGCAAAAAACATGACACCACTATTAAGATCAAGGAAGCTTGATTTTGCACTGGTGTTCGCCGTTAATGAAAATCAGTTGAATGGTATTTTGAATGATGTGATGCCATCTTTAAAAGAAGATACTAAGTTTTGGATTGCGTACCCTAAAACTACCTCAAAGATCGTTACCGATCTTAACCGTGATCGAAGCTGGAACAAATTAACCAAAGACGGTTTTGCCGGCATTGATAACGTTGAGCTGGACCATGTTTGGACCGCTACGAGGTTTGAAAGAAACAGCGTGGAGAGAAGTGTGGCTGCGCCAACCGAAAGAAAAAGGACAGCGCAACTCGCTTAAAGCTTTTGCAGATGATTTCTGAATACTACCCGGCCTTGCGCCGGGTTTTTTATTTCGGCATCATTATTGATCAAATGGGGGTAAATCGTAATTTATGAAAAAGATATGCTTATCAATCGCAGTGCTTTGTGCGACGGCAATTGCCGCTAATGCACAGACACAAAAAGGCTACTATTTAATTGGCGGTAACATCGCCAGCATGGGTGGAAATACCAACGAAAAAAGTTTCAATCTTCAAATTGAACCAAAAGCAGCCTGGTTTATCCAGGATGACCTTGCGGTGGGTGGACAGGTGAGTGTAGGGCTTGATGCGGGTCGCGGACGCGGTCCTTCGATCAACTATTTTGTGGGCCCTATGGCGCGCTACTATTTTGGAGACCAACAAGTGAATACGCCTAAACAAACCAGGCTATTTGCGGAAGCGAACGCAGGTATTGGGGGAATTAATGGCGGTGGCCGTTCTACCAACGGTTTTGAAGCAGGTATCGGACCAGGTTTAGCGTTTTTCGTGAACGAAAACATTGCGCTCGAGCTGTTGGCCAAGGGTAATATTACCACAGGAGCCGGTAACAATGGTGTGGCGTTTAAACCCAACCTCGGCCTTGGCTTCCAAATCTATCTTCCTACAGCGAAAATCAAATCGCTGCGCGACGATATGACAAAAAAATAAGTACCTACCCTATTCTATGAACTTTGGAAACGCCGGCTCTCAAAAGCCGGCGTTTGACATTATTGGGGCGCGGCAACAGCTTTTTCGCCATACATCTGATCTTTATATTTCAGCGAAGGCGATGGAATGAAAGATCCTATTCCCAATTGATCCCATTTTTGATCGACCGCCGCTATAGTAGCATCATCTGCAACAATGATATTCGGCCAGTCTCTTTCAAAGCCGTCAAACTCCCTGGTTTTAATAGTGCCATCCAATCCTAATGTGGCGCTATAACTACCATCGCTATGATTAGAGCGGTACAAAAAGTGATCTCTTTTGGGATCCAGGTTATTACAGAAGCGCCATAGCGCCGTAGCCAAATCGGATGCATTTACGGTGTGCTCAACATATAATACCATTTTAATACCACTCATTTTGCCGCTGCTGCAAAGCGCCTTATGCAACTCTCTTACGTGGCCCTTCCTGTTTTTTTGCACCGCAATCACCACACAAGGCACGTCCATTTCCAGCAGGCTGGTGTTAACCGATGTAATTTCATCAAACCCGGCAGCAATATCGGCCGCAGAGACTGATTGAAAATTCGCTTCCGTTTTGTAAAGGTTATCCTGCTCCTCCTCAAATTTTTTGGTTCCGTCAACGCATAATTTCCCGCCAAAACCCATCTTGCTACAACTATGATCTAAAACATCCATCGGCCCCTGCGAAAAATAAACATCGGTAGCCGAATTCAGATTTTGAAACACTTCTTTCGCAAGCGATTTATAATCGGTAATGGGAAAATCAGTTTGCGATGCCAATACCAATATTTTATTGAACATCATTTGTCCGGCGCCCCACATTGCGTTCATCACCTTCTGGCCCTGACCGGCGTATTCTTTTTCTATTTGCGTGATAACAAGATTGTGAAAGACACCTTCAACGGGCATGTCCATATCTTTAATTTCCGGCACCAGCGTCATTTTGATCGGCGCCAAAAATATACGCTCGGTAGCTTTACCCAGCCAGGCATCTTCCTGTGGTGGTATACCAACGATCGTCGCCGGATAAACCGCGTTTTTCTTATGCGTAATAGCAGTAATGTGAAATTTGGGATACCAGTCTGGCAAAGAATAATAACCTGTGTGATCGCCAAAAGGCCCTTCCCAAAGCATTTCATCATGGGGATCCACATAACCTTCAATAACAAAATCAGCATCGGCAGGCACTTCAATTTCCGGCTGCGTGATGCATTTTACGAGTTCGACCTTTTTCTTTCTCAGAAAACCCGCGAGCATGTATTCATCTACATTTTCGGGCAGTGGCGCCGTAGCTGAATAGGCATAAGCCGGATCGCCTCCTAAAGCAACCGCGACAGGCATCCGCTTATTGAGTTTCTTATATTCATTAAAATGCTTCGCAGAGACTTTATGCTTATGCCAATGCATAGCAGTGACCTGCGGGCCAAAAACCTGCATGCGGTACATGCCCACGTTCCTGACGCCGGTGTTGGGTTCCTTGGTGTGGATCACAGGTAGCGTCACAAAGGGGCCACCATCCTGCGGCCAACAGGTAATCACCGGCAGTTTGCCTATGTCGGGCAATCCGCCCCAGGGCTCGCCGGAAGCCAACGGAACCTCGGTCAGCACAACCTGCTGGCACTCCCCTCTCCCTTTTTTTACCTTGGGCATCCAAGAGCCAAATTCACTGAGTTTGGGCAATAATTTCAATTTATCAATAATGTTTTCCTTCGGCGATGACAGCAGTTTGAACAAAGATTCGATATCGCTTGCAACATCATTCAACTCTTTTACCCCCAAAGCCATACACATTCTCTTCTCACTGCCGTATGCGTTCATCAAAACAGGAAATTCGTAGCCGGTATTTTCAAACAACAACGCCTTTCCTCCGCCAGGTTCTTTACTGATCCGATCGGTAATTTCCGCAATTTCCAAATGAGGGTTTACATAAGTTTTGATGCGTAATAATTCTCCCTCACGCTCTAAAGCTTTGATAAACTCCTGCTGATTTTTGTAGGCCATGGATAAAATAAAATTGATTTAGATCTGCAAATAGTGCATGCCAAACATACAACAAACTACCGAACCGGAAGTTCGGCAAGCCAGCCTGCTGCATTTGATCCGGATTTGCTGAAAGCTTAAAAATTACTGCACAGTGCATTCAAGATTTACGGTAATACTGGCAGTCTTGTTTTTAGAAGATGTGTTAAATGTGCCGCCGTAGCTATAATCTTCATTACTGTTTTTTCCTGTGATTTGAAAAATCCCCATATTGGCTTTACTTACAGCGCCGATGGAACCACCTGTATTTTCAGCGATAATATCGGCGCGCTTGCGGGCATCTTCAGCGGCCTTGGCCAGCAGATCGAGTTTAAGGTCGGCCAGCTTCGTATAAAAATAAAGAGGTTCGGGCGAGTTGAGCTCTATGCCGGTTTGAATCAGTTCGGTGATTTCGCGCGACAGGGCTTCCACCTTCGCAATATCGCCGGATTCTACTTTTACGGTTTGGGAAAGATTGTACCCTTCAAATTCATTACCGGCATATTTTCCATTGTCTGAATATTTGGTACGAAAACGGCGGTCAATTTTAACGGATGAAAAAATGATCTCGGCCGGCTTGATGCCTTTCCGGGTAAGATAACTTTTGATATTACTTTCATCGCTTTTCAATTGAGCATAGGCAGCGCGGAGGTCATAGTCGTTGCGGCTGTAGCTTCCGTTCCATACAATAAGATCGCTCGTAAAATCCACACCGGCGCTGCCGGTAACACGAATGGTTTGGGTCTTTTTAAATTTATATTTATACGCGCCGGCGAGCACAAATGCCCCAATGGTGATGGCTACCGCGATCAGCGCGAGGCCCAGTAAATTAAAGTTCCGCAATCTATTATTTTGCAAGGTGTCGTTCATAGCTAACATTTAAAATTTCTGTAGATCGGTTTACTTAGCACGATCTGATCAAAGATAGAGAAAACTATCATTTAGCCAATTCAGGATTGTTAAAGGAAGAAAAACAATAGCTTTTCTTTTGGTGTATCTAACATCAACCTTGGTGGTAATAGAAATTTCCTAACTGCGCTTGAAATGTTATAGAGCCGGAATCTTTGATTTGATAAATTGAATCTGCTCGGGAAGTAGTAAGTCTTTCTGTACGTACAGTGCCTGCTTTTTATTAACGTAGAGTAATAAAAACTTATCTGACTCCTTTATCATTAAAAAGGCCTTCCATTTGTAGCGTCCTGTACTATATTGACTAATTTTTGTTAACCCTTCTTCATCGCATGAAAGCGTCTCTTCGGCAAAATACACCACAAAGTCTTTACATGACTGATATACTCTTAATATCGACATGAGCACCAAACAAAAGCCGATGAACACTCTTGAATTTCCCACGGACAATACCCCGTCAGTTTTTGAGATGAAAGAGGGCATGCCATCTACTACCAAAAGGAGCCCGAGCAAAGCCGGAATTGTTAAGGTTATATCTTTAACTGAGTTTCGAACACAATAAGAATAAAAATCCTTCCTTTTTATCTTATTTGAGAAGCAAAAATTCATGCTTAATCATTTTTTTTACTTGGTCTCAAGGATCTTATTCTTGCATTTAACCTGTGAAGTATTTTAGCGGCTCAGGCATTTATTCATCCGCTACAAAGAAGGCAATAGGCTTTACTATTATTTCAAAGTGTCCCCGCAGAGACTCGAACTCTGGGCCCGCTGATTAAGATACAAAATAATTATGATCTAACATGAACCCATTAATAGACTGGATTTGCACGTCACAATTGATCTTGTAGAGGTCCGAAAGTGAATTTTTTACTAAATAAGATTTTTGAATATTCTTATTATGATAAACCGATTTGTAATAATCTACAATTTTTATTTTAAGTATAAGATCGAATTATGATTTAAAAGGTTACACTTTTTTTTGCTTTTTTTGACTTGCGATACAACTGGCGATCACCCCCATTTATGACATTTAAAAAAATTTCGGCTTTGTTGCAAGGGCTCGACGCGAATTATAAAATCATCCCTAAAATCCCGATTCCAGCAATTTAGAGTGATTCGGGCAGCTTTTTCGGCTTAAAAAACAAAATTGTACAAAATAAGATGTTTTAATTCTTCTTATTTTATACATTTGAGTTATAATAGACTATTATATGGATAATTTACGGCTTATTCCAACTGATAAAATTATTGAACGCCTACGTTACGAAAACCCATGGTGGCAGAGCAGGCAATTGCCCGAGGCCTATGCCGTTATGGAAAAACGTTTATACTTCGACCTTTTTTATCCCTTCGTAAAAGATAAAAAAATAAAACGGGCCGTTGTATTAATGGGCCCGCGCCGTGTAGGAAAAACCGTGATGCTGTTTCATGCTATTGGTGAGCTGATAAAAGAAAAGATCAACCCTCAGCAACTGTTGTTCGTGGGAATTGACAATCCTATTTATGTGCATTTGAGTTTGGAAGACATTCTCCACCTGTGCAAAGAAGCATTGAAATTGCAAGACCTAAAAGGTTGCTATGTTTTCTTTGATGAAATACAATATTTAAAAGACTGGGAGCGCCACCTTAAAGTGCTGGTGGATTCCTACCCGGATACCAAGTTTATTGTTTCGGGCTCGGCAGCCGCTGCCTTAAAATGGCACAGTACCGAAAGCGGCGCCGGTCGCTTTACGGATTTTATGCTGCCGCCGCTTACCTTTCAGGAGTACATTCATTTAAAGAAAATGGACCATTTGATGTATGAGGATCATATTTACTACGGGGAAAAACAACTTCCCTATTGCCTGAGCCGTGATGTCAAAGCGCTGAATAAAGAATTTTTGCATTACCTCAATTTTGGAGGTTATCCGGAAGTGGTGCTATCAGAAAAAATTCAGGGAGATATGGGCCGCTATGTAAAAAATGATATTGTAGATAAAGTGTTGCTACGCGATTTGCCCAGCCTGTATGGCATTAAAGACGTGCAGGAATTGAACCGCTTTTTCACATATATCGCTTATAATACAGGTAATGAATTTTCGTACGAAACCATGTCTAAAGAAAGCGGCATTCAAAAAGACACTTTGAAAAAGTACCTGGAATACCTTGAGGCAGCTTTCCTGATAAAAGTGCTGAACAGGGTAGACATCAACGCAAAGCGCCTGAAACGCGTTACCAGTTTTAAGGTATATTTAACTAACCCCTCGCTTCGTACCGCTTTGTTCTCGCCCATGGGCGAAACAGATGCTGAAATGGGAAATATGGTAGAAACAGCCGTGCTTTCACAATGGATGCACCGGGACAACCTGGATCTTACCTATGCCCGGTGGAAAGAAGGAAGAAATGAAGGAGAGGTGGACTTGGTACTGGTCGACGATAAAAAATTTAAACCACAGTGGGGAGTAGAAATTAAATGGAGTAATCGCTATTTTGAAAAGCCACAGGAACTTAAAAGTCTCCTACGTTTTTGTACAGAAAACAAATTCTCTAGCGCTTTAACTACCTCCATAGACGCACAAGGTTATCAAAATGTTGGCGGCATTCAGCTTACATTTTTACCCTCTTCTATCTATACTTATAATATCGGAGTTATAACACTTAAAATGAAAAACGTATAGGATTTTCAGTCAGAAACGTAACTAGTGTTTTCCCTAATAGCTTTGGCGACCTGGAAAGTAAACAAGTGACATACTCAAAGACGACGTACGACCTATTAAAATAGAAATCACCAACAGGTAAGCAGATTCCTTTATCGAAAAGTGCAAAGGATTTTGGTTGACAACCAAACCGAAAACACGCAACCCTTATTATAGCATAGCTATTTCAATTATCAAGTGTCCCCGCAGAGACTCGAACTCTGGGCCCGCTGATTAAGAGTCAGCTGCTCTACCAACTGAGCTACGGAGACATATTCATCATGGCTGTCCGGATGTTTCATCCGCCGCAGCAAAATCGATCTTTTGCTTGGTTTCGCCACAGCTCAGCATCGACTCGCCATATTTGGGGTCTTTTTTGCCCAAATACGGGTTCACAATCGCTTCCTGGCTGCTCAGCCAGCTGCCGGGGCTGTTTTCGCCAAAAGCCATGGGGCATTCCTGCCAATACACCACGGCCGCGTCATATTTTACAGTAATCAAAAAATTCCTCAGATTATCCGAAAGGTCGCGCAGCGCCTGGCGTTTCGCCGTCCAGTCCGCCTCAGCTGCAATAGCATCAGCGTTGCCTTTGATATTTTCAACAGGATACAACGCGGTTTCATAGATCATCGAATCTTTTTTTAAGTCTTCAAGATCTAACTTATTGGCCGCGTCGACCAGTGCAGCAGCCTGTTGATTCACTACGGCTGAGTCCCAATTTACAAAGCCATCATTCATTGCGTAGTAGCTTTTTAAAACAGCTTCCACAGACGCATTGAAAGCAGCGCTGTGAGCGCTCACTGCCAACGGCTTCGGCTCGTCCTTCGCTGGCTCATCCTTTTTAAAGGCATATTTATAAACTAAGAAAGCAGCAACCAACACTACCAGTACCAACAATAGTTTTTTCATCTGTTTACTTTTAATTTTGTCTTTGGCCAGATGGAATTCGTCAAATAATCACGCTTTGGCGTATGCAAATTTTTATGTCTCATTTCTTAATAAGGCCAATATTACAGCAATGATTAAATTTGCAGGTTTATAAAAACTCAAAAATAATAAAAATAAATATCATGCTGGCAGGCTTACAAAATGTGACTTTCGAATTTGGGGCAAGAACGATTGTGAAAGACGCTACCTGGCATATCCAGCCCAACGAACGCATCGGGCTGATCGGATACAACGGCACAGGAAAATCAACTTTATTAAAATTGCTGACCGGCGGTTACGCGCCCTCACAGGGGACGGTAGAAAAAAGCCGCGATACTTCCATCGGCTATCTACATCAGGACCTGTTGAGCTTCGACACCAACGAATCGATACTCGAAGTGGCCCTCGGCGCTTTTGAGCGGGTGATTCAGTTAGAAAAAGAAATCGATGCGCTCGGCAAAGAGCTCGAACAAACCGGCGACGAAAAAACCCTCCACGAATATTCCGATAAACTGCACGAGATGGAAACCTTGGGCGGCTACGATATCCATCACACCACCGAAGAAGTTTTGCAGGGCCTGGGCTTCTCCAATGCCGACCTGCAAAGGCCTTACAAAGAATTTAGCGGAGGCTGGCGCATGCGCGTTTTATTAGCCAAAATGATATTAGCCAAACCGGATTTACTTTTGCTCGATGAGCCCACCAACCACTTAGACCTTCCTTCGATCGAATGGCTGGAAAAGTATTTGCAGCACTACCAGGGGGCGGTTGTTATTGTAAGCCACGACAAGTATTTTTTAAACCGGATGGTGACCAAAATCATCGAGCTTTATCAGAAAGAGCTGCATGTTTACAACGGCAACTATGATTTTTACGAAACAGAAAAAGCCGTGCGCATTGAGATGCAGCAAAAAGCCTTCGAAAACCAGCAGGACTATATCCGGCAAAATGAAAGGCTGGTAGAACGTTTCAGGGCAAAAGCCAGCAAAGCCGCAATGGCGCAAAGTATCATGAAAAAGCTGGACAAGCTCGATCGAATTGAGGATGTCAATATCGAAAGGCCGAATATCAAAATCAATTTCAGGGTAGATAAAACGCCCGGGAAGGTGTTGGTAGAACTGAACGATATCTCCAAATCGTTTGGCGACAACATAATACTGGAACACGCCAAAGCTGAAATCGAAAGAGGCGATAAGATTGCGCTGATCGGCGCCAACGGGAAAGGAAAATCAACGCTGCTGCGCATTATAGCCGGTATCGAAAATATTAACGGAGAACGCAAATGGGGCCACAATGTGGAAGAAAGTTTTTATGCACAGCATCAGTTAGAATCGCTCGATCTGAGCAATACCATTTTAGATGAAATGCGCACCTGCGGCGCCCAAATGACCGACGCAGAACTAAGGACATTGTTAGGCTGTTTTTTATTCAGCGGCGACGACAGCGATAAAAAGATACGGGTGTTAAGCGGAGGCGAAAAAGCGCGGGTTGCGCTGGCCAAAACAATTGTCAGCAAAGCGAATTTCCTTATGCTCGATGAGCCTACCAACCACCTTGACATGCACAGCTGCGACCTGTTGATCGACGCTTTGAAAAAATATGAAGGCAGCCTGGTGCTGGTAAGCCACGACCGATACTTCATTTCTAAGACGGCCAATAAGATCTGGGAAATTGTAGATCATGAGATCAAAGAATTTAAAGGAAGCTATGATGAGTGGGTCGCCTGGAACGAAAGAATGGCCAAACAAAAAATTTCAAAAAAAGAAGATAGCCGCCCGGTAGCGCCCGCGGCGCAGCCTGTCGTTGAAAAGCAAAAAGCAGATACGCCGGCAAAAGCCCAGGCCATCAATAAAGAGCAAAAAAAAGAATTGCAGCGGCAGCAAAAGCAGTTTCAACAAACGGAAGAAGCGCTCAATAAAAACAAAGGCCTGTTAATAGAGCTTCAGGAAAAGCTGGCTGATCCTGATATCTATTCAGATAAAGAAAAGTTTCTAACCGTTGAGCAGCAGTATAAAAAAGCCTCGGAAGAAAACCAGCAGCTGGAGAAAAAATATGAAGAAATTTTCTCTCTGCTGATGGAACTGGAAGAAAAAAGCAGTTAGCGCGACACGCAATCAGCAATGATTAAGATGCGGTATGCCGCATACCTTTTGCCACTTTAAATAAATGCAAAATATAAGGAAACAGGGCATCCATCGTTTCCTCCGCCCCCCTGGTAGAACCAGGCAAAGTGATCACCAAAGATTGGTTTATAAAGCCTGCTATGCCTCTCGAGAGCATGGCATAAGGCGTACGCTGTTGTCCATAATTTCTTGCCGCTTCCATTATCCCGGGAATTTCGCGGTCTAATAGAGGTTTGATGGCATCGGGCGTTACATCGCGCGGCGACAAGCCTGTACCACCCGTGAACAGGATCAGGTTATAACCTGCTTCGCTAAGCGCGCGGGCACGTTCCTGAATCGCTGTAAATTCATCAGCAATAATTTCATACGCGCCAGCGACGATACCGTTTCGCGTTAAGCGTTCTAAGATCGCCTTCCCGCTGCCATCTTTTTTTGTTCCTTTCGCCACACTATCCGAACAAACCACCACAGCGCAACGAATCGCATCAGATTCCTGATCTGAAAAATCAGCCTTGCCTCCTTTTTTATGCAGCAATTGGATGTTTAAAATCATGACGCCTTTGTCGATAGGCTTTAACATATCATACATCGTTAACGCTGTAATCGAGGCGCCATGCATGGCCTCAACTTCCACACCGGTTTTATAAATCGTTTGCACTTCCACCGTGATCACAACATCGAGGTCTTCAACAGCATAAGTAATTCCCGCGCTCTCTATGGGCAGCGGATGGCAGTCGGGTATCACATCGCTTGTCTTTTTTATAGCCAGCAATCCTGCGGCGCGCGAAAATTCAAACACATCGCCCTTAGGCACCGATTTGTTTTGAATCGCCTCAATTGTTTTGGGGCTCGATACCCGAACTCTGGCAGCTGCAACAGCTTTACGGAGACTATTCGATTTGTGTGTGATATTGACCATACTAATGATTCTGTTTCCATTGATGTGTTTCGTCGTCAAAAATTTCTTTTCCCCAAACGGGTAATTGCGCTTTTATTTGCTCTACTACTTCTTCACAGGCTTTGACAGCAGCGCGTCTATGCCTGGATGATGTAAAAACAAAAAGGCATATCGCTCCCGCCTCAACCGTTCCCAGGCTATGATAAACATGCATGCAGGTGAGCTCATGCTTAGCAAAAACAGCCTCCCTGATTTCATGCATTTTTTCCAGCGCCAGGTCTTCATAAGCCGTGTACTCAATTGCCCGGACCGTTCTGTCGCCGACCAGGTCCGCTCTTACCTGTCCTAAAAAAATGCTATGGGCGCCAATCTCCTTTTTTGTGGCATGTTGCGCTATGCTCGTTGCCACCAGTTCCGGGGCAACCGGTCCCTTTATAAAAATCTGCTTCATTGTATTTTTGAAAGATATTGATCGAGGCCACCGCGCAGGCTAAAAAAATCAATGTGCGCAAAAGCCTTTGTCAGCTTTTTGGCTGCCTCAGCGCTGCGCTGTCCCGATTTACAAAATAAGACGATCGATTTTTTATCTGTTAACGGAAGTTGCTGTTCAATGCATCCCGCCGGTATATTCATATGTGGGAATGATGTTACAATAGGCGCTTCCCCTGGTTCTCTGACGTCGATTGCTAAAACACCGGAGCTTTTCATCCATTTATCAAAAGTTGCTGCGTCGATTTCATTCAACGCCCCGCTGCAAGCATCTTCAGTAAAATAGGCTTTAAGGTCCGCTGTCGACTTAGGTATAAAAGCATTCGCCGCCTCGTTTACGCTTAATGCCATTTCGTAAGTTTGGTGGGTCAGCAAGTTATACAACAGTAAACGGCCGTTCAGCACCTCGCCGATGCCGGTAATTAGCTTGATAACTTCGGTGGCCATTAGCACGCCGATCAATCCTGGCAAAACGCCTAAAACGCCTTCTTCTTCACAATTGCGAATACCCGATGGAGGTTCCAAAAAAAGGTCGCGGTATTGAACAGGCCTTAATTCGCCTGGATTAGCTTTCCAGTTCAGCACCGTCAGCTGCCCTTCAAACTGCGACACGGCGCCATAAACCAAAGGCTTACCCAGCCATACACAGACGTCGTTTATCAAATATCGCGTCGAAAAATTATCGGTACCATCGACCACTATATCATACTCGCTGACCAGCCCGATTACATTTTCCACGTTCAGTCGGTCGGCATATACCTGAACATCTATTTCCGGATTGATTTGTTTTATTTTCCTGCCGGCAATCACTGCTTTTTGCTCCCCGATATCGGCGGTTGAAAATAAAACCTGCCTGTGCAAATTCGAAACCGACACGCGATCGTCGTCGATCACGCCGATACAGCCTACGCCGGCTGCCGCAAGATATTGTAACAGTGGGCAGCCGAGCCCGCCAGCGCCTGCCACCAATACCCGCGCCCGTGCTAATTTTTGCTGGGCTTCGACTCCAAAACCTTTCAGCCCCAGCTGCCTTTGATATCTTGCATATAAATCGTGATGGCTCATAGTTATCCTCCCGAAAATGGCGGCAACAGCGCCACCGTACATCCGTCATGAAGCTGCGCATTTTCGGCAATCATTTTTTTATTAACCGAAACCACATACTTCTTTTCTTTCAACTGCGGAAATTTTTCGTACAGCACGGCTTCCAGTTCAAGCACAGAAGCGACGAGAGGCATTTCAATCCTGCTTCCTCCGATCTCCGCAAGCGGCCCAAAAAATAAAACATTTATTGGCATAATTCAAATTTACGGAACCCATTACGTTGGCAATGGGAAATTGATGTAAAATCAATTATCATGTTAAGTAAGAAACAATTTAAAAACAGCCACCAATAAAACCGTGGACAGCACATAACGCAGCACATCATGTTTAAACTTCAACGCCCCGAAATAAGCGCCGAAAAGGCCGCCTGAAAACGCGACGATCACACAGGCGTACATCTGATCCGTAAATTGCACCCCCTGCGTAAGCTGACCTGCCAGGCCCGCCGATGAATTAACAAAAATGAATAATGCGCTAACCGCGGCCGCCTCTTTCATATTGGCCCAACCCAGTAACAGCAACACCGGTGATAAAATAATGCCACCGCCGATACCAATCAACCCCGACAACAACCCAATAGCGGCGCCTATCAAAAGCGCAAGCGGCAGGTTCGGCGTTTTTGTATTTTGTGTTTTTATGTTTTGAAAAAAAATAAACCGCGCAATGGGGATTAAAAGCAAAAGCCCCAATATTTTTTTATAGAAAGACGCATCGACATGTATCAACCCGCCAACAAAAGCCAGCGGAATAGATGCAAGCGCGAACGGTAAAAATAATTTAGCTTTAAAGTAACCGCCCCTGTAAAATTGAATAAATGACACCATGGAAACAAACAGGTTGAGCAATAGCGCAGTAGGTTTCATCACCGCCGTAGCAACACCAAAAATAGCCATTAGCGCCAAATAGCCGCTTGCGCCGCCGTGCCCGACGGAGGCGTATAAAAATGCAACAACAAAAAGCAGGATAAAAAATAAATAAGAAATATCCATTGTAGTATGAGATTAAAAAGGTAAGGGGTAAAACGTAACCGAAGCGCCCGCGGGGTAATTTTTTGCAGCTTCATCTAACGCTATCAAACAATTAGCGCGGGCAAAAGACCGCAGGCGATACGACTCCTGCGCTTCGAGGATTGCTACGGTATCGTCGTCATACCATCCTTTTAAAAAATGTACTAACGGGTGCTTTTTTTCGTAATCATTTTTCAGCCGGCCGGTACGCGCACTCAACGGGTTGGGGCGGCCTGAAAGCCGCGCAATCGCAGGCAACACATATTGATAAAAACAGGTAAGCACAGAAGCCGGATTTCCAGGCAGCCCAAAAACAAATTTACCACTTGCCGTGCCGAAAAACAGCGGCTTGCCCGGCCTTTGCTTTACCTTATAAAATACCTGCTGGACGCCGCAGGCCTCGGCTGCCTTCAGCACAAAATCATAATCGCCCACACTGATACCGCCGGTCAGCAAAACAAGATCAGACTTTTCCAGCGCATTAGCAAGTAAGGACGTCAGGATCGCCAGATCGTCATCAGCCTGCGACCGACCAAACCGCTGGATGCCAGCTTGCCGCAGAGCCGCGCCCAGCATGAATGAATTGGATTCGTATATCTGGCCATAAGCCAGTGGCTGCCCCGGCGCCATCAGCTCCTTACCCGTGACAATGATGGTAGTTTCCGGATGCGGATACACTAAAACTTCATCGACCCCTACTGCTGCGAGCAGGCCAACCGCGGCAGGCGTTAACAAGTCGCCAGACTTGAGCGCACATTCATTCTTTTTTATTTCTGACCCTGCCGGGCGCACATTGCCGGCTTTTATCAATTTCTCGTCTTCAATTGTCAAATTGGAATCAAGGACAGAAGTTTTTTCCTGCATGACCACGGTGTCAGCGCCGGTCGGCAAGGGCGCTCCTGTGAAAATGCGAACCGCCTCGCCTTTTTGAATGGAAATAATCTGATCTGTTCCCGCCTGGTGTTCCCCCACTATTTTAAGCTGCGCACCGCTACTCCAATCTGCAAAAGAAAACGCATAACCGTCCATTGCCGATTGTTGAAAGCCCGGCACATAGACCTTAGAACAAACATCCTGCGCTAAAACCTTCCCCGCTGCCTCTGCAAGCGGCAGGCGCACCGGATTTAACGCCGATACATATTCGTCTATTTTCTGCTTCGCGGCTGATACGCTAATCATAAGATAATTAACCCCCAATGGCGATCATGCTTCTGTTGATCACCTCTTCACTGTTTAAGGTTTCAAAAGTTTCGGGAAACTGGCCGCCCAATGCAGCCGCCTTCGCTTTGATATTTTTTCTTATCAGATCTTCCACATTTTCGCCGCTGCGCATGGCTGTTAAAAGATCTGTTTCATCTTTTGCAAAAAGGCAGTTTTTCAATTTGCCATCTGCGGTCAGGCGCATACGATTACATGTGTCGCAAAATGGGGCGCTCATTGTACTGATCACGGCAAAAGTTCCGGCGTGCCCGGGGACGATATAGCCTTTAGCCGTGGCATTTTTCTCATTTTTTAATGGCAGAAAAGAGAATGCTTCTGAGGCTTTTTCCAATATCTGTTGCCAGGTAAACACTTTGTTACTGGTCCATTTATTGCCAGCGAAAGGCATAAATTCAATAAACCTTACATGTACTGGTTTATGCTTTGTCCACGCAATAAAATCAATAATCTCCTGATCATTCAACCCCGCCATCACCACCACATTCACTTTCACGTAAACACCCATCTCTAACATCAGATCAATATTATTCATGACAGTTTGAAAATTATCCCTGCGTGTTATGAGCTGGAATTTATCAGCGTCCAATGTGTCCAAACTGATGTTGAGCGAAGCAACACCTGCGCTACGCAACACGTTTTTGAATTCATGTAATCTTACGCCATTGGTTGTCAAGGTTAGTGATACCGGGAGTTTACCTAAGGCCTCAATAATCTGTGGTGCATCTTTTCGCACAAGAGGCTCTCCGCCGGTGAGGCGAATCTTATCAACGCCTAACTCGACAAATACTTTTGCCAATTTTTCAATTTCTGCCGCCTGCATCAGCGATGCTTTGGGCATGAACGAATAATGCTCCTCCGGCATGCAATAGAAACAACGGAAGTTGCAATTATCCGTTAAAGATATTCTTAAGTAATTATGAACTCTGTTATATCGATCGACTAACATATTGACTTCTATTCAAACAAATGAGGCTGGCGCTGAGCTACCTCTAACAAATCTCCGACTTTTATTTCACCTGAGCCATTAAATAAAACATTCTGGCCAAAACAAATGCGCTTCTCAAGATTCCGGTAAGTTGATAGCGTCTTTAATGGTTCCCTGCCCTGGTGGCCACTTTCCTGATCAATGGTTGTGATAACGCAACGAGCGCAGGATTTTACTGCATAGAAAGAAACGCCATTGATAGTAAACGCCTTCATCGTATCTTCTTCGAAAGGGGCAGCGCCAGACACCACCAAATTTGGCCGGAAGCGGTTCATGGGAACCGGCCATTCGAGCCTGCTGTTTAAATCATTTAGAGAAGCCTGGCCAATCATCAACAACGGATAACCATCGGAAAACCCGGCAATATCCCCGTTGATAGCAAAATCGGCATCCACAGGCCGCCTCACTTCATCGGGCATATAAACCAGCCGGCACGCAACGCCAAGCTTTTTTGAAAACCACCGGTCTGCCGCTTCGTCGACCAGGACACCCCGACTCACATCTTTGAACATTTGAACAGGGCATTCTTTTCCAGAGTCAGGCTGCAAAGGCAGTTCAAACACATCACCTGCGTTTCTTTTCTCAAAAATAAAAAGCTTATCGCCGGAAATAACCGGTTGAAGCAAAGTCATTTTTGGCAACTCCCGCTGCGAAAGAAACCGGTTATTTTCATCAATTAAAACAAATCTCCGATCATATTGAAAGCCGCGATCTGTGAGCTTTGCCTGCTCTAACCGAATACCGCTCAGGGACTTCACCGGATAAATATATAAGTCGCTTATAAAATACATGAAGGCGATTTTATCGTGGTAAAAAATGTCTGGTGAAAGTACACCTTTTAAAAACAGTTTCCGAACTTCGATGCCGGTAAAACATTATCACCCACTCAACCAATTTTTGCAATGACAGGCATGGTACTTTGCGGCGGACAGAGCCTACGGATGGGCAGCGACAAAGGTTTATTAATCACCGAGGAAACCCACTGGGCAATGGCGGCTGTAGATAAACTGAGCGCGTTAAAAATCCCGGTTAAGCTTTCGATCAACTTCTCGCAAATCGACGCTTATGCCACAGCTTTCCCTGAACTGGAGCGGGTTACAGACAATAACGCACTTGAACTAAAAGGGCCGCTGCTGGGCTTGATGAGCGCCCATATTGCCTGCCCCTCCGAAGATTTATTTATACTGGCCTGTGACATGCCACGCATGGAAACTTTTTTACTCAAAGAACTTTATCAGCTGGCCGATGCCGCAACCGCTGATGCTTACCTGTTTACCAACTCGGGCGAGCCCGAACCGCTTTGCGCCATCTACACTTCAACTGCATTAACAAAAATTATGGCCATGATTCAGCAAAAACAACTGAAGAAATTTGCTATGAAATTTGTGCTCGACCACCTCAATGTGGCAACGCTTGCGCTAAAAGACAATCAACAACCCTATTTTCAAAACGTCAATGCGCACGCCGATTTGAATGGCTTATGATGCATGCAACACCGCGTCGGCGCTGTTTATTTTAAAATAATCTGCTTTCGGTGCATCGCAGGTAGGACAGCCATAACCTATCGGCAACTGTTCAAAATTTGTACCGGGCCGGATATCATTTTCCGGATCGCCGTACGCGCTGTTATAGACCGTAAGGCAATGTTTGCATTGAAAGAGCGCCGTGACAGCCTCTGCTTTTTTCGAAGGCTTTTGCGCTGCTTTCGGCGCTACATGCAAACCTTTTTCATTTTGCTTTTTATAAAACCATAGAATAGCATCCTGCAATTCGGAAGCCAGGTACATTTTTGTGATGTTACTCACAAACACAGTACCCGTGCGTTCATTGGGGTTAAAATCTTTCGCACATAAAATATCATACAGGTGGAAAAATGCCTTCCCAAAAATCCTTATCAGCGGTTTACGCCTGATTAGTATGGAGCTAAAAATCTCACTTTTTGCCTGCGTTTTGATCCCAATGCAAATCCCGAAAGTCCGCGCATCCAGCGTGTTGAGCTTCTGCACCAAAAAAGTTTTGAGCCTGGTTGCGGCGGGATCATTATCCTGAACCTGAAAATTTAATTCGTTGGCCGCGTGGCGCATATTGATCTCATGGTCGTCGAGCAGCGCGCTCCAAAGCTGTTTATCACGCTCCTCAATTCCTTTAATAATAATCGATTTCCATGGGGTCGAGCACAGTTGCCCGACTTTGGTTTGTAAACAAAGAAGGCAAAGATCTTTTAAGAAAGCGATAGGAAACAATTCGCTGCGACGATAAACGCCCAGCCAATATTTGTTATTGTGCCGGTTAAACCCTTCATAATAAGGAAGGTTGAACGAAGGAAGCGACATCGGTTTAGGCGCAGGGCGCGTGCTATAGATTGTTTTATCAATCAACCGAAATAGCGCATCTCCATCTTTCACTTCATGGTCGATAAAAAGATCGGGCCTTGCATGGATAATAGCTTCAATCTCCCTGGAAAGTTTTGCCACATCATTGGTATACACCATTTCATCCCACTCAAACACGCTGTTGGTTTTGGGAAAGCGAATAAAAAGATGCCAGAAATGAGGCAGATGAGGAGCAGCAACCCAATTGATATTGCCGGTCAGCATGGGCGTAAAGCTTTGGTTGCTATCCGAAATATTGATCTTCAGCCGGGGCTTATGATCGAGCTCATCAAGAATATCTTTGTAAACGCCTTCGCTCAGCCAGGTGTTATTGATAAACACTTCTTCAGCTGGATAAGAGCTCATAATATTGGCGTGTTCGTCGGCATCAATCTCATAGAAAATATCCAGCCTATCCAAATCCTGCTTGAAACGTGGCCCCAGCTGCTCTTCCACATGAATCAACAATTGCTGGCGCAATCCAAAACGCACCTGCTTTACGCCGGAGCGGGAGGCCGCCGTCAAAATATCAAGCAGCTCGCCCGGCGATATAATGCCGCCCTTAAAGTTTATTTTAATCGTATAGCATCCTTTCATGCGTACAATTTTTTTATGATTCTATAGATCGAATAGAATTGATCAGGCACTTATTTCCTCCGGTTCCGCATTTTCCGCAGGAATGGCGTTTAAGGTCTTTTCCAACAGCTTTTTAACCTCGGGGCGGCAACTGCCACATCCCATGCCCGCTCCACTGAGTTGGCATAACTGCAAATGATCTTTGCAACCTGCTTTGATTTTATTAACCAGATTACCTTCGCCCACATTATTGCAGCTACACAAAAGTTTCCCAATGACAGGTTCGGAAGGCTTTCCCGCGCGCAGCAACTGCAGCCGCTTCTCGCTGAGTTCAATTCGATTTTCGATCAGGTTGCGAAACTCTAAAAATTCATTCTTGTCGCCGATCAAAATAGCACCGACCATGCGATCATTGTGAATAATACATTTTTTGTAAAACCTTTTCGCTTTGTCTATAAAAACAACTTCTTCGTAAGCCGGGTCGTCGGGGCACTCCACTTCGCCCAACGAACAAAAGTCAGCCCCATGCACTTTCAAAATATTCATCAGCAAAGTGCCTTCATAATAACGCGAAATATTGCCATTGAGGTATTGCGCCACAATTTCCCCCTGCTGCTCTGCGGCGGCCGTGATGCCAAAAACTGCGCCGCGAAACTCTGCAATCTCGCCGATCGCAAAAATGTCCGGATCATTGGTTTGCAAGTATTCATTTACCACCAAACCACGCTTGCAAGTTAGGCCGGCAGACTTTGCGATTTCAACATTGGGCGTTGTGCCGATAGCCACCACGATCGCTGCACAATCGATCTGTAAACCACTTTTTAGTTTTATTCCCGTGAGCGTATTGCCGCCTAACACCCGGTCGATCTCATCATTGTAATAAATATCAATGCCTTTGTCAATAAGTTCCTCATGTAAAAGCTGGCTCCCCAGCGGATCGAGTTGGCGGTTCATTAACCGCGAGGTTCGTTGTATGACGGTGGATGCTATATCCATTTCGCGGAGGGAAGCGGCCAGTTCTATCCCCAAAAGGCCGCCGCCGATAATTACCACGCGCCCGGAGGCGCCGCCGATATGTTCCAGAAAATAATCAGCGTCGGTTCTGCTGCGCATGGTGAAAACCCCTTTCATATCCGGCAGATCCCTGAGCATTGTGGCCCGGCTGCCAGTGGCCATTACCAACAAATCGTAACGATGCACAACTCCGTTGCTGTCAGTGACGCTTTTATTTTCCCTGTTGATGCTTTCAATGCTTACACCGCGATGCAGTTTGATATTATATGCATACTCCTCTTCGTCCGTCATCTTTACCAGGTTATCCCATTTCAAAGTGCCGGTAATATAATCGGGCAGCAATACACGGTTATAGAAAGGATAGGCTTCTTTACTAAATACCTCAATCTCATCGGATGCATTTAACTGCCGATGCGCTTTCACAAATCCGCAAGCGCCGGCGCCGGCGCCTACCACTATTATTTTTTGAGGAGGCCGTTGATACAAGCCTACTTCAACAGCGGTATATTTATAATCTGGCTCTTTGCTTTTCGGATCGAGCAGGTTATTGGTAACATTATTAACGCGGTTTAGATCACTTTTCAAAACCTTACCCCAATGCATGGGCATAAAGACAACGCCCTTCTTTATATCGGTTGTTAATTTCGCCCTGACGCGAACTTCGCCGCGACGGCTGTTCACTACTACGATCGCCTCATCCTTAATGCCGCGCCGCTGCGCATCTTCGGGATGCATTTCGAGGAACGAAGCGCCCAGGTGTTGTTTCAATTTATTAACCTTTCCTGTCTTACTCATGGTGTGCCACTGATCACGAATACGGCCGGTGGTGAGAATGAGCGGAAAATCACCACCCAAAGGTTCAGACCGGTGTTCGTCATCAGCCGTATGAATAATCGCTTTCCCATTTGCGGTATAAAATTTTTTATCGGTAAACAAACGTCGGGTTCCAAAAAAAAGATCGCTCCCCGCAGGCGCTTTCAAATGTTGCGCTGTGAATGGCCACTGCACGGAAAGGCGGCTCTTCAGCGTTTTATAATCCAGGCCGCTGATGTCCACATTCGTGCCTTTGGTTAACGCCGCGTGCTCGTCAAAAATTTCGGAAAAGCTTTTAAAGTCAAAGCCCGGATAACCCATTTTTTTTGCGAACCGGCAGATGATTTCAGCATCCGGCAGGGCCTCTCCCGGCGCTTCCACGATTTTGTTTAAATAACTCACCCGCCTTTCGGCATTGGTCATCGTGCCTTCCTTTTCCGTCCAGGCAGCTGCGGGCAAAATCACATCGGCATAATGCAGCGTTTCTGGTTTATTGCTTATTTCCTGCACGACTACAAATTTTGCTTTTTTCAAAGCAGCCTCCGCCTTTCTCACATCGGGCAGGCTGATAAGCGGGTTCGTGCAAAGAATCCAGATAGCTTTCAACTTTCCACTATCCAGCGCCTCAAACATTTCCGTAGCGGTTAAACCGGGTTTCGCAGGAATGGTGCCGCGCCGTACCTTCCAGAAATCCTCCACTTCCGCGCGATGCGCTTCATTCGCAAGGTCGCGATGCGCCGGCAACAGGTTTGACAATCCGCCGACCTCCCGGCCACCCATCGCATTGGGCTGGCCGGTAAGCGAGAGCGGGCCTGAACCGGGCTTTCCGACATGACCGGTAATAAGATTGAGATTGATCAGCGAAAGATTTTTACCCACTCCCACCACACTTTGATTGAGCCCCATCGTCCACATCGTAATAAAGCCTTTCGCATTGCCGATATAAGCCGCCGCCTTCCGAATCAAAACCTCTTCTACGCCGCAAATCAATGCAGCTTCTGCCAGCGTTTTTTCGAAAACGATAGTTTTATATTTCTCAAATCCTTCGGTGTTTTCTTTAATAAATGAAGCATCGATATCGCCATTTTCTATCAAAACCCGACCTATGGCGTGGTGCAGTGTAATATCGGTTCCGGGGTTTAACTGCAGATGCAGATCAGCCGAAGCGCAGGTTTGTGTTTTCCGGGGATCGCTTACAATGATTTTTACATCAGGGTTGCGCTCTTTAGCCGCTTCCACCCTTCTCCACAAAATGGGATGGCACCAGGCGGGATTGGCGCCTGCCACAAAAATAACATCCGCCAATTCGACATCTTCATAACTAACCGGCACGCTGTCTTCACCGAGGCTCATTTTATAACCTACGACAGCGCTGCTCATGCAGAGCCTTGAATTTGTGTCGATATTATTGCTGCCGATAAATCCTTTAATCAGTTTATTGACAACATAATACTCTTCGGTAAGGCATTGCCCTGAGGCATAAAAAGCAACCGAGTCCGGGCCATATTTTTCAATGAAGGTTTTAAAAACAGCGGCCGTACGTTCGAGCGCCGCATCCCAGCTCACCCGCTGACGGGGCTGATGCTTTGCGTATCGCATTTCAGGATATAACAAACGGTCACTGGTGTCATTCACAGTGTAATGAAGATTCATTCCTTTGCTACACAGCATACCCTTGTTCACCGGATGTAAAGGATTGCCTTCAACCAGCAGCTTTCCTAATTTATCTTTCGTAGCCGTTATACCACAACCAACGCCGCAATAGCAGCAGGTAGTTGTTTGTGGCTTGCTATCAGCAGATAAAACAGGTTTTGAATAGACACTTTTTTCACTCATTAACTTCCCTTTGATGGCTGCAATCGTCAGAGGCCGTTTATGATTTTTTTGAACCGATCATGGCGCTGGCGCCGGCTCGAGCACCAATGCCGCTTCTTCGGTTTCGCCTGCCGGCTTTGCAAATTTGGTTACCAGTACGATCAGCGCCACGGCGATAACAATGTACCCGATATAGCTGAAAGCCTGCACGTAGGTTATCTCCGGGCTTTTAAATAAAAAACCAAACATCATTCCACCCAGGTTGCCTCCCGCTCCAACAATGCCGCTCACCAGGCCTACATTTTTTTCGTTGATAAAAGGCGTTATCGCATAAGTGGTGCCGTTGGCCATTTTCAGAAACAATGCAAATGACAACATGGAGATAATGGCGAGTGTTAGAGAGCCTGCACTTGCAAAAAGAATAAGGCCAACCCCTTCGATCAGCAAAACGGCTGCCAGCAAAAGGCCTTTTCCGCGCAAGCCATGCACCCTACCTACACGGTCAGCAAAAAAGCCACCCATGGCGCGCGCAAATAAATTCATCAGGCCGAAGGCGCCCGCCCAAAAACCAGCGGTCTTCTGGTCGAGCCCATAGTGTTGTACAAAATGAAGCGCCGCCACATTATCAAACGTGATTTCCATACCGAAACACATCGCATAAGCCAGCGTTAACGCCCATATACGCCAATCCTTCAAAACACTATAGTCTGTTTTTGATTTCACGCGGTTTCTCTCAATCTCATCAAAGTTGCCGGCGGGCGTATCTTTTGTAAAACGCCAGTTTAAAAAAGCTGCCAGCAACATCATCACTCCCGGGATAATCATCGCATAACGCCAGGCTTCGCTTTTGGTGAAGCCAAAGCCAACAATGGCGGCGAAAATTAAAGGCATCACGATATTGGTAACGCCGCCGCCCAAATTTCCCCAACCGCCCGTCACTGCGTTGGCCGTTCCTTTTATCGACGGCGCGAACATCATTGATGTATGAAATTGAGTAACCACAAATGAAGCGCCGATCACACTTATTGCCAGGCGAAACAATAAAAAAGAAGTGTAGCTGTCTGCCAGGCCTACCAGGAATACGGGGATAGAACCGATCAGCAAAAGAGCGGTATGTGTTTTTCGCGGCCCCCAGACATCGCAAAGCCTCCCGATCAGAAGCCGCGCCACAATGGTTCCCGACACGGAAGCGATGATAATATTACCAATCTGTGATTTATCAAGATTCAAATCTTCCTTTATCGTAGGCATCAGCGGAGCCAGCCCAAACCAGCCGAAAAAGCAGACAAAGAACGTGAGCCAGGTAATATGAAAAGTGCGCATTTGAATGCCTTTTACAGAAAATACATTCAACTTGGTTAAAGGCCTGGTATTAATATTATTCATTGTAAAAATATTTGGGTTAATGTTTTGAATAGATAATCAGCATTCATTAAAATTTATAGCCGGCCCCGATACCCAACTCCCACCGGCCATCGCTGGCTGCGGTTTTAGCATTATAGTAAACAGGAATTTGCAGCGCAATATGTTTGTAGGCCATCGTCAAGCCTGCGCCGAGCGTGGGCGTCACCCATGCGTTTTTTTTAGCGCCCGCCGCCACTTTATCTTCTTTGATTCTTAAAGAAGGCAGCATTCCCAAGGCAATAACGCAGGGCTTTTTAGCGTATTTGATACATGGGCCGCCAAAATTGACATAAGCGCCATTATCTACATAACCGGCTATCACCATTCCATCCCAAAGAGCGGGTTGAACTTTGGCGCCACCGGTTTGGGCCTGCGCTTTGGGCGCGGCCGCGATTAAAAAAACAGAAGCCATCAACAGGTTGCATTTTTTCATCAGTTTGTTTTTAGAGGGTTTTTGGTTGACTGCATGCGATTTAGAATCAGCTGCAATACTATGTCTACGATATGCTTATTGCGGAGGCTGCTGCTTTTCTACCTGGATATAAACAGTTCCGTTTTCTACTTTTACAGGATAGGTTTTAATGTCGCATTCATCGCCACTCAGGCACTGGCCCGTCACCAGCGAGAAGGTTTTTTTATGAAAAGGGCAGGCTACCTTCGGCTCGTCGCCAGCAGAACCCAACATGCCACGGCTTAGTGCCATTTGCCTTTTGTGAGGACATAAATTTTGCGTCGCATACCATTCGTTACGCCGCGTAAAATAGAACAGCGCAATCTGCTCTTCTCCATATTTCACACATACGCCGCCGTTTAATACCGCATCTTCTACGGCACAGGCTGCAAACCAATGCGTTTCTGTTAAAGGAATAGTTGGATGATCGTACATCATATACTTCAATAAATTTTAAGATGAAAGGTCTGTGTTGGAAAAGCGAATTATGAAACCGCGAGCGTGTTCGTCCATTCGGTTGCTTTTTTCTGACCTCTGAAAGAATCGAACTGAACGGAGGGATCTTTTTCCTGCGGCGCGTTTACAAAGTGATTAAAACGCTTTCTTATGTCAGGATTTTCGACAGCAGCTTTCCATTCGCACTCATAATTGTCCACCAGCATCTGCATTTCGTTTTCCAGTTCGGCGGCGATACCCAATGTATCGTGTACCACCACGTTGCGCAGGTAGTCAATGCCACCTTCCATTTTGTTCAGCCAGGTTGCTGTTCTTGTAAGCGGATCGGCGGTTTTGATATAGAACATTAAAAAACGGTCTATATATTTAATACAGGTTTCTGAGTCGAGGTCGGTCGCCAGCAGCAGGGCATGTTGAGGTTTAGAGCCACCATTTCCGCATACATACAAATTCCAGCCTTTTTCGGTAGCGATAATGCCGAAATCTTTCGATTGCGCTTCAGCACATTCCCTGATACAACCCGAAACGGCTGACTTAATTTTATGGGGCGCCCGGAGTCCGCGATACCTTTCTTCTATGCGGATGGCATAGCTGACACTGTCGTGTAAACCAAAGCGGCACCAGGTGCTGCCTACACAGCTTTTAACAGTTCGCAGTGCTTTTCCATACGCATGGCCACTTTCAAATCCTGCCTGAATCAGCTCTTCCCAAATCAAAGGCAGATCGCCTACGTGGGCGCCGAACATATCAATACGCTGACCACCGGTTATTTTGGTGTAGAGATTATATTTTTTTGCCACCGTGGCGATGACCAGTAGTTTATCGGGAGTGATCTCTCCGCCCGGAATGCGCGGCACGACCGAATAGGTGCCGCCTTTTTGTATATTAGCGAGAAACCGGTCATTCGTATCCTGAGAGCTGGCGTTTTCTTTCTTTACGATCAGCTCGTTCCAAAGGCTGGCGATAATTGAAGTGACCGCCGGCCGGCAGGTTTCGCACCCATCGCCTTTGCCCAACTCGTCGAGCACCTCGTCAAAACTGTGGAAATCTTTCATCTTAACCAGGTCGTAAAGCTCCTGGCGGGAATAATCAAAATGCTCGCACAAAACATTCCTCACCATTTTGCCTTGCTGCTTCATCGTATGCACCATAATATCTTTCACCATGGGCGCACATCCTCCGCAACCAGTTGCAGCTTTGGTACATTTTTTAATGGCGTCAACATTTTCGCAGCCGGCTTCAGTTACGGCATTGCAAATATCTTTTTTGGTGACCCCCTCACAGCTGCAAATCAAAGCGTCATCGGGCAGGGCAACCACACCTGCGCCCGCATCGGCGGCGCCTTCTTTTGCCTGGATAATAAGATCCATCGGATTGGGAGGCAGCGCCATTTTATTTTTGCAGATCTGCAGCAACATATTGTAAGCATCTGCATCGCCCACCAATACGCCGCCCAGCAATTCTTTTCCGTCGTTCGAGAAGTTGATCCTTTTGTAGACGCCCAAATGGTTGTCTCTGAAAACAATGGTTTTCGCTTCCTCGCCAGAGATAAATGGATCGCCGAAGCTGGCGACGTCCACGCCAATCAGCTTCAGCTTGGTGCTCATATCAAAACCAGGGAAAGCTTTTTCGGCGCCGGCAAGGCCTGTGGCGACTACGTCGGCCATTTCATAACCCGGCGCTACCAAACCATATATCATTGAATTGTGCAGCGCGCATTCGCCGATGGCAAAAATGCTCTCGTCGCTTGTTACCATTGCGTCATTCACCACAATACCTCCGCGCGGACCAACTGTCAGGCCGCAGGCCCGAGCCAGCTCATCTCGCGGCTTGATGCCCGCAGAGATAATAAGCATGTCGGTGCTCAAAATCGACCCATCGGTAAAAATCATTCCACTGATGGTTTCGTTCCCCAGGATCGCTGCCGTGTTTTTGCCGGTATGTGTGGTAATATTAAGATCTTTTAATTTTTGTATAAGAATATCCGAACCGGCTTCATCGATTTGACGCGGCATAAGGCGGGGCGCGAACTCAATCACATGGGTATCTTTTATACCCAAATCGAGGCAGGCTTTTGCCGCTTCCAGTCCGAGCAGACCGCCACCGATTACGACGGCCGTCTTGGTGGTGGGCGCATGGCGCCAGATCATATTCAAATCTTCGATAGTCCGATACACGAAAACGCCGTGCTTATCCACCCCCGGAATCGGAGGCACAAAAGCCGAAGAACCGGTAGCAAAAACGAGATAATCATAAGTAAGGGTAACGCCCTCAAAAGAAGTCACGGTCTTTTTGTCGCGGTTTACTTCCTGTATGGGATCGCCCAGGCGCAAATCAATTCCTTTTTCTTCATACCATTTTACCGGTTGGAGGGTAAGGTCATCGACTGTCTTGCCAGCGAAATAGGAACTTAAATGCACGCGATCATAAGCAGCGAGCGTTTCTTCTCCAAAAACAGTTAACTCGAGGTTATCAATTCCCTTAGAGAGCAATTTTTCGCAGAATTTTTGGCCAACCATGCCATTTCCGATTACAACAACTTTCATAATGTCGTTTTTAGTTAAAAATGGCCAACAATCTTATATTAATAAATATTCTATATATGTGTTTTACAAGTTAAACCTATAAATAAACAAGAATAATCATCTTTTTAGTATATCAAATTTAATACAATCTGATTAATATTTCGTAATTTTGGTCAGAAAATATTATATATATTTTATTATAATTTATATTTATGGCAAAATTAATCTTAATTGGAGCAGGCCCCGGAGATCCGGATTTAATCACAGTTAAAGCATTAAAAAAGCTAAAAACAGCTGATGTTGTGCTTTACGATGCATTGGCAAGCCCCGAGTTACTCGCGCATACCCAACCAGGCTGCATCCATAAGTTTGTCGGCAAACGCTACGGTTGTCACGCGCTAAGCCAATCCGAAATCAATCACCTTATATTAGAATATTCCAGCCAATACGAATGTGTGGTGCGTTTAAAAGGCGGCGACCCCTTTGTTTTTGGCCGGGCATGGGAGGAAATAGAAACTGCACAACAGGCTGGTATTGACGTCGAGGTGGTACCGGGCATTTCCAGCGCTTTGGCCGTACCTGCGTCACAACTCATTCCATTAACGGCCAGGGGCACGAACGAAAGCTTTTGGGTAGTGACGGGCACCACCAGAGAGGGCGCAGTCTCAAAAGATATTGAACTGGCGGCGCAATCGAGCGCCACAGTAATAATTTTAATGGCGATGAGCAAACTTGAAGCTATCACTGAACTATTTGCAAAATATGGAAAAGCGGAAACGCCGGCCGCTATTATTCAAAACGGAACGCTGCCTAATCAAAAATCCGTAACCGGAAAGGTAAAAGATATTTATTACAGGGCGCAATATGCAGGCCTGGAAAACCCTGCCATTATCGTTATCGGAGCGGTCGTAGCACTCCCTCAATTGCTTTTTGAAAACAGCCAGGTAAAAGAACTGCTGACAGCCCGCCAACAATAGAAATCACGCGCTTACAGGAGTTTCTGCTATCTTTATTTTTATGTCACGAAAGAAAAATACGGATACCAGCCAATCCTTTCTCCACAGCCATTGCTTAAAGGAATGGCGCCCGGCGCTCGATGCCAACCTTGAAGTACTTCATTATAAGAAAGGAGCCGTCATTTTCTCAGAACAAAGCGAGGTTACCGGCATTTATTTTATGGTGTCCGGCGTGGTGAAGGTGCATAAGCTTTGGGATGAAGATAAAGAGCTGATCGTTCGATTTGCCCATCGCCAGGACATTCTGGGGCATCGCGGCCTCAGCACCCTTTCCAAACAATATCCTATTACCGCGACTGCTTTGACAGCCGTTACCGTGTGTTATATCACCATCGATTTTTTTGAAACCACTTTTAAAGTAAACAAAGATTTTGCGTTTGCCTTCATGATGTTTATGGCCGACGAACTTCAACTCTCCGAGATACGGATGCGCAATCTTGCGCACATGACGGTAAGGGCCAGGTTGGCTGGTGCCCTATTATCGCTGGAACAAAAATTCGGCAAGAACGATAAAGGATTTATTGACTTCACCATCAGCCGCCAGGATATTGCCGCCTACGTCGGAACCACCTATGAAACCATTTACAAAGTGTTGGCGGAGTTTTCAGAGCTTGGCCTTATACGCACTTCAGGAAAGGAAATTGGCGTGATTAATCGAAGCGCCCTGCAGAAAGCCATATGTTAATTTTTAAATAATCTTAAAAATAACGGCGGGCAACAACTTAATTGGCATTGAATTCTATTAATTTTAAAAGAACAATTTTGTTAAATTAAACTACTGAATCATGAAAAAAATTCTCGCTGTACTAACAATTGCCGGCTTTTTATTTGCGCTCCCGTCTTGTAAAGGCAAAAGCGACGCCGATCTGAAAACTGCCGTAGAAAACGCACTACATAGCAATCCTGACTTATCGGGCGTATCGGTCGAAGTAAAAGATGCAACCGCTACCCTTTCGGGTGAAGTGAAGGATGCTACCACGCAGTCTGCAGCCGAATCGACGGCAAAAGGGGTAGATGGCGTAAAGGGCGTTGACAACCTGACAACCGTTGCGCTTCCGGAACCCGTTGCTCCCGTTGTAGTTACAGCTGACGATAGTTTGCAAGCCGCTGTTGCGGATGCCGTGAAAGACCACCCCGGCGTAACCGTTTCGGTTTCAGAGGGCGTCGTTACTTTGAACGGCGATATTGCTAAAGATGATCTTAAGATATTGATGCAGAAAGTGCAAGCCACCAAACCTAAAAGAGTGGATAGCAAAGGATTGAATGTAAAATAATCCCGTTAGCACATTTATAAAATGATTATGCTCATTCATTACAAAACATCTTCTTATCAAACCAAAAAATAAAAACACACAATATGGCACTTCAGGAAAAATATCAGGCATTAGTAGATGCCGCTACCAACGCCGGCGTTTCTAACCTTGCTGTAAGAGAGCAGGATGGCGTTTTATATATCGACGGTGACGCACCCAGTGGCGCCGTTAAAGATCAATTGTGGGATGTCTATAATCAGATCGACCCCAATTATGCAAGCGGCGATTTGATACTGAATGTAAATGCAAAGGTGGAAGTGGGAAGCCAGGTAAAAGTGATTACGCAGGATTCCAATTTGAACATCAGGAAAGGCCCCGGAACCGACCAGCCGATTGTTGGCAAAGCCGCTAAAGACGAAGTGATTACACTGGTAAGCAAGGCGAATGATCTTTGGTGGTCCGTTCGCACTAAGGATGGCGAGGAAGGATATGCTTATTCGCAATACCTTGAGCCTTTAGCTTAACATACAAATGTTTTATGGTAAAGCTCTGCATTTGCAGGGCTTTTTTTGTGGGCTGTTTTAACGGCTTTTAAGAGTAATCATCTTTTCTTTAGAAATAATAAGGAATACATTAACGAAGTTTTTATACCTGACGCTTTCGCTGCTGCGTTTTATAAATAGAAATGCGATCGTAACCTTATCAATAAAAATTACCATCGTAATTATTAAAACTCTAAAACCACATATCATGAAAAAAATTGCAACAAAATTCGTATTGGTAGCAGCTTCGACGTTTATTATGAGCTCAGTAATGGCTCAAACAGATACCACAAAATCTCCAGTGCCGGACACAACAAAAACTCCCGCACCGCCACCCGAGCCAACGGAACCAACAGAGCCCACAGATACGACAAAGGCTCCGCTGCCTCCAACCTCTTTTCATCAACAAAGCACATCTTCAATTGCAGCTCATGTAGCGAAATTCAGTCATACCTTTTACGCTATCAATAACAGCGCAATATTGAATGCTAAAAAACTTGAAATGAAAGAAGAAAACGAAGCTTAACCAGTATCACTGATTTAGCTAGTTGCAATAGCCATTCCGCGTTGGAATGGCTATTGCATTTTTCGAATGTGACCAGCGCCCGGGTTTAAAGCGCGGCTTAAATTCACCAAAACGAAATTGAATGAAAACAGCCAAAACAATTGTAAGTTTGGGTATGTCAACAAAAATAAAATGCCCGGGCTGCGGCAACGAATTTGAACCTAATGAAGCCATTCGGGAAGAAGTGGAAAAGGAGCTCCGCTCAAAAGTAGCGGATTGGCAAAGGCGGAAAACAGAAGAACATGTGGCCGACTTGCAAAAGAAGGAACAAGAATGGCAGAAAAAATTACAAACAGAAAAAACAGCGTTACAACAACAATTGGAAGGGCAGCTCAGGAAGGCGATCGCCAGCGACTTTGAAAATAAATTATCCCTCCTTCAAAAAGCCAACGAAGAAAACGAAGAAAAACTAAAACTTTCTCGTCAGCGCGAAACCGAATTTCTAAAGCAGCAACAGGAATTAAAAAATAAAGAAGCTGAGCTCGAACTTACGCTACACAAAAAACTGGGCGAAGAGCGCGAAAAGCTTGCCGAGCAACTTCGTAAAATCGAAACAGAAAAATCAGCTCAAAAGGAAACTGAATACCAGTTAAAACTCCGAGAGCTTGAAAAGCAACTCGAAGACCAGAAAAAACTCGCCAGCGAAATGAAGCGTAAGGCAGAACAGGGGTCGATGCAATTGCAGGGCGAAAGCCAAGAGTTAGCCCTGGAAGAGATGCTTGCCGCAGCTTTCCCGTTTGATAGAATTGAAGAAGTAGGTAAAGGAGTAAGAGGGGCCGACTGCATTCAGGTGGTTAGAAATAACCTCGGCGCCGAGTGTGGCCGCATTATTTGGGAAAGCAAACGCGCTGAAAATTTTGGCGGCGAATGGATTGAAAAATTAAAAGCGGATATGCGTTCGCTAGGCGCCGATATCCCGGTTTTGGTGACACGGCGCTATCCGAAGGAAATGGAATGTTTCGGAGAAAAAGACGGCGTATGGGTTTGCAGTTTTTCGGAAGCGAGGGCATTGGCTTCGGTTTTGAGAGATAGCATCCTTCGCATTTTCAACGCCTCAAAAAGCCAGGAAAATAAAGGAGATAAGATGAACCTGTTATATAGCTATCTTACCAGCCCGGAATTTTCGGAACAATGGAAAGCGATACGCGAAGGGTTTTTAAGTATGAAGATAAGCATTCAAAAAGAGCGCGACGCAATGGAAAGGCTGTGGAAGGCGAGAGAAAAACAACTTGAAAAAGTGTTGCTTAACGCCACGCATATCCGCGGTTCGATCGACGGCATTAGTGGCCTGGAGCATGTCGATCTCAATCTTATAGATTATGATAGCGCTGATTAGAGACTGCCAACGATGGTAATTTTTCTTGATCGCGACAAACCGCCGGGATTACAGCCCGGCACACCCTCAGGAATCGGAATTTCCAGTTGTTGATAATACTTTTCCCATACCGGGAAATATTCGTCGGACCCCGGCCGCTTAAAAGTCATCGGCTCCAGCTTGAATAACGGCTTTCCTCCTGCCGCGTTTTTAAAAGCTTCATAAATCAGTTCCGAACAATAAAATTTTCCATTGTCGGGCAAAAAAGCAAGATCATAAGCGACGCCTATTTGCTGGTGCAGATAACCGATTGCGGAGGGAATTAATTTCCGGTAACGCCTTTTTAAGCGCCCGGCAATAAGCTGATGCGCCGATCGTTTGCTAAAAGAATCTAGCGCGAGGCGGCGAACGCCTGCGGCTACGCTTTCCCAAATATAGATGTTGCCCCCTTCCCTTTCAACCATTCCCATGTGGGAAAAATCGTGTTTGTGCCAACCACGCGTAACCGCCTCGATGGCTTCGCACATGTCGCCGCAATCAAGATTTTGAAAAAGCAGATCGCCTGTTTTCAGGTCTTTCAAATTTAGTCGCTGTGCCGCAGCCCCAACTGCAATACTATTTATTAAAGCAATCAAAAAGAGTAATCGTAATTTAAATATCTGCATAGTAGTGTTGGTTTAATGATAGGCTGCCTACTGAACCGGCGTGCATACATAACTCAGGCAAAGCGGCTGTATTAACTCAATATGAATGTCGGCGTAAGTATCCGTTTTTGCAAAATAGCAGGATAACCCCTTTCCTTCCCTCAGGTAATTTTTTAGCTGAATATGTTGTTTAAAATCGATTTGCCCCTCGCCATACCATTTAAAAACTGCTTCCTTCGCGCTCCACAACTGCGTCAGCGTTTCTATGCCGCCCGGTTGCAAAGCCTGTTCTTCGGCATCGCTGATAAATTTCCGGCGCACTTTGGCCACTTTTGCTGAGGGTAGTTCGATATCAATGCCCACCCTATGATCGCTGCTTACAATAGCTGCCGCATAATCCGCACAATGGGAAATAGAAAAATGATAGGCTTCATCAGCCAGAAAAGGCTTTTTTGTATCGGCAATTTTGATCTGCTCGCTGGGAAAATCAGGAACCAAAAATTTAAGTAAAAAACGCCCTGCCAGGTGTTGCAGGCGTTTGTGCGCATGAGTAACATCACGGTGCTGGGGAACGCGTTTTTTAAAAAAGGCCTCCTCTTCCGTAATATGCCAGATACCTAAATGAGTTGTGCTGTTTATTTCTTCTTTATAAAAAACCGGCATAGGGGTAACAGATTAGATGTGGTAAGGGTTTTGATGCTGATTCCTTCTTACTGATAAAAAATGTGCACAAAGCAAAGTGATAGGCGGGAAAAATTACCGATCGGCTAATGGAAACTCAACTGTAAATATTGACCCTTTGCCTAAAACGCTTTCCACTTTCACGGTTCCATTGTGCGAGTCAGCGACTGACTTCACATAGTTCAGGCCTAATCCAAACCCTTTTACATTGTGCAGGTTCCCGGTATGCGCCCTGTAAAATTTTTCAAAAATCCGCTTCTGCGTTTCGCGGCTCATACCAATGCCGTTATCTTCAAATTTCATGACCAGGTTGTGGCCTGAGTTGCTGGTAGAAATCTTCAGCATGATCGGCACATTGTCTTTGGAATATTTTACTGCATTGTCGATCAAATTGTTTACCAGATTGGTGAAATGCACTTCATCTGCATTGATTTTGTCTGAAGCCGCTTTTAAATGAAGCTCGGCTTCGCCGTTCTTGTCGTGCAATTGTAATTGAAAATTATCGATCACATTTTCGATCACTTCATGCACATGCAGCGGTTTTAAATCTATTTCCGCCTCGCGCTTTTCAAATTGTGAAGCTTTAAGAATGGTTTCCACCTGCTTGTTCATCCGCTGGTTTTCTTCCTTAATAATGGCGCTGAAATAGTTCAATTTTTCCGGACTGGTAATGACTTTCTCATTTTTCAAAGCGTCTACCGCCAGCGAAATCGTGGCGATGGGTGTTTTGAATTCGTGCGTCATATTATTGATAAAATCGTTCTTTATTTCGCCCAGCTTTTTTTGCCGCAACATTGTATAAACGGTAAGATAAAAAGCCGAAACGATGATCAGCGTAAACAGAACTGCAAATAAAATGCTCCAGATCAGCGATCGCTTCACGAACGACTTCCAATTTAGCACCGTTAAATAAAGCACTTCATCTTTTGTAATATTTTCTGATGCAGATCCGCTTTGGGAACGAATGAAACGGACGGGCGGCGTATAGTTTTTCAATGAATCGCTGCTTACCTGGTAAAAATTGGGCGACTGCTTCTCAATATTAATATTGCCACCCATCATTTGCCCCGAAATAAAAGCATACTCAAATTCCATATTCTTCAACTCGGCCTCATCAAAAGCGCGTTGAATAATCTTTTCAATTTCGTCGCTGCTGAGTTTTGCACCGATGGTGATGGTTTTATAATCAAAAAAACTGCGTTGCGAAAAAAGGCTGCTATAGTCGTCGCTGGCGGCATCAATATACTGATCGCGCAAGCGCCCAAATTCGGTGCTGAGGCTTTGGTACACATTATCAATATTCTGCTTCACCTGATCCTCCCTAAGCGCGATAAGGTTTTTCAGCCAGGATATTTGCATCACAATAATCCCAACCAGCGACAAGGTGATTAAAACTGTGATGGAGGAAAATAATTTTTTCACGAAAGCAAATATAATGATACCAAATTTGCTGATCCTTGTTCGTCATCTACTTTTCTACTTTTAACTTTTTATAAAAGAAAACGGGGCCGTGCCACTTTCTAAAAAATAAGTATATTGGCGTTATGATAGCGCCCATCAGTGGAACATTGTTACTCGCCAATCCGCACCTCGATGATCCTAATTTTTTAAGGACAGTTATTTTCCTGTGTGAACACAATGAGGACGGAAGTTTTGGCTTTGTGCTCAACCGGAAACTTTCCTATTCGGTAGACGAGCTCGTACCCGAACTCGGAGATTTTCGTCTGCCCGTTTTTGAAGGTGGCCCGGTTGAATTGAATACCCTCCATTTTATACACCAGTTTCCTGAGGAGATACCCGGCGGGAAAGAGGTGTTATCGGGCGTTTATTGGGGCGGCGATTTTGATAAGCTAATTGAACTCATCAATTCGAGAACGGCGGACACGAATAAAATCCGGTTCTTTTTGGGGTATAGCGGATGGAGCCCGGGACAATTGAAAGATGAAATGGAAGAAAAAACGTGGATCGTGGCGGACGCGGCTAAAAAGTTTCTTTTTGCCGAGGCGGAAACCGAACTTTGGCGCGATGTTTTGAGGGAATTGGGTGGCGAATATGAATTGATCATCAACGCGCCGCTGGACCCCAGGTTGAACTAAATTTTTTTGAGCGCCGGGCGCTTTTATTTAAGTATTTACCATGAGAAAGTTTTTATTTATAGCGATACTAAGCAGTTCGTTTTTCTTATCGGGTTGTGACACGCTTCAAAACGTTGCGGGAAGCCTTTCCAATTTTGAAATGTCGCAGGGCCTGAAGGAGGCATTAACGCAAGGGCTGTTTAGCGGGTTCGAAGCTTTTGCCAATCCCGATCAGGGCAACGCCCTGGTTCGATTTGCCTTTCCCGGCGAAGCCGCAAAAATTGAGAAGACGCTCCGAGACCTGGGGCTGACTTCCGTTGTTAACAATGTCACCTCAAAGTTTACCAATGCTATGTCGCTCGCAGTTCAAAAATCCAAACCCATCTTTTTGAATGCTGTAAAAAGAATGAGCATTACGGATGCGGCGGGTATTTTGCTAAGCGGTAATCAAAACGCCGCTACGCAATATTTCAAAGCGTCGATGACACCCGAACTGATGACTGCCTTCAGGCCGATTGTAGACAGCACGGTGCGCACCACCGGCGGCGCTGCCGAATACAGCACCCTGGTAAGAGCTTATAATGCGCTGCCCTTTTCCAATAAAAAACTAGAACCCAACCTCAATGACTTTATTGCAGCGCGCGCGATTGATGCTATGTTTTTATACGTGGCGCAGAAAGAAGCCGATATTCGCTCCAATGTATCGGCCAGAACCACACCGCTGCTACAGCGTGTTTTCGGCTATGCCGATCTTCAAAAAAGAGGATCGGGCAGTTTGCCCAACTAGGGAAAGGTGCACAAAAGGTTTTCATAAAAAGCTTTTCTTTTGTCAAAAACTTGTTTTAGCTTAGAATAATTATTAACTACTAAAACATGCACTATGACGGAACCAACATCTTCAAACTATGTAAATCAGGAAGAATCAAACCTTTTTCAATCGCAGCCTGTGGTTGTTTATGGCAGTTTTTGGGAGCGGTTTGGAGCGCTGATTATTGATGGTATTGCACTTTACCTGGTTCAGTATGTGCTACAGATGATATTTGGAACGCCCTCTCCGGAAGAAGTAGCAGCGCTGGCGCAAAATGAAGGTTTTGGGGCAGTTATGAGTGTCAGCTATTTTAACACAGCCAGTCTGCTGTCGAACCTTATTACGCTACTTTATTTTAGCTTTATGCATTCCAGTTCCTGGCAGGCCACCCTGGGCAAAAGGGCGCTTGGCTTAAAAGTAACGAATATGGAAGGCGGGCGCATATCCTTCCTCAACGCATTGGGAAGATATTTTGCAACAATTCTTTCCGCACTTATTATTTTTATCGGCTACCTGATGATGTTGTGGGATGATAAAAAGCAAACGCTGCATGATAAGCTGGCGGGCACATTGGTTGTAAAAGGGAAATAAATCCCGCTCCAACCAAAAAAAAACATTTATTCCTAAAAAAATAAATACAAAAGCCGGCTGCATGATCAGCCGGCTTTACTACCTTCTATATAATTTTTTGATTTTAATTTACACCTCCTTCGCGCCTTCTACCAACACCGTCACATTATTATTCAACACTTCCACAAATCCTCCCTGGATATTATAGTAAGTAGCGGGGCCAGTCAGGCTGCTTTGCAATACCTTTAATTTGCCCTCGCCCAACGCCGCAATCATCGGCGCGTGCTTGTCAAGCACTTCAAACGAACCGGTAACGCCTGGCATTTGAACACCATATGCGTCGCCACTATATACGCTCCCTTCAGGTGTAAAAATATTGAGTGTCATTAGTATTTAGAAATTAAGATTTTAGTATAAAGACTAACTTTGTTCGTTACTATCCGTCTGAAGAATACTACGCTGTAGCCAACAATTTCTTACCTTTTTCAATCGCATCGTCGATCGTACCCACAAGGTTAAACGCCGCTTCCGGATACTCGTCAACTTCTCCGTCCATGATCATGTTGAACCCGCGAATCGTTTCATCGATTGGCACCAACACTCCTTTCAACCCGGTAAAGGCTTCTGCCACGTGGAAAGGCTGCGACAGGAAACGCTGTACTTTACGTGCACGGGATACGGTCATCTTATCTTCATCGCTCAACTCGTCCATACCCAAAATGGCAATGATATCCTGCAACTCTTTATAACGTTGTAAAATTCTTTTCACTTTATTAGCACACTCATAATGCGCATCTCCAACTACCTGAGGCATCAGGATCCGGGAAGTAGAATCCAAAGGATCCACAGCGGGATAGATACCAAGGTCAGCAATCTTACGGCTTAATACGGTAGTCGCATCCAGGTGCGCAAAAGTAGTAGCCGGCGCAGGGTCAGTCAAGTCATCCGCAGGCACATAAACGGCCTGAACCGAGGTGATAGAACCGTTTTTCGTTGAGGTAATACGCTCCTGCATCAAACCCATTTCCGTAGCCAGCGTAGGCTGATAACCCACCGCTGAAGGCATACGGCCTAAAAGCGCTGACACCTCCGATCCCGCCTGGGTAAAACGGAATATATTATCTACGAAGAATAAGATATCCTTACCTTTTCCTTCTCCATCTCCGTCACGGAAATATTCCGCAATTGTCAAACCACTCAAGGCAACGCGCGCACGCGCTCCGGGCGGCTCATTCATCTGGCCAAACACGAAGGTTGCTTTCGACTCGGCCAATTCTTCTGCGTTTACTTTACTCAAATCCCATCCACCTTCTTCCATGCTGTGTTTGAAGGCTTCGCCATATTTCATAATGCCCGCCTCGATCATCTCGCGCATCAGGTCATTTCCTTCACGGGTTCTTTCTCCCACGCCTGCAAACACCGATAAACCACCGTGGCCTTTCGCAATATTATTAATCAACTCCTGAATCAATACGGTTTTACCAACACCCGCACCACCAAACAGCCCGATTTTACCACCTTTCGCATAAGGCTCAATCAGGTCGATTACCTTAATACCTGTAAACAACACTTCTGATGTAGTACTCAGGTTTTCGAATGCGGGAGGCATCGCATGAATAGGACGGCCATTTTCTTTAGAAACCGCAGGCAAGCCATCGATAGGATCGCCGGTTACATTAAATAAGCGCCCTTTAATCGCTTCGCCTGTAGGCATGGCGATCGCTTTGCCGGTATCGCGAACCTCTGTTCCGCGCACCAGGCCCTCTGTTCCGTCCATCGCAATAGTACGCACACTGTCTTCGCCCAAATGTTGTTGAACTTCCAGTACCAGCGTCTCACCATTTTCTTTAGTAAGCTCTAAAGCGTTATAAATTTCAGGAAGCGCGTCATCAAACTGTACATCGATTACCGCTCCAATAACTTGTTTGATTTTACCAACTTTTGCCATATTAATTGAGGTGTGGTTGTTTTTGTGGCTGCAAAAGTAAGGCTTCTGCGCGGATTATGACACACAGACTTTACAAATTATTCACATTTCAGGCATATTGAACAGGATGACCAGCCGCCTATTGCTAAAAGATTTGTAGCCCCGGGTTTTGTTTCCAGCGAATAACTCTATTTTTGCAACCGGCAAGCGCCTCGTTTTTTAAATACCGTAACCTATATATGAAAATTATAATACCAGTATTAATATGTTTATGCTTGGGTTTTCTGTCATCTTGCAGCATTTTTGATAAAAAAGATGAAAAACTGGCCAAAATAGAGAAGCCGGTTACCAAAGTTGACATAACAATCGACACATCCAATTCTTTTAATTCGCTTTTTATCGACAGCTTTACCGTACGGTTTATTCTGGCAAAAAATGGCCTTGACGATACGCTGACCAATCGCATCAAAAGTTTTTATAATAGCCGCAATTATCAATACGCATGGTTTTCTAAAGAAGGCCTTCCCGAGCATACCGTCTCATTTTGGAACCTGCTGAAAAATTATCTCAACTATTCCAAAGATTCTTCGGTGTATCACGAATGGTTGAATAGGAAAATGGAAACGCTGATCCGGGTGGCTTCGATCCGCCCAAAAGATGATTCAACCTATCAAAATATAGAAATTCTCCTCACAAGGTATTTATATACTTATGCCGATCACGCTTTTGAACACGATGAAACCTTCGATATTAAGTCGCTCGAATGGTATATTCCCAAGAAAAAGGTCACCCTGGAAGCGATGCTCGACAGCGCCCTGGCAAAAACCGGCCAATATGCTGACGAATATGCCCCGCACAATCCTCAATACCTCGAACTGCGCGACCAACTCTTAAAATATAAACGAATCAAAGACGAAGGCGGATGGCCGACCGTTAATAGTAAGGTGGAAGTAATGAGAAAAGGCTATAAAGACGGGGCTGTCAAAGTTTTAAAAAAGCGGTTGAAGATTGAGGGATTTATACAGGAAGAAGACAGCCTGCTGACAGATACCTACGACTCGCAACTAGCCGATGCGGTCAACGAACTGAAAAAAATGTATGGCTATAAGCCGGATGGAACCGCCGGAAGAACTTTTTTAAAAGATGTGAATGTGCCGGTGGACGAGCGTATTCAACAGATACTTATAAATATGGAACGCATGCGGTGGCTTCCCGGCAATACGAGAGATAGCGGCCGCTCCATTATGGTTAACATCCCCGAATATCGCCTACATGTTTACGAAAACGGCAAGCCCGCCTGGCAAATGGACGTGGTCGTAGGCAAAGAGGGGAATAATACGACGATATTTACGGGCCGGCTCAGCAATATTGTGTTTAGCCCGTATTGGAACGTGCCGACAAGCATTGTAAAGAACGAAATGAACGGCAAACCCAGCGCCTCTTATCTGGCGCGGCATCACATGGAAATCATTAAAGGGCGCGTCCGTCAAAAGCCGGGGCCCTGGAATTCACTCGGACTTGTCAAGTTTCTGTTTCCCAACAGCTACAACATCTACTTTCACGATTCACCGGCGAAAAGCCTGTTCAATAAAGATAAAAGGAGTTATAGCCACGGATGCATCAGGCTAAAAGAACCCGCGAAGCTGGCGGTTTATTTACTCGACGATTCGGTAAGATATAATCAAAGAAAAGTAGACAGCCTGATGCGGACCTACAAAGAAAAATATGTGCGGGTGAAAAAGCCCGTGCCGGTTTTGATCACTTATTTCACCGCCTGGGTTGATGAAAATAAGGTTCTTGATTTCCGGGAAGATATTTATGGCCACGATGCCATTATTGCCAAAAAAATGTTCCTCAACAGCGTGGGCACCAGCTATAGCCGCCAAAAAGCGCTTAAAGACAGCATTCAGCGGGTAAAAGATATAGCAAGGCAAAAAGAACTGCATAGAAAAGATTCCATAGCCCGGCTACGTAAAAAGGATTCGTTGGCAGCGGCTAAAAAGGCGGCCTCCCGGCCGATAGATTCGGTGCCTTCCCCGAAAAACCCGTCTAATTAAGCAACTATAAAATAGCCGGCAGGCTTTACATTTGTAAGATGAAACTTATCGAAGTTACCAATGAGTCGCTTGCTGCGGAGTTTATCCGCGTGAACGTACACATCAACAAAGACGACCCCAATTATATTCGCCCATTAGATAAAGATGTCTCTGAAGTTTTTAATAAAGAAAAAAATAAAACCTTTCGCTTTGGCGAGCTGGCGCGCTGGATTCTAAAAGATGACAAAGGAATCCTGATCGGGCGCATTGCCGCCTTTGTCAATAAAAAATATAAATCAAAAGGCGATGAAGGCCCGGTTGGCGGGGTTGGCTTTTTTGACTGCATCAATGATCAGGAGGCTGCCCACCTTTTGTTTGATACCGCAAAAAACTGGTTGCTGGAAAAAGGGATGACCGCAATGGATGGACCCATCAATTTTGGAGAGCGCGACACCTGGTGGGGATTGCTGGTTAAAGGATTTGAACCGCCGCTTTACCGCATGAACTACAATCAGCCTTATTACCAGGAATTATTTGAAAACTACGGGTTCCGGCCCTTTTTTAACCAGATCTGTTTTGGCCTGAACGTTGGTGACCGCATTCAGGAAAAGTTTTATGAGCGCCACCGCACGCTCTCGGCCGACGCCAATTTCTCTTCAGATAATATCAAAAAAAACAACTTAGCCAAATATGCCAAGGACTTTACCATTGTTTATAACAAAGCCTGGGCGGGCCACGGCGGCTTAAAACAACTAGATGAAAGAACCGTCCTGAAAATGTTTCAGTCGATGAAGGCTGTAATGGACGAGCGCATCAACTGGATCGCTTACTTTAAAAACGAACCGATTGGTATCTGGCTCAACCTTCCCGACCTCAACCAGTGGTTTAAGTTTCTCAACGGAAAATTTGGCCTGATCGAAAAACTAAAATTTCTGTGGTATAAAAAAACAAAGCCCTGCGACAAGTTTGTGGGCCTTGTTTTCGGTATCGTGCCCGAGTTTCAGGCAAAGGGAGTGGATGCTTACATGATTATTGAAGGCTGCCGGTTAATCCAGAACCTGACCATCAAAGAAGGACAATACCATATTGGAACGCCTATTTATAATAAATACGAAATGCAATGGATCGGCGATTTCAATCCGAAAATGATCAATGTAGCCGAATCACTGGGCACTCATCAGAGCCGGGTGTTGTGTACTTACCGGTATCTTTTCGACCGCGCGCAGCAGTTTAAAAGACATCCCATTTTGGCCTAAGAGACTTTTTGAAAAATATCTGTTAAAAGAAATCCGTCTTGGTACAGTTTTCGTATATAAGGAACTGATGTTGAATTTCCTCTATTGAAAGCCATACAAAAATATACCGAACAAGAGTTGGTTGCCCTGTTAAAGGAACGCGATGCAAATGCTTTTAGTTATTTATACGATAACTATGCGGCAGCCCTAAACAGCATTGTGCGCAGCTTTATACAGGATGATCAGTTGGCGGATTGTGTTTTACAAGACAGTTTTGTAAAAATCTGGAAACAGGCCAGTACTTTTGATAGTGTAAAAGGCCGGTTATTTACCTGGATGTCATCGATTGTAAGAAACACGGCAATCGATACCCTACGCAGTAAAGATTGGAAAAACTCCAGACAAAATGTTGAACTGGATGATCGCAATAGCGACATGGTCGCCGACAACACATTAAATATAGACGCTATCGGCCTTCGCAAATTTGTTGGAGGCCTGAAAGAGGAGTATAAAACGGTAGTGGAAATGTGTTATTTCGATGGTTTGAGTCAAAATGATATTGCGCAAACAACCGGTATGCCGTTGGGAACGGTAAAAACGAGGCTGCGCAAAGCATTGATAGAATTAAGAAGCAGGATAAAAAGATAGATGGACACAAGGGAATACATACAAAGTGGCATAATTGAAAGTTATGTATTGGGCCTGGCAGATGCACAAGAGGCAGCCGAGCTTGAACGGCTTCGCACGTTGCACCCTGAAATAGAGGCGGCTATACAAACTTTCGAGAAAGAGCTGGAGGCGGCTGCTTTCGCTAATGCCGTTCCTGTTGACAGCCATGTAAAAGCAGATCTTTTTAAAGAGCTGGAACTGGCCCCACAAGAGCAACCATCTATTCCCACCACTTTAAGGCCCGAATCAAAAACAAATAAAACTTCCTTTTTAAAATACCTGGCCGCCGCCGCAGTGCTCCTTTTTGTTGTTAGCGCCGCCATGAACGTGTATATCTATTCCCGGTATAAAACCGTGCAGCGCGAAAATGTTCAACTGGCGTTACAGCGTGATCAGCTATTTGCCGACAATAGCAAAACACAGACGAAGTTTAATGAGTTAGATGAGCGGCTTCGTTTGATTGCAGGGCCGGACATCATCAAGATACCATTGGCGGGCGTCCCTGGAAAAGAAAACAGCCAGGCGATAGTATTCTGGAATAAATCCAATAAAGACGTATACCTGCTGGCCAGCTCATTACCCAAAGCGCCGAAAGGCAAACAATACCAGCTGTGGGCCCTGATGGACGGGCAACCGATTGATGCAGGCGTACTCCAAGACTGCACTACAGTTTGCAAATTGAAGAATATCGCCAATGCTCAGGCTTTTGCCATCACCCTCGAAAATGAAGGCGGTAGCCCAACCCCCAATCTTGAGCAGTTATTCGTAATGGGAAAAATTTAATCTCCGGAAAACCGAGTTTACAAAAATTTCGTATCTCAATCATGTCATGGTTAGAGAGTGACATCAGTACATGGGGCTGCAGGTTTGGGCGGCCCCATTTTTTATATCCTCCCGTCAAAAAAAGAAATTGCAGCGCAGCCGCCAGATTTGAGCACCTCTAACACCACCAACACATTCCCGAACTGTATCTTCTATTTTCATCTGATTATTTCTCCTATTCATTTAGAAACAAAAGATTTTCAATAAAAAAATCCATTTCTAAAACTATCTCGTACATATATATGAAAGGGGCAAACGTAAAGTCTCCCCAAACCATTCTTCCAATTAAAATCAGACATCATGAAATCAGAAAACGTTACCCCTCCAACAAAAAAAAGCCTGGATAAAGAACGCTACAACCGAAGAAAATTCCTTTCTGCCCTGGGCATAGGAGCCGCCGGCGTATCGCTTTTATCTTCCTGCGAAAGAAACGATTGGTATGACCAGTTCAAAGATAATAAAGACGGCGCCACCCTGGATTTTAAAGATGATATCGGTGTATTGAATTACGCTTATGCGCTCGAGCAATTAGAAGCGGCATTTTATACGCAAGTTGCTGCCAACCCCGCCTCCGGTTTTACCGCCGCACAGAAAGCTTACTTCATGGATGTACAATATCACGAAATTGCGCACCGCGAATTTTTCAAAAAAGCACTTGGCGCTAATGCCATCGGCAGCCTTGAAGTCGATTTTTCGTCTATCAACTTTTCGGATGCTGCAAGCGTTCTTGCTGCCGCAAAAACATTTGAAGACCTTGGTGTAGCAGCTTACAACGGAGCGGGCGTACGCCTGACTACCGATGCATACCTTGTTATTGCCGGACAAATCGTTTCGGTGGAAGCTCGGCACGCAGCCTGGGTACGCGACCAAATATCGAACGGTTCATTTGCCGACCTAAACGACCTCTCGGCGCTCGGATCTAACAATTCCGGAGGGCTCGACGGGGCGCTTACGCCCGACAAAGTATTGCCGCTGGCTGCAAACTATATCAAAACAAAAATTAACGTTATCAACCTTTAACCATTAAATATTACAACTATGAATATCCTTAATATACTCGATGAGATAGAAAAAACCGATGCAGACATTTACGACAGACTAAGCCCTCGCCGAAAAGTGATGAAGGACTTTTACAATGCCGGTAAAAAAATATCACTGGCAGCTTTGCCCTTGGCGTTGAGTTCTATGTTTACAAAAGCCTACGGCCAAAGTTCGACAACCGCGGTCAACGACGTGTTGAACTTCGCACTCACATTAGAATACCTGGAATATCACTTCTACAATCACGCGCTTTTAGGAACGGACGTGACTTTTGATTTCCCTTCTACTGCCGCAAGAAATGCGATTACCACTATTCGTGATCACGAAAAAGCCCACGTAGATTTACTGGCCGGCGCTTTAGGTTCGGCAGCACGCCCTGCCCTGGCTTATACCAATTTTGATTTCAGAGCAGGTGGAACTTATAATGCCGACAACAGCTACGCCTCTGGCGGTACTTTTGCCGATGTTTACACTAACTATCAAACATTTCTGAAAGTAGCGACCGCCTTTGAAGATACCGGAGTAAGAGCTTATAAAGGACAGGCGCCGGTTTTAAAAGGTAATGCAGTGTTAACTACGGCTTTGCAGATTCACTCAGTAGAAGCGCGCCACGCATCACACCTTCGCCAAATGACCGCAGCAGCACTTGGTGTCGGATTGAAACCGTGGATTACGTATAGCGCCAACGGTAATGATACCGGCGTAGCGCCTGCGAATCCGGTTTATGCGGGAGAACAGAATACGATGCAGGCTGGTGTTGAAATCACAAATATTGCGCCCGGCGTAACTCAGGCTGCAGCAGCAGAAAGCTTTGATGAGTTTCTTACCAAAGCTCAGGTGGTAACCATTGCAAACCTGTTCCTGAAACCGGCCTTTAGATTATAACTTTTAATCCGTACTTTATTTAAACGACACAAAATGAAAAAACTAATATTGGCCTTTGCTTTCTTTAGCATGGCTACAATCAGCACCTATGCTACGAGCATATGGAGCCCCACACCGATCTTTTTAAAAATTGAAGGAGATTGGATGAAATCAAAAACGCAAACATGGCCCGGCATGTTTGAGGGCAAAACCTACTGGTATAAGCTCGATAAAATGGCTAAATTATGGTGGAGCGCGGATGGCAAAAAATGGGCTGCGGTGGAAAGTGGAAGCTGGATGGACAAAGATGGAAAATGGCTAAAGATTCATGAAGGCAAATTGGTGTGGAGTGCAGATGGAGATTCATGGAGTGAAGTGCCTGAGTGGAAGTGGGAAGGCAGCGACGGCAAATGGTATAAGTTTGACAACAGCTGGAAATTATGGGTTAATAAATAAAATTCAGTAAAAACTAAAAAGCCTGCGATAAAAAACGCAGGCTTTTTAATTTTTAGAATGTTTGCGGTTTGCGCATTCAAAAGTGAAAAATTTATCTGCTACAATCGGCATTCCATGTGTTGCCATCTTTGATATAAAGCATATCTAAATTTCCCGCATCAATCCTGATGTAATTTACGCCAGCCTCGCCTCCTACATTAAACAATATATTGTCGCCTTGTTTTTCAAATTGCACATTATTAATGTCGGGGATTCCGTTCGAAAATTTAAAACTATAAGTAGTTCCTGAAGCTACTTTCACCACCGTAACAGAACCGTTGGTGTTGGCAACGTCATCGCCATCGCCGTTGTAAGAAATTTGGCCATTATAGGTTCCTACAAAAAAATCATTGTCTGTTGGATCATCATCTTTACTGCACGCGCTGAACACGAACGTGACAAACATTGCTACACCTAAAATTTTTAAAAAAGATTTCATAGAGATTGGATTTTGATTAAAAAAAATATATTCGTCCAAGTCATTGCAAACGCCATACCAAAGGAATTTAATGCCCGTCTACCGACTCCCTTCAATTAGAAAATTTTAACATTAGTTGTAAAGGATTTCCGGCCAATTCCCTGACGATCACGGGTTCTACTATTGCGCATTGTTGCGTTTTTCAGCGTTACTACGTTTACAACAGAAAAGTAAGCCAAGATGAAATTTTTTGCATTCCTCTCCATAGTTTTTTTGCTGGGTTGCCAAAAGCAGCCGTCGACCGAAATCGCTGACATTGCAGGTGAAATGACTGTTATCAGAGATTGCACCGGCACTTATCTGCGTCACAATAACCTCGATTACTGGATCTGCAACCAGGAAAAACTCGAAAATTTCGAAACCAACACTACCTTAACGGCTTCCATCAAAAAGTCAGTCAATTGCAAAATTGACGGGATGACCTGCTATCTCTATCATAAAAACGAGGGGGTGTTTAAGGTTTTAACAGTAAAAAAATAGCAATTTTCCACATCCTGCAGAGAGGCAACAATTCGTGTGGCAATTATGTTACATTTGTCGGCAGGAGATCATCATGGATAAGTTTATTGTTTCGGCGAGAAAATACAGGCCCCAGAATTTTGATAGCGTGGTGGGGCAGCAACACATTACGACCACTTTAAGAAATGCGATCAAACAGAACCAACTGGCGCATGCTTTTCTTTTTTGTGGCCCGCGCGGTGTGGGCAAAACAACCTGCGCCCGGATCCTGGCGAAAACCATCAATTGCGAAAATCAAACAGCCGATGGTGAAGCCTGTAATGAATGTCAATCCTGCGTCTCATTCAATCGCGGAAGCTCGCTCAATATCCACGAGCTCGATGCGGCGAGTAATAACTCGGTTGATGATATACGAACACTGGTAGATCAGGTGAGATTCGCCCCTCAGGCTGGCAAATACAAAGTCTACATTATCGATGAGGTGCACATGCTCAGCTCCGCCGCCTTCAACGCATTTTTAAAAACGTTGGAAGAGCCGCCACCTTACGCCATTTTTATTTTAGCCACTACGGAAAAACATAAAATTCTTCCGACCATTTTAAGCAGATGCCAAATCTTCGATTTTAAAAGGATTACAACCAACGACACCGTTGAACATCTGGAAGATATCTGCAAAAAAGAAGGCGTTCATACCGATAAAGCTTCATTACACCTGATCGCTCAAAAAAGCGAAGGATGTATGCGCGATGCCTTGAGCATCATGGACAAGATTGTTAGTTTCAGCAATGGCGAAATAAGCTATGACAACACACTCGAGCATCTCAATATACTGGACGAAGATTATTATTTCCGCCTGATGACATTCATGCAGGAACAAGATCTCACCGGCGCTATGCTTTTATATGAAGATATTAACCGAAAAGGTTTTGAGGGCGATCTGGTTTTAAACGGCATGGCTTCATTTATAAGAAACCTGTTGGTAAGCAAGGATGAAAAAGTAGTGGCTTTGTTGGATACTGTTGAAAGTTTTAAAGAAAAATATGTTCAAACAGCGAAACAAGTTCCCACGCCGCTTCTGATCAGCGCCTTAAACATTCTCAGCGAAGCAGAAATAGGTTACCGCTCCGCCCGCAACAAAAGGCTGCATGTAGAACTCTGCCTGATTAAACTTTGCTATTTGCAACAGGCCATGCAGGTGTCGCTGAATGAAAATTCGGTATCAAAAAAAAAACTAACTGAGTCAACGGGCGCGGTAGCGTTCAGACAAATACAACCCGTGGCGGCAAAAACGGCTGCTGCAGCGCCTAAGACCAAAGTACCCGCGTCACCAGCGGCCAAACTTATGATAGACGAAGCGCCTGCCGCGCCGCCGCAAAAAAAAGCAGCACCCGCAGCAAGCATGCCAGCGCCGCCGCCTCCGCCCACAGGCAAAAAGATCAACAGCCTGGAAAAACTCAGAAAACAGTTTAAAGAAATTGCCCCGGAAAAAGAAGATATACCGCTCGAAGAAACAGCGGTGTTGAAGGCCTGGGAAAAATTTACACAGCAGCTACGCGACAACCGAAATCCAGCCGCTCAAAGTTTTGCCCTGGCAACCGTAAAAATTGTCGATACCAACTCATTTTACGTCTACACTTCGAATCCGCTGGAAAACCGTTTTGTCGAGATTACTAAAAACGACGCCGCCGAATTTTTGAAAGAAGAATTACAGAATTCGCAGCTTCAGATTTTTAACGTCATTAACCCCAACCAGCAGGTGCAGCAGGAAGCAATCGAAAAGCCGCTCACCATCGTCGATCAGTACAAAAAAATGATTGAGAAATATCCGCTAGTACATCAATTTAAAGAAAAATTAAAGCTGGAGCTTGGGAGGTGATGGCGGATATGCTGCTACGATCTGACCCACTGCAAGTTATATTTAAACTGCCGAAAACTGTGTTGGATTAGATCAGTGCACACAAATTTGGCGGCAATCATTCTGACAAAACCTCCCCGAAGCAATTCCACTTTTTTACTTCACAACTTTCCATATAATTCACTAATTTCGGGCGAAATATTTTAGATACATGGCTGAAAAAATTTTAATGCCCCGTTTGAGCGATACCATGACTGAAGGGGTAATAGCCGCATGGCATAAGAAAGTAGGTGATAGCGTGAAAAAAGGCGACTTACTGGCTGAAATTGAGACAGATAAAGCCACAATGGAACTGGAAAGTTATAAAGACGGCACTATACTTTATCTCGGCGCTGAAGATGGAGGAAAACTTCAGGTGGACGACCTGATGGTGATTGTCGGCGAAGCAGGGGAAGACATCTCAGGCCTCGTTAATGGCAAATCAGCCGGAAATGCGGAACAACCTAAAGAAGAGAAAAAACCGGAAGAAGCGCCTAAGGGCGACAACGCCGCAAAAGCTGAAGAAAAACCGGCAGCCGCAACTGTCGACGTATCTAAGATGGACGAAGTGGTGCTAATGCCTCGTTTGAGCGATACCATGACCGAAGGCGTCATCGCAGGCTGGGCAAAAAATATTGGGGACGACGTAAAAAAAGGCGATCTGTTGGCAGAAATCGAAACCGACAAAGCCACCATGGAGCTGGAAAGCTACAAAAATGGCAAACTGCTTTACCAGGGCGCCAAAGCCGGAGAAAAAATTCAGGTAAATGATTTGCTTTGTATCATAGGCGAAGAAGGTAAAGTGAATGTAGATGAAATTGTTGCGGCGGTGAAAGGTGGCGGAGCATCGGCGCCCAAAGGCGAGGCGGCACCAAAAGAAGAGGCGCAGCCCGAAGCTGAAAAAGAAACAAAAGCCGCTGAACAGCCGGCAGCATCAGCATCGACCGGTGAAAACGGAAGAATTAAAGCGTCGCCATTGGCGAAAAAACTTGCCGCAGAAAAAGGCATCGATCTTGGCAGCATCCAAGGTTCGGGCGATGGCGGCAGAATTGTAAAATCTGATGTAGACAATTATAAACCATCTGCTGCACAGCCCGCTTCGAAAGGAACCGCGGCCGCTACAACAGCTACTGCGCCAACCGGCCAGGTAAGTTTCGAAGAAGTACCGGTGTCACAGATGCGTAAAACCATCGCGCGCCGCTTGTCAGAGGTTAAATTTTCTGCACCGGAAATTTACCTGACCATGGAAATCAATATGGACAAAGCTGTAGCCAGCCGCGCCCAGTTGAACGAAGTTTCTCCTAATAAAATATCTTTTAACGACCTGGTGATTAAAGCCTGCGCCGTTGCCTTAAAGCAGCATCCGGATATCAACAGCAGCTGGCAGGGCGACACCATCCGCGTCAACCACCATGTGGATATTGGCGTGGCAGTTGCGGTGGATCAGGGATTGTTGGTGCCGGTGGTTCGGTTCGCTGATACCAAATCTTTATCGCAAATCGCGGGCGAAGTAAAAGACCTGGCGGGTCGCGCCAAATCTAAAAAATTAGCGCCCGCCGAATGGGAAGGCAATACTTTTACCATTTCTAATTTGGGCATGTTTGGTATCGAAGAATTTACCGCTATTATCAACCCACCTGCTTCCTGTATTTTAGCTGTGGGCGCCATCAACCAGGTGCCTGTGGTAAGAAACGGTCAAATCACTGTAGGGAATATGATGAAAGTAACCCTGACATGTGATCACCGCGTAGCCGACGGGGCTGTAGGCGCCGCTTTCCTTCAAACGCTGAAAAGCTTGCTGGAAGAGCCTTTGCGGATGTTAGTATAACATATATTTTTTATTGTAAAAACGCCGCATCCTTAACATGCGGCGTTTTTGTTTTATGCTCTTCAAAATGAAAATTAAGAAAATTGATGCGACAGAAGGCCATCTCGTTTATAAGCTTTTCAATGATTACAGAATATTTTATAAGCAGACATCAAACTTGGCGCTCGCCCGGCAATTCATTCAGGCGCAATTAGATCATAAAGAGTCTGTGGTTTTCGTTGCGTTAGATGATATTAATACTCCGAACGGATTTACCCAACTTTACCCGAAATACTCGTCCATGCGTGCTACCAAAAACTGGATTCTAAACGATCTTTTTGTGGTCAAGGAAAACCGAAAGCAAGGAGTGGGCGCTGCGCTCATTCGCAAAG